>JBJFGB010000204.1:0-27972 GCA_051892295.1 Faecousia sp. | reverse complement strand
TGGTGGCTCAAAAATTCATGAGCGCCTGGCTCACTTTTTCATTGACATTTACATTCCGAAAATGAGACACTTGGGGGAACAGGGAATAGTGAAGAGTGAATAGAGAAGAGTGAATAGTGTCGGAGCGCTCCGCGCGGATTGCAATGTAGGGAAATGTCCCCGCCCTACAGGGGGTATGAATATGTAAGGACAGACGAGCGCTTCGTCTGTCCTTTTTCCGTACGGTTCGCGCCGACCATACCCCAATATGCGGCACACTTGACACGCTATGGAAACTGCTCAACTCGGTTTGGCACTCCGAATCGCATCCGATCGCAATGAAAGCTGCTTCCTTTTGTGTCCGCCCTTAGTTTGTCCCGCCCGGCGGGTTCTATGCGGAAAAATGAATTTCTTTTTTCGTATAACCTGTGCCGTCGGTGGGAAACTACTGAAAAAGCGGAGCGAAGGGAGAATTTCTTATGACGAATGAGGAATACGGCAGGCTGGCGGACAGTCTGGCACCGAAGAGTAAGTGCTGGAGGAATTGCTTTAACGCCTTTTGGACGGGCGGCTTAATCTGTCTGATTGGGCAGCTTTTGATGAACGGCTTTCAGGCACTGCACCTCAGCAAGGACTTGAGCGGTACGGCGACGAGCGTCTGTCTGGTCTTTTTATCGGCGCTTTTGACGGGACTTGCCGTGTATGACGATATCGCCAAGCTCGCAGGCGCGGGTACCCTTGTGCCGATCACGGGCTTTGCCAATTCCATCGCCGCCCCTGCCGTGGAGTTTCAGACGGAGGGACTTATCCTCGGTACCTGCGCGAAAATGTTTACCATCGCGGGCCCCGTTTTGGTGTTCGGCACGGCAGCGAGTGCCATTTACGGGTTGATTTACTGGATATGGACGTTGTTTTAGAAAAAATGATCCCGAATTGCGTGAAAGTGCGCAATTCGGGATTTTTTACTTGGCTTCTGTAGGGCGGGGACATGTCCCCGCCGTGTGTAGGAACTACCGAGTGCGTACAAATCCGTTCGTTTGTACTGTCTGCCGCTTCGCGGACGGCGGGGACATGTCCCCGCCCTACAGAGAAATGGGGAGAAGGTCAGTTCAGGTGGTTTTCGGCGGGGACGGTATCTACGGCGGAGGCTTCGGAGAAGTAGACGTCTAAGATCGCCTTCGCGATTTTGCCGAGGTTGCCGCCCTGCGCGCCCTTTTCTACATAGATCGCGATGGCAATTTCAGGGTCGTCCGCCGGAGCGTAGAGGACGAACGAGGCGTTATCCGAACCGCCGGAGCCGTGCTCTGCCGTGCCTGTCTTGGCGCAGACCGCCACATCATAGTCTCCGAACAGACCGTGTGAGGTGCCGCTGTAGGAGGTGACCGCAAGGCGCATGCCTTCGGTATAGGCTGCATACGCGTCGTCGCTGATCTCCAAGGTGCTCAGGACGGTGGGGGTATGTGCCTGCACCAGCTCCTCATAATCCGAGGACAGCACACGGCGCAGGAAGGTCGCCTGATAGCGCACGCCGCGATTGGCAAGCGCCGACGTATAGGAGCAGAGCTGCATCGGCGTGAAGCGGTTTTCCGACTGCCCGATGGCTGCCGAGACCGTGTCGCCGCCGTACCATGCGCCGCTGCTGCCCGAATAGAGCGCGTCCTTGGTTTCCGGATTGGCGCGGTGTCCCGTCTCCTCGTAGATCTCGACGCCGGTGGATTCGCCTAAGCCGAGCGCCTTTGCCGCCTCATCGATGGCTTCAATGCCGGTCATCCAGCCAATCTCATAGAAATAGTAGTTACAGGAGACGGACAACGCCTCCATGACATTGATTGAGCCGTGGGTCGCCGTGCCGTTCGAGGTGGTATAGAGCATACAGCGCGGTGTATAGCCCGCGTCCTCAAAGCGGCGGTAGATGCCGAGATCCATGATCTCATAGCCGGGCTTGATGATCTCCTCGTTGATGGCGGCGATGGTTGTGACCATCTTGAAGGTCGAGCCGGGCGGATAGGTGCCCTGCACGGCGCGGTTATACAGCGGCGCGAAATCCTGCTCCAGCAGGTCGTTATAATCCTCGGAATAGGTCGCCAGCCGGAAGGTCGGATAGCTGGCGCTGACCAAAACCTCACCCGTCTTGACCGACATGGCAACCACGGCGCCGCCTTCGGCATCCTTTCCGCGGTCGGTTCCGTTCAGACCGTTCTCCCGCAGGTCGAGGATGAGACTTTCCAGCTCGTCCTCGGCGACCTTTTGCAGGTCGATATCGATGGACAGCTCCACGTTATTGCCCGCCACCGGTTCGACAATATAGTGCTCCTCGAGGATTGTACCGTCTGAGGCAATGGTGGTTTGCAGCATCCCGTCCGTCGCGTGCAGCTCCAGCTCAAACGCCTTCTCCAAGCCCTCCTTGCCGACCTTCGCGTCCATCGCGTAGTCATACTGCTTGTAATATTCGTATTCCTCGGGGTTCATGTCCGCAACTCTGCCTAAAATGTGCGCGGCATAGTCCGTGTAATACTCCCGGACGGTGGATTTTTCGACGGTCACGCCCGGAATGTTCAGCTCCGTCAATTCCGCAAGAGAGATCGCGTCCACGTCCTCCAGCATGACATAGTTGGGCAGATTCGTGCAGTGGCGCAGCTCCAACTCATAGCGCACGGAGATGACGCGGCGCGCCTCCTCCTCCGTCCAGTCGTCGGGAATGTGGTAGCGCTCCCGCAGACGGCGGATGAGCTGCGGGGCGGAGATATCGCTGTCCCACTCCCGCGCTGCCAAAAAGGTCTTGAAATAGCCGTTCCATACGGAGGAATATTGCTCCTTCGTGTATTCATAGGGCTTCTCCGATGTCACCGGCAGGTGGTCGACAATCTCCAAGCCGCGCTCGACGGCGAGATTCGTCAGGGCGCGCAGGCTGCCGTTCGGATCCTCGGAGCTGAACAGCACCGGATAGATTAAAACAATATTGAACGAGGCGCGGTTTCCGACGAGCACCTTGCCGTTGCGGTCAAGTATCTCGCCCCGCGCGGCGGTCACGCGGGTATAGTAGGTGTAAGAGCCGGAGGGAGTCGCCTCCTGCGCCGACCCTTCGACGACCTGCACGTTGTACAGCCGCGCGGAAAAAACGCCGAGCATCAGCGCTGCCAGCAGGATAAGCGCGGTGACGCGAAAGGAAAATTTATGTTGATTCATGGGAAGCTCCGATCTTTGCAATGCGTTTGACAAGCCAATACACCGGCGGCTGCGCCAGAAGCGAGACCGCCACGCAGGGCAGCAGCTTCCACACAAAGAAGCTGCCCGAAAGCCCGTCAAAGAAAAATTTCAGCAGGAACATTGCCGTCTGCTCCACAAACAGGGTGACAAGGGTGATGAGCAGGCTGGGGAGAAAGCGGTTTGCCAGCAGCGTCCGGCACAGCAGGCTTCCGACAACGGGAAGCACGGTCAGCGTCACGATGCACACGCTGCCCTGCTCCGCGCCGGTCAGATACCAGAACAGCGAGCCAAGCAGTGCGAAGGTGCCGCCGCGCTCCGCGCCCTCGCGCAGGCAGACGCAGGCGATGACGACAGGCACGAGGTCGGGATGCGTGCCGAACAGGGTGCGGTTGCCGAACACCACCGTTTGCAGCAGAATCGCCAACAGCAGCAGCAGAGAATACAGCGTCCACCGCAGAATGCGCAGCCATTGCCTCGGCGTAATATAGAGTTTATCCAGCATGGCGCCCTCCGCTTACTCGTTTACATATTGCGTGACGATAAAGACCTGCTCCAATCCGTCAAAATCGGCGGCGGGACGGAGCATGGCGTATTTGGCGACGCCGGTTTCGTCAAAGCTCGCGTCCTCGATATAGCCGAGGATCAGATCCTTCGGATAGACCGACGAGCCGGTGGTTACGACCTGATCGTTATTGCGCAGCACCGCCTCGCCGGGCAGGTAATTCATGCGCAGCTTGCCGGCGTTACCGCTGTTGTAAGCGCCCTGCACCACGCCCGTATAACCGGAGGAGGCGATGCTCGCGCTGATTTCCAGGGAGGAGTCGAGAATCGTCGTGATCTGCGCCCAGTTCGGCCCGATATCGGTGATGAGACCGACGACCTGCCCATACTCGGTGATGGCGACCATGCCCTTGGCAAGCCCGGAATTCGTTCCCTTGCCGATGGTAAAGGAGCTTTTCCAGTTCGACGAATCCCATGAGACGATATACGCGGCGCAGAAGCGATAGTCCGTATGCTCCTCGCTCAGTCCGAGCAGCTCCCGCAGACGCTCGTTTTCACGCTGTAAGGAGTCGGCAGTGCGAATCTCGTCCTCAATTTGCATAATGCGCTGCTCGAGATAGTCATTCTCCGCCTCCAGCGCCTCGTAGCCGAAGACGTAGTTATAGTACCGCTCCACCTGCCGCGTAATCGCGCTCACGCCGCTGCGCAGGGGCGTCATGACCGCCTGCACCGTCTTGCCGAGCCAGGTCGTGCCGAACAGACCGGAGACAATCGCCGTAACGACCGCAAGCACGACGGCGAGAATCAGAATCGTCTTGACGCGGGGGGATAATTGCTTTTTCAAATTGTATCACCTCAATAGCTGCACGCCTAACTTGCGCAGGATCGTCGCAAGTGTACAGACAGGCAGACCCATCACATTATAATAATCTCCGTCAATGCCGATGATAAACATGGCAGCCAAGCCCTGAATGGCGTAAGCGCCCGCCTTATCCATCGGTTCGCCCGTGGCGATATAGGCGCGGATCTCCTCGTCGGCAAGGTGGCGGAAGCGGATGCCCGTCGTGACGGTCACGGTTTCGGTGAAGCTGCCTTGCATCACGGTCAGACCGGACATCACCTGATGATCTCTGCCGGAAAGACGGCGCAGCATGGAAAACGCGTCCGCCTCGGAGCGGGGCTTGCCCATCATCAGTCCGTCGCAGACGACAATCGTGTCCGCCGCGATGATGATATCCTCGTCCCGGCAGGTCGGATAGACCGCCTCCGCTTTCAGAAGACTCACGCGGGAAACCTCGTCCGAGGGGACGGCAAAGGGATTCATGGTTTCATCATGGGGCGCGGTGCGGATGATAAAGTCCAGCCCCATCCGCGCCAGCAGCTCGCGCCTTCTCGGAGATTCGGAAGCAAGAATAATACTCATGGGAAGCTCCTTTCGGTAAATGGTGAATAGTGAACAGTGAAGAGTGAATAGTGAATAGGCGGCGGTCTGTGGGAAGCTGTAGCACGCGGCATCCTTGACGCGCCTGTGGGCAGTCTTTTTTGGGGCTAAGGGCTAAGAGTGAATGACTGTGGTGTGCTTCGCACGATTTAAAAATGTAGATTGGCTGCCCTCATTTGTCATTGCGAGGAGCACAGCGACGTGGCAATCCTTTCTCTTCCGTGTTCGCGGACGATGGTTCCTGCACGAGATTGCCACACCCAGTGTGCGCACTGGGTTCGCAATGACATGGAGAGGCAGCCGGTACGCAGTCGGCAGTGCCTGCACCGGGCGGCTGATAGCCGCCCCTACGGCGTGGGGTGCGAAATTTCTCGTAGGGGCGGCTATCAGCCGCCCGCGTTTGGAATCCGCGCGGAGCGCTCCTTCATTATTCACTATTCACTATTCACTCTTCACTATTCACTCTTAGCCCTTTATCATTCAACGCCGCGGAGGTATAGGCCTCTGGTGCAGGCGCCGGGGTCAAAGTGGGCTTTGCCTGTCCATGCGGCGAGAATGCCGTCGATCTCGGCGGGGTTTTCCGTCGTAAACGAGAGACGCACTGCCCACAGTCCGAGCTTGCGCAGGTCGTCCTTTTTATCCAACAGATAGAGCTTTTTGCCGTTTAACAGTACGCTTCTACAGGTTCCGCAGTCGCGGACGACGCGGAATTCCTCCCCGATGCGGTCCACAAGCTTTGCCGCGCCCGTCTCGCAGCTGCAAGCGCCGGAACGGCCGCGTATCAGGCAGTTCTCCGTCAGCATCAGCGGCAGGCGGCCGTAGATCAGCAGCTCCGTCGGCAGTGGCTTGGACAGGTCGCGCAGCTGCGGCAGCGTCATTTCAAAGGATGCCGTCGCGCTGATGAGCCCCCGGTGCTTCATTTGCTGCATGGCGCGGGAGTTATAGAGATTCAGCCCGAAGTCCCCCGCGACCTCCAGACCTCTGGACTGCGCGGCGGTGAACTGCCCCAAATTCCCCGTCAGCACCCGATGAATCCCGAGCATGGGCAGGGTGCGCAGGGAGGAGAGCAGGGCGGACATCTCATTATCCCACACCACGCGGGGCAGGATGGCGGCAAGGGTCTGCTTGGCGGCAAGGGTGCGGTAAAATTCCTTCTGCGCGAGGATTTCGGACAGCGGGACATAGAGCACGGCGGGCTTACATTGCAGCAGCCTCGGGGTGATCTGCTCGGTCTTGAGCACGCTGACCGTGAGCTTCGGCGGCTCCTTGGAACCGGCGAAGCGCTGCGGCTCGGCATATGTGCCCAGCTCCGCCGCGTCCTTCCTGCCGCGCATGGCGGATAGCTGCATCAGCACCTCCCGGCGCAATTGGTTCAGCTCCGCAGCCGATACACTTAAGCCGCGGTCAATCATGCACCGCACCGCGCGGCAGAGATAGGGTGTGCCGCCGGTCTTTTGCAGGCGCTGCGTCAGCTCCTCCTGCGTCAGATCCCGGCTGATTGCCTCCTGCGGGGGCGCGCCCTGCGCCTTGCAGACGTGTCCCGCGTCGTCCTGCACGGCGAGCATCACATTCTGCCCCCGGGCGACGATGGCGTAAAAATCCACCGGCACGCGCTGCGTCTCCGCGTTTTCGTAAGAGGCGCGGGCGGCTTGCAGCAGCGCCTTGTCCTCCTTCTCGTTTCCGCGTGTGCCGAACATCTCCGCGCCTGTCCTGCCGAGATAGTAGCCCTGGGTGAACCCCTGACGGGAGAACGCCGCCCGTAGGGCGCGGAGACTCTCTTCTCCGACGCTGCCCTCGTCGATGGCATGGCGGTAAATGCGCGTGACCGTGGCGACATATTCCGCCCGCTTCATGCGTCCTTCCAATTTTACGCTGGCGACACCGAGGCGCTCTAACTCCCGCAAATACTCCACAAGGCAGTTGTCCTTGAGGCTCAGGGGGTATTTTTCCTCAAAACGGTCATAGCCGTAGGGCAGACGGCAGGGCTGGGCGCACTGCCCGCGGTTGCCGCTGCGCCGCCCGATGACGGAGGACATATAGCACTGCCCGGAATAACACATGCACAGCGCGCCGTGGACGAAGACCTCAATCTCCACAGGGCTGTTGCGGCAGATGAAGGCGATATTCTCCTTCGGCAGCTCCCGCGCCAGCACTACGCGGCTCACGCCGAGGGCAGCAGCCTCCCGCACGCCCTCGAGGGAATGGATGCTCATCTGGGTCGAGGCGTGCAGCGGCACCCGGGGCGCAATCTGACGGCAAAGCTCCAGCATGCCGAGATCCTGCACGATGAAGGCGTCAATCCCCGCTTTGGCTGCGGCGGCAATGGTCTTCGCGGCAGCGGGCAGCTCCCGGTCAGACACCAGCGTGTTCAGCGTCAGATGCACTTGCACCCCGCGCACATGGCAGTAGCGCACACTCTCCGCGAGGTCGTCCAATTTAAAATTTTTCGCGCCGTGACGGGCGTTAAAGTCCTCCACGCCGAGGTAGACCGCGTCCGCGCCGTTGCAGACCGCAGCCCGCAGTGCGTCAACCGATCCGGCGGGACTGAGTAATTCCAACATATATTACAAGCTCCTCTCGCCTCCGAAAAGAAGGCGGGTTCCGAAATTCATAAATTTTCAGTTTAGATTATAACAAAACTCCGGGCAAAATGCTACAGGAGATCAAGAAAATTCACAATTGCACAGGAATGCTTTCGGCATTTTCACAAAAATGCGGACGAACGCACACAAACCACAATTTGTGGGACTTCGGTAGACATAACACCACAATTTTTCTGTCCGCCTGTGCAGCAAAGCGCTGAGTTTTCAACAATTGCACAGAATTATGCACAGGATTCTGTGAAATTCTTATGGTAACCCCGTGCCCTTTCGACGCCCTTCGCGAAAAAAATCTACTTTTTCGACAGACCTAACCTGTGCAAAACCGGTGCGGAACCGTGCAAACAAAAAAACACGGAGGAACCCTTGCAAATGCGGATTCTCCGTGGTATACTGTGTGTGTAGAGAGGTGCTGCCGACGAACGGTTGCCTCCCTCGCCCGGACAGATTACTCCGTCAGGCTTTGGTACGGCACTTGGACGGAGTAATCTTTTTATGTTCTAAAAAGTTACTTGTTTCTATGGTTCTTGACCAAAGAAATGACGGCACAAAGTACCAAAACGAAACTGAACAGCTCCGCGTAAGTAACATACATGCGCATCACCTCCCTCGTCCTGTCTCGGAAAACGCGAAGGGCGAGGAAGACAGCCGTCCGCCGTAGGTGGCAGCACCTGCCGCAAGCTGCGGCGTAAATATTGTAGCATCATAGCGCGTAAAATGCAACCGTAAAAAATACGGAGAAGCCCTTGCAAACGCGGGTTCTCCGTGGTATACTGTGTGTGTAGAGAGGTGCTGCCGACGAACGGTTGCCTCCCTCGCCCGGACAGATTACTCCGTCAGGCTTTGGTACGGCACTTGGACGGAGTAATCTTTTTATGTTCTAAAAAGTTACTTGTTTCTATGGTTCTTGACCAAAGAAATGACGGCACAAAGTACCAAAACGAAACTGAACAGCTCCGCGTAAGTAACATACATGCGCATCACCTCCCTCGTCCTGTCTCGGAAAACGCGAAGGGCGAGGAAGACAGCCGTCCGCCGTAGGTGGCAGCACCTGCCGCAAGCTGCGGCGTAAATATTGTAGCATCATAGCGCGTAAAATGCAACCGTAAAAAATACGGAGAAGCCCTTGCAAATGCGGGTTCTCCGTGGTATACTGTGTGTAGAGAGGTGCTGCCGATGAACGGTTGCCTCCCGAAGAATGACAGATTACTCCGTCAAGCTTGGTGGGCTCGTGGACGGAGTAATCTTTTTGCTATGTAAAAAGAATTACTTTCTGTTTCTAAAGTCAAGAATCAAAATGACAATAGAAATGATGGCACAAATTGCAGTGATGAGAGCAAACAGCTCAGCATATGTAACCATGCGCATCACCTCCCGGAAACGGGAGACAGCCGTCCGCCGTAGGTGGCAGCACCCCGACGCAGAAAGCGCCATGTATATTGTAGCATTGCGGCGCGTAAAACGCAACCGTTTTGTTTCGCTATCCCGTGAATTCAGGCTGTTTTCTTGAAAAAGAGGACAGCCTTTTTTCGTCGGTTTGGTTTGAGAGGTCTATATTTTCTCGGCGGGCGGCTTTTTTGACTGTGCAAACGGGAAATTCTGTGCTATAATGAAAAAAATATTCTCTATTTCGGTTTATGTAACGGAGGAGCTATGGAGCTTGGACAGGTCTGTCTGCGGCGCGGGGAGGAAGGCGACCTTCTCGGCGGCGGACTTTGGGTGTTTGACAACGAGATCGACTGGGCGGACGACCGCTGCGAGGACGGCGCTGTCGTCGAGGTGCTTGACAGCCGCTGCCGCTTTTTGGCGAAGGGCTTTTTCAACAGCAAGTCCAAGATTGTTGTGCGGGTGCTGACGCGGGATCGCGCGGAGACGGTGGACGCGGACTTTTTCCGCCGCCGCATTCGTGCCGCGTGGGAAAACCGCCGCGCCCTCGGCTTTGACAATGCCTGCCGCGTGGTCTTCGGCGAGTCGGACGGGCTGCCGGGGCTGACGGTGGATAAATTTGCCGACTGCCTCTCGGTGCAGATTGTCTGCCTCGGCATGGAACAGCGCAAGGCGGAACTCTTCTCTGCGCTGGCAGAGATCTTTCAGCCGCGCTGCATCTATGAGCGGGACGATGTGCCTGTCCGTGAGAAGGAGGGCATGGCGCAGCAAAAGGGCTGCGTTTACGGCGAGGTTCCGACGGAGCTGCTGATTCGGGAGCATGACGCGATTATGGCGGTGGATTTGGAGAACGGGCAGAAGACGGGGCATTTCCTCGACCAGCAGGAAAATCGCGGCAGGCTCAAGCCCTATTGCAAGGGAAAAACCGTCCTCGATCTGTGCTGCCACACGGGCGGCTTCTCCGTCCATGCCGCGCTTTACGGCGCAAAGAGCGTCCGCGCGGTGGATGTATCCGAGAGCGCCCTGGCGATGGTGCGGGAAAACGCCGCGCGCAACGGCGTGGAGGACAGAATCACCACCGTCTGCGCCAATGTATTTGACCTTGTCAAGCAGGAGAGCGAGGCAGGGGAGCGCTGCGGCGTTGTCATCTGCGACCCGCCCGCCTTTGCCAAGAGCAAGCGCGCCTTGGAGGCGGCATATCGCGGGTATAAGGAGCTGAATCTGCGCTGTATGCGGCTGACCGAGGCGGGCGGCATCCTGCTGACCTGCTCTTGCAGCCAGTTTATGACGCAGCCGCTGTTTGAAAAGATGCTCCGCGAGGCGGCGGCGGACAGCGGCAGGACCGTCCGCCTGCTGGAACGCCTGACCCAGTCCCGGGACCATCCCGCCGCCCTCAACGTCGAACATGCGGCGTATTTGAAGGGCTGTATTTTGCAGGTGCTGTGAGATGGGAGACAGGGAACAGTGAATCGTGAATAGTGAATAGTGAATAGTGAACAGGTGGCGGTCTGTGGGAAGCTGTTGCGCGCGGTATCCCTGACGTGTCTGTGGGAAGACTTTTTGGCTAAGGGCTAAGGGTGAATGGTGAAGGAGTGTGGTGTGCTCCGCACGATTTAAAAATGTGGATTAGCTACCCTCATTTGTCATTGCGAGGAGCGTAGCGACGTGGTAGCGCAGTCGGTAGTTCCTCCACCGGGCGGATAATATCCGCCCCTACGGCGGGAACTGCGAGATTTCTCGTAGGGGCGGCTATCAGCCGCCCGTGTTTGAGATTCGCGCGGAGCGCTCCTTCGTTATTCACTGTTCACCATTCACTATTCACTATTCACCCTTGGTTCTTAGTCCTTAGTTCAAAAGCTGCCTTTCGGTCGGCGGCTTGCAGTTCTGTATGCGTTAAGAAAGGAATGGTATTGATGAAAAAGAGAAAACTGTCCGTATTGCTGGCGTTGTTGCTGGCGCTCAGTCTGCTGCTGCAGGGCTGCACCGTTCAACAGATGTTCCGTGAGGGCGGCTTTGTTGCGCCGACGGAGGCGACCGAGGCGACGGGAAAGACCACGGAAGCACCGACGGAGCCGGAGGTTTTGCCGTCCTACACGCCCTATGACGAATATGAGCGCCCGACCGAAGCGCTGTTGGAGCCGATTCCCTTCGACGAGATCGCCTATGAACGCCCGGATGCGCAGGGGCTGTGCGACGATTTTGCCGCGGTGCAGGCGCTGGTGGAAGGCGGCGCGGACTGCGACGAAATCCTTGCGGCGTATTATCCCGTGGAGGAGTCGTATGTCCGTTTCGGTACGATGGGACAGTATGCCTACATCCGCTACACCCTTGATTTGAACGATCCCTATTATGACGAGGAATACAACTGGTGTGAGGAGCAGTCGCCCCTGATTGAGCAGGCGATGGAGAAGTGCTTTATCGCGATGGGAAAAAGCGACCAGCGCAAGGCTTTGGAAGCTGCTTATTTCGAGGAGGGCTTCTTCGATTACTACGACGAGAATCAGATTTATTCCAATGACCGTGTGGTGGAGCTGATGCAGGAGGAGAGCGCGCTGCAATCGGAATATATGGCGATGCAGAGCGATATGACGATTGAATGGCAGGGGGAAGAGCGTCTGGTGGAGGAGCTGCTTTCCGATTCGAATCTCGATTATATGGAGATGCTGGAGATTTACACCCTGTACTATGACAAATACAATCCGCTTGCTTCGGAGCTGTTTGCCAAGCTGATCCGCGTGCGCCGTGAGATTGCGGAGGAGCTGGACTACGAAAGCTACGCGGACTTCGCTTATGAATATTATTACGAGCGCGACTACACGCCTGCGCAGGTCAAGCAATATACTTCGGATATCGCAAAGGAAATGGCGTCGCTGTACTATACCGCGATTTACAGCAGCTACAGCGAGGACATGGAGATGGACGAGGTGATGGAGCTGCTGCAAAACACCGCCTATCGCTTCGGCGGCGAGATTGCGACTGCCTATGATTACATGACGGCTTACCGGCTGTATGATGTCACGGAATCGACGAGCAAGATGCCCGGTTCTTACATGACTTATCTGCCTGCCTACGAGATGCCCTTCCTCTACGTCTCCCCGACGGGGACGATTGACGATTTCCTGACCGCGACCCATGAGTTCGGGCATTTTGTGGACGGCTATGTCAACTGCAACACCACTTCGTCCATTGACTGCGCGGAGATTTTCTCGCAGGGGCTGGAATTCCTCGCCCTGAGCCGTGCCGATCTGACAAAACGGGAGCGGGAGGGACTGACCTCCTCGAAGCTGGCGGACTCCGTGCTGGTCTTCCTCGGGCAGGCGTGCTACGCGGAATTTGAGCAGCGCGCCTATGAGCTGCCGGATGACGAGCTGACGGCGGAGCGGCTGAACGCGCTGTTTTTGGAATGCACCGAGGAGTTCGGCATGTCCATGTACGGCTTGGAGGATATTTTGGCGCCCGGCTGGATCGATGTGCAGCATTTCTTCATCGCGCCGTTCTATGTCATCAGCTATTGCGTCTCCAACGACGCCGCCTTGCAGATCTATATGATCGAGCAGGAGGAGGGCAGCGGCATGGAGGCATATCAGACCCTGATGCGCAACGCCCCGGACAATTCCATCCTCGCCCTGCTGGAAATTGCGGAGATGGAGTCCCCCTTTGCAGAGGGACGCATTGCCGAGCTTGCGGATTTCTTCGCGGACAATTTGGAATAAGGGCGAATGTCCGGGTTGACGAAGGGCGAAGAACTGCGCATTTCAGTGAACAGTGAACAGTGAATAGTGAATAGTGTCGGAGCGCTCCGCGCGGATTCCGAAAGCGGGCGGCTGATAGCCGCCCCTACGAGAAATTTCGCAGTTCACGCCGTAGGGGCGGCTATCAGCCGCCAGGTGCAGGAACCACCGAGTGCGTAAAAACTTACAGTCGGAGATTGCCACGTCGCTACGCTCCTCGCAATGACAAAGAAGGCAGCCAATCCACATTTTTAATTCGTGCGAAGCACACCACAGTCCTTCACCATTCACTCTTAGCCCTTAGCCAAAAAGTCTGCCCACAGGCGCGTCAGGGATGCCGTCTGCTATAAATTCCCACAGACCGCCACCTATTCACGATTCACCATTCGCTATTCACGATTCACTACGCCTTTCACCAAAGGAGCTTTCTATGAAGCTATATCTTCACGGTCATGAGGACCGTTACGCAATCGAGCAGTTGCAGCTTGCGCTGTTTCCGGAGGAGCCGATGGAGCCGGTGGACGCGCCCTTTGAAGGTGACGGCGCGGTTTCCGCCCTGCACATCGGGAAAACGTGGTTCACCGCGACGGCAACCATCACCCTGCACGGCAAGACCGCAAAGGCAACGCGGCGTTTGGCGGTCAAGGACGCGGAGATTCCGGCGCGGCGCCGTCTGCTGCAAAACACCTATTACGCCGCCGCCGTGCAGCTCCGCGAGCCGCCGAAGTGGGGCAGCCTCTCCGGCGTCCGCCCGACGAAGCTCACCACGCGTCATTTGCTCGCGGGCGGGGACGAAAAAAGCGCCGACCGTTTGTTGGAAGAACGCTACCATGTCGCGCCGGAGCGCCGCAGATTATGCATTGAGGCGTCCAAGGCGACGGTAGCGGCGGCAAAACGGCTGCGGGAGAACGATATTTCCCTGTATATCGGCATCCCCTTCTGCCCGACGCGCTGCGCCTATTGCAGCTTTGTCAGCACGGGGGTCGAGCGCATGACGAAGACCCTTCTGCCGCAGTTTTTGGAGGCGCTGGAAAAAGAGATCGTCCATGTCGGCGGGCTGTTAAGGACGTCGGGAAAGCGGGTGCGCACCCTCTATATCGGCGGCGGCACACCCACGACGCTCTCCACGCCCCAGATGCAGCGGCTGATGGACGCAATTTGCGCGAATTTTGACTTGACAGACCTGATAGAATATACCGTAGAGGGCGGCAGACCGGACACGCTGGATCTTGCGAAGCTGCAAACCATCCGCGCCCTCGGCTGCGACCGCATGAGCATCAATCCCCAGACGATGAATGACGAGATTCTGTCCCTCATCGGGCGGCGGCACACGAGCGCGCAGACCGTCGAGGCGTTTCATGCGGCGAGAAGGGCGGGCTTTGACGGGATCAATATGGATTTGATCGCCGGTCTGCCCAATGACACGCGGGAATCCTTCGCTGCTTCGCTTGCACAGGTGCTTTCCCTCGACCCGACCAATGTGACGGTGCATACCCTCGCGCTGAAAAAGGGCGCGGAGCTGTTTTTCTCCCGCACACGCCTGCCGTCTGCGGAGGAGGTCGCCGCAATGCTGGAGGACGCGGAACACCGGCTCCGCGCAGCGGGCTACAAGCCGTATTATCTGTATCGGCAGAAATATATGTCCGGCAGCTTTGAGAATGTCGGCTGGTGCAGGGAGGGCTTCGAGGGGCTGTATAACATCTACATGATGGAGGAGCTGCATTCGATCCTCTCCCTCGGTGGCGGCGGAATGACCAAGATCAACCTCCCCGGCGGGCGGTTGGAGCGCTTCCACAATCCCAAATTCCCGCAGCAGTATATCGAACGCATCGACGATGTTTTAAAGCAAAAGGACGAGGCGTTTGCGTTATTGACAAAGAGCGAAGGACTAAGAATGAATGACTGAGGAGCGCTCCGCGAGGAATTGAAATTTGAAACAGGCTCTCTTGCATGTCATTGCGAGGAGCAAAGCGACGTGGCAATCTTGTGTAGGAACTACGGAGTGCGTATAAACCTACAGCCGGAGATTGCCACGACCAGTGTGCGCACTGGTCTCGCAATGACAAAAGAGGGTAGCTTTCCCTGTCATTGCGAGGAGCAAAGCGACGTGGCAATCTTGTGTAGGAACTACGGAGTGCGTATAAACCTACAGCCGGAGATTGCCACGACCAGTGTGCGCACTGGTCTCGCAATGACAAAAGAGGGTAGCTTTCCCTGTCATTGCGAGGAGCAAAGCGACGTGGCAATCTCGTGCAGGAACTACCGTCTGCTATGCCATTCACTGTTCTCTGCATTTCCTCCGCTTGACTGTATTTTATCGAAAGGACTTTCGTTATGGACACGTTGTTTTCCAATGTTACCGTGGTTACGATGGATGAGGAGCTGCGGGTGCTGTTTTCGGCGTTTGTCGGCGTGACCGACGGGAAGATCAGCTATCTCTCCCGCAAGGCGCCCGAGGAGAAGCCGCAGCAGATCATCAACGGCGAGGGCATGGTCTTGATGCCCGGGCTCATCAACTGCCACACGCATCTTGCCATGTCGCCGCTGCGGGGCTATGCGGACGATGTGGAGCTTTCCACATGGCTCAATGACTACATCTTTCCCCGGGAGGACCGCCTCGACGGGCGCTGCGTGAAGGCGGCAACGCTGTTGTCCCTTGCTGAGTGCCTGCGCTTCGGCACGACCTCGGTCTCCGATATGTATTATTTCAGCGACGAGGTCGCCGAAGCGGTCGCCCAGAGCGGCATCAAGGCGAATATTTCCCGCGCCGTGACCTTCTTCGGGGAGGACTTTGACTTTGAAAAGGATCCGCGCTGCCGGGAAATGGTCGCCCTGAAGGAAAAATGGCACGGCTTTGACAACGGCAGAATCAAGATTGAGGCGTCGATTCACGGCGAATACACCTCGGATTACCGCGTATGGGATGCCCTGAGCGAATACGCAATCAACGAGGGCATCGGGATGCACGTCCACCTGTCCGAGACGAAGGCGGAGCATGAGGCGTGCAAGGAGCGCTGCGGGCTGACGCCTGCGCAGGTGCTTGACTGCCACCATGTCTTTGACGCGCCGACCATCGCGGCGCACTGCGTCTGGCTCGAGCCGGAGGATATGCGGCTGCTTGCCAAGCGGAAGGTATCCGCCGTCCACAATCCCTGCTCGAATCTCAAGCTTGCCTCGGGCTGCGCGAAGGTGGAGGACATGATTAAGGCGGGCATGAACGTCGCCCTCGGCACGGATTCCTCCGCGTCGAACAACAACCTTGACCTGTTTGAGGAGATTCGCGCGGCGACGCTGATGGCGAAGGGCGCGAGTCTGAACCCCAAAGCCCTGCCCGCGCAGGCTGCGCTGATGATGGCGACGGTCTGCGGCGCCCGGGCGCAGCACAGGGAGGCGGAGTGCGGCATGATTAAGCTCGGCATGGACGCCGACCTCATTTTGCTCGACTTTACCCAGCCGCACCTGATGCCGTGCCACAATGTTATGTCGCACCTTGCCTATGCCGTGAGCGGGCATGACGTGGTGATGACGATGGTGCGGGGCAAGCTCCTCTATGCTGCGGGCAAGTACCTGACCATCGACCTCGACGCGGTGGTGAAGGAGCTTGCGGAGTATGTGATGCCGAAGATGTTCACCGACCGGACGGAGAGCAGGGAAGCGTGAATAGAGAATAGTGAATAGTGAATAGTGAATAGGTGCGACGCTGTTGCTTTTGCTGTTTTCTGACGTCTTATACGCGAGTGGTAGTTCCTGCACCGGCGGGGACGTGTCCCCGCCCTACAGATTTGTTTTTTGCGTTAGCGTTTGCACAACACCAAGAAGGAAGGGTATGATTTGGAAAACAAGAACACGAAAAAGCAAAACTTTTTGACCGGTGCGGCGATATTGTCGCTTTCGACGATCATTGTCAAGGTCATCGGAATGCTCTATAAGCTGCCCCTGAATCAGATCATTGATTCTCAAGGCTTTGCGTATTTCAACAAGGCTTACGCAATCTATACGGTGCTGCTTGTCATCTCCACTACGGGATTGCCCGTTGCCATGAGCCGCATGGTCTCCGAGGCGCAGGCGCGCGGCAACGGCAAGCAGATGCAGCGGATCTTCCATACCGCGATGATTGCCTATCTGAGCATCGGTTTCCTCGGCACTGCCGTGATGATGCTCTTCCCCCATTGGCTGGCGTCGGATGTCATGTCCATGCCCAACGCGTGGTATTCGATTTTTGCCCTCGGTCCCGCCGTTCTGTGTATCTGCATTGCCTCGGCGTGCAGAGGTTATTTCCAGGGGCAGGGCGATATGACGCCGACTGCCGTCAGTCAAATCATCGAAGCCCTCGGCAAGCTCCTGCTCGGACTGGGCTTTGCGTGGATTGTCATGCGCCTCACCTCCAATGTGGCGCTCGCCTCCGGCGCGTCCATTGCGGGCATCAGCATCGGTGCGGCAGGCTCGGCGCTGTATGTTTTCATCCGCTACCGCCGCAACCGCAAGAAGGTCGCGGCCTTGGGCGGCGAGGCACTGTCCTACGGCGCAACGGCGAAGAAGCTCCTTGCCATCGCCGTGCCCATCACCCTCGGCGCTGCGGGTTTGCAGCTCATCAACCTCATTGACGAAATTATGGTCACCCGCCGCCTGCTGGAAGCGGCGAGCGCGACGCCTGAAGGGGCGCAGACGTGGATGGGGAAAATGTTAGAGCTTGCCCGCAGCGGCATGGTCGCGGAGCTGCCCGAGGGCGCCGTTTTGGAATGGAAGGAGGTCATGCAGACCGCCGTGGAGAATCAGAGCGGTGTGTATGCGCTGTGTCAGACCATTTTCAACTTCCCGACGGCGTTCTTCCCCTGCATCACCGCCGCCATTATCCCCGCTATCACCGCCCACCTGACCCGCGGCGACAGCAGAAATGTCAGGCTCGTGCAGGAATCCTCTCTGCGTCTGATGGGACTGATCGCATGGCCCTGTATGCTCGGACTGCTGACCCTCTCCGAGCCGATTATGGCGCTTCTCGGCGGCTACGGTGACAGCCGCGTGCAAATGGCTGCCATTCTGCTCTCCATCCTCGCGCCGACGGTGCTGATCAACGGCGTCACAACCGTGACAACTGCGATTATGCAGGCGCATAACCGTCCGTGGCTGCCGATGGTCAATATGCTGATCGGCGGCATTGTGAAGGTCGTCGTGAATTATATCCTCGTCGGCAACCCGAATATCGGCATTCTCGGCGCGCCCGTCGGCACGATGGCTTGCTTCCTTGTCTACATGATTCTCAATATCTTCACCATGCGCCATGTGCTTGAGGAGCCGCCGAAGCTCCTGCCGCGGTTGTGGAAGAGCGGCATTGCCGCCATCGCGATGGGCGTTGTCGCCTACGGCAGCTACAGAGGGCTTTCCATGCTCCTCTCAAGCGTTGTCGTCTGCTGCCTCGGCGCGATTGCCGCTGCGGTGATTGTGTATGCGTTAATGGTCATTTTGCTGAAGGTCATCACCTACGACGACTGTATGCTCCTGCCGAAGGGTGAAAAAATCGCAAAGCTGCTGAAAATTCATTGATTTTTCCCAGTTTTTTACTTGCGTAATTGCGCGATATGTGGTAAATTTTATTGGCAGAGAAACTGTCGGCAGATTCATCTGCCGATGCGATAATTCTTAATCTGAGAAAGAGGTACTATTATGAACAAAACTGAACTGATCTCTGAAATTGCCGGCAAGTCCGGTCTGTCTAAGAAGGATGCCGAGAAGGCACTCGCCGCCGTTGTGGACGCCGTGACTGAGGCGGTCAAGAAGGGCGACAAGGTCCAGCTCGTCGGCTTTGGCTCCTTTGAGCTGAAGTGCCGCGACGCACGCAAGGGCCGCAACCCCAAGACCAAGGAGACCATCGACATCCCCGCGACCCGTGTTCCCGTTTTCAAGGCGGGCAAGGCGTTCAAGGACGCTGTTGCGGAATAAGCTGCAAAAAAACCGGGCTGCGTCAGGCAGTCCGGTTTTTATAAGGAGGAACAAATCTGTCCGCAGTCGGTAGCTCCTTTGGCTAAGGGCTAATGGTGAATAGTGAATAGTGAATAGTGAATAGTGAATAGTGAATAGGTCTGCCGCTGTGGGTTCTGCCTTTGCTTGCTGTTTGATACGCGGTCGGCAGTTCCGCATGTTAAATCCGTGCGAAGCACACCACAGTCATTCACCTTTAGCCAAAACAGACTGCCTACAGGCGTGCCGGGGATGCCACAGCTCACAGCTTCCCACAGACCGCCACCTATTCACTGTTCACTAAAACGCATAGTTCCTGCACCGGTGGGGACATGTCCCGGGTCTACAGGGGTACGGCAATTTTGGGAGGAAATCATGCGATTGGATAAATTTTTAAAGGTGTCCCGCTTGATCAAGCGGCGCACTGTGGCAAATGAGGCGTGCGACAATGCCCGGGTGACCGTCAACGACCGCCCGGCAAAGGCATCCTATGAGGTCAAGGTCGGGGATATCATCCGCATTGCCTTCGGCGCGCGTACCGTCGCTGTCGAGGTTTTGGCGGTCGCTGAGGCCGTGCGCAAGGACGACGCCTCCGCGATGTACCGCGAATTGCCCGAATAACAACAACGCCGCCTCTCCGTTGCAAGCGGAGAGGCGGCGCTTTCTGTCAATCAAAGTCATCCGGCGGCAGTTCGGCACCTTCAATCTCATAGGTCGGCTCCACCGGTGTGGGCAGTCCGATGGTCGGCTCAGTCGGTTCGAGGATGATCGTACCGATGGTGTTGTCAATGAGCGCGTGCGGGTTTCCCCCTTCAATCGGTGTGAAGGAGATGTCCGACTCCGCTGTGCCGGTGTCAGATTCCGTCTGCGTGGTGTCCGGCGCAGCCATGCCCGTGTCGGGTTTCGCCTGCGCGTCGTCCGGCTTTGCTGTTTGGACGCTCTCCGTAGTACTTTCTGTTGTTTTCCCGGGAGCCTCCGCTCTGTCCGTGCAGGCGCACAGCAGCAGGAGCAGGATAAGTGCCGTCAGTAAGCTGGTCAGCTTTTTCATGGAGCGCACTCCTTTCGTGAATACCATAGTCGAACGCATCGGAAAAAAGCTCCGAGGCATTCGTTTTCTTTGCAGGGCTTGCGAGCTACGGCACGAGCGGATAAATCTCCTCATAGCAATCTGCACCTGCGATCGAGCCGATGGGGGAGATCAGCATCAGCGTGCCGTCCTCTCTGAGATACATCCGCATATCCGGATGGATATATTCCTCCGTTGCGTAGGCAACGCGCTGCTTGGTCGTGAAGTCGTCGTATTTCATATCCTCCGGGATGTTTTGGTATTTTTCGTCAAAGACCTCCACGCAGCGCGCTTTGGCGAGGGTGACGAAGGTTTCTTCATCGAAGCCTGTGCAGGCGAGCAGCTCGGCGTTTGTAACCTCGCAGCCGGTCACGCGGTCGAAGTTATAAACCGTGTAGTAGATGCTGCCGCCGTCATATTCGCAATAGACAATCAGCGCTAAGGTATCGCCGCACCAAACGGTTTCATAGTCGATGCGGTAGCAGTAAGTGATCATGCCCTCCGCCGCCAGAGCGAGCATTTCCTGAACGAGCGGCGCATACTCTTCCGTGATGCTTGCATTGATGCGGACGGCATCCGGCGTTTGGCAGTTGAGCAGGGGCACACGATAGCTGTAATACTCGTCGTCGTATGCCATGCCTGTCTCGTTATAAAGCAGCACGATGGCGTTCTCCGTGTCGGGGATCTGAATACCGGTGGGCGCGAAGTTTTCCTGCATAGGCTCGGTGGGAAGCTCGATGACCGGCTCCTCAATGCGCGGGGAAGTGGTTTGGATTTCCTGCTGCGGCTCCGTTTGCGAAAACACATTGTGCAGGCGCTCCTGAAGCATAGCGCAGCCGCTCAGCGTTGTGAGCAAAGCGAGGCAGACAACAAGCAGGATCATTCTTTTCATGGCGATCGCTCCTTTCAAAGATATAGACGAAAGCCTCGGAGAAAGGTTCCGAGGCTTTCTGCATTATTTTGCCGCTTTCGCCGCAAGGCGTTCATCCTTGGTTTTGAAGAAGCGTTCGAGGGCGGGCACCAGCAGGACGCAGACAAAGGCTGCGGTGAAGCCGCCGTTATACAGGCAGAAGCCGCCGTGCAGCAGGGGAACGCTCGTGACCAGGCAGAAGTGGAGCACACCCGCCAAAATGCCGAAGTACCAGCCGTATCTGCCGGAGATGGGGGACAGTCCGCCTGCGAAGCAAAGCCCGATGACGATGGACTGGGCGTTGATCGCCTGCGCGTATGCCCCGTCCGCGCCGACGAAGAGCAGCTCGAACAGGAGGGAAGCGCCGAAGTAGCCGACCATGATGGGCCAGATATTGCGCGGATGGGAGCCGGAGCAGCAGGTGGCGAGCATACAGAAGATGCAGCCGAAGGTGACGGCGTTGAAGGTCGCGCCCACAAGGTTATAGTACAGCACGATGAACAGCCCGAACACGCCCACATTCATCAGGGTTGCCGCCGTGCCGTATTTTTGCGAATAATCGACACCGTAGCCGCTGTCCTTCATCAGGCCCCAATAGTCCTTCGGCTTGCAGCCCATGAGCAGGGCAAAGACGATGCACAGCCCGAAGACGACGAAGCAGAAGATATTACACACGCTCCATGAGGCGACCTTGAGATCGGTCAGCACCTTGAGGTCGGACAGATTGCCGCCCAAGACCGTATACAGCACGGCGCGCAGGAAAAACGCGGTCATGCCGATGGGGACGGCGGCGGAGTAGAGGTCGTAGCCCTTGTGCACATTCGGGGAGTGGACGAGTCCCGCCGGCAGGAAGAAGCCGATGATCAGCCCGACGCCGAGGGCGAGGAGGAGTCCCGTCCAGGAGAAGCCCGTGACCTCTGCATTCGGATAGCGCAGGAGCAGGTCGGAGATCAGCGGCGCAAGCCCGGAGGTGAAGATCATCGCGTTGACATTTGCGCCGAGGCTCTCCCGCTTGACGAGGCAGTAAAGCGCCACGCCGAGGAAGCCGAACCAGATGTTCAGCACATTGATGCCCCAGAAGGCGAAGCCCGCCGTGAGCAAAAACGCGATCACTGAGGCGGCGTTCGCCTTTGCCTTCGGGAGGAAGAACAGGGCGGTGCAGATCAGGCAGACCAGCCCCGCATTCAAAAACGCGCCGGAGTAGCCGCCGTAGTCAAAATAGTTGGTCGAGACCTTTGCCGGCTGCGACAGAATGCGCCACAGCCCGTCAAACATCTCCTTGCGGTCGGGCAGGATGACTGCGCCGAGCAGAAAGGCTAACGTAAAAAACCCGAACAGTAGCCGCAGAAAGCCGCTTGGCGAGAGAGACTTGAGCTTTTTCATCGGTCGTTACGCGCGCTCTGCCGCCTCAATGACGTGCTTCATGAGGACGGAGGTCGTGACGCTGCCCACGCCGCCGGGGACGGGGGTGATTGCCGCGACAATCGGCTCGACCTCGGAATAGACCGCGTCGCCCGCGATTGCGCCGAGACCGCCCTTTGCGTTGGGCTTGTTGGCATCCCAGTTGATGGAGACGTCAATGACGATCTGTCCCTCGCGGACATAGTCCTTGGTCAGGGAGTTCAGCACGCCGGCTGCCGAGACGATAATATCCGCATTGCGGCAGAGCTCGGCGGTATTGACGGTCTTGGTGTGGCAGACGGTGACGGTGGCGTTCTTGCCCATGAGCATCATCGCGGCGGGCTTGCCGACGACGAGGCTTCTGCCAATCACGACGGCGTTCTTGCCCTTGCAGTCAATGCCGTAGTAGTCCAAAATTTCCATGCAGGCGGCGGGAGTGCAGGGGGCAAAACCGAGGTCGCTTCTGCCTTCAAAGACACCCGCGTTGCTCAGGTCGGTCATGCAGTCCACATCCTTCTTCGGGTCGAGGCGGTTGCAGATTTCGTCGGTGTCCGCCTTGAGGTGCTTGGGCAGCGGGCGGAACATCAAAACGCCGTGGATGGCGTCGTTGGCGTTCAGCTCGTCGATGGCGGCGAGCACCTGCTCCTTGGTCGCGTCCCCGGGGAGGAGGAATTTCTGCACCTCGATGCCAATCAGCTCCGCGCGTTTGGTTGCGCCGCGCTCATAGGAGAGGTCGGAGGGGTCCTCGCCGATGCGCAGAATGCCGAGGGTCGGGGTGACGCCCTTTGCCTTGAGGGCATTGGCGCGTTCGGTCAGTTTCGCATTTAAAGCGTCGGTCACTTCTTTGCCGAGTAATTGTTTTGCCATGATTTATCTTCTCCTTGTTGATGATTTTCTTTGGGGCTAAGGGCTAAGGACTAAGGGTGAATGACTGTGGTGTGCTTCGCACGGATTTTAATTGTGTATCGAGTTTCTTATCATGTCATTGCGAGGAGCGCAGCGACGTGGCAATCTTGTGATGGAACCACCGAGTGCGTACAAACCTACAGCCTGAGATTGCCACGACCAGTGTGCGCACTGGTCTCGCAATGACAAGTGGGGTAGCTTTCCGTGTCATTGCGAGGAGCGCAGCACCCACAAATGACAGGTTGGATAGTGCCTTATTTGAAGAAGCCGTTCTTGACGGTTTCGAAGATTTCGTCCGCCAGCTTGCCGTATTGGTCGAGCATGCCGAGGCATTTGGCGTTCAGCTCCTCGGCGTAGGCGCGGTTTTTGAGGGTCTTGGTGTTGATAAAGACATTCAAAGATGCCGCCTGCAACGCGGACTTCACAATCACCGCGCCGCAGCCCGCGTCGGACACTGCCAGACGGCTGCCCTTCGCGGCAAACACGGCGATGGCGTCCAGCGCCTCGCAGCAAAGCTCCATGATATGTACGGGAACCTTGCAGGCGATCACGGTCGCTTCCTCCAAAACCGTGTCACGGTTGGGGTCGTCCTTCGGGATGCCGTAAGCCTTCGCCAGCGGGACAAAGCCCTCTGCGTCGGCGGGAACCTGATCGAGCAGCTCCTTTTGCAGCTCGTCGCATTTCTTTTGCAGGGCGATGATCTCCGCCTCTACGTCGGCATACTTCTTCTTGCCGACGGTGAGGGAGCCGACCATGTTGCCCAGTGCGGTGCCAATCGCGCCGACCAACGCCGCAGCGCCGCCGCCGCCGGGCGCAGGCTCATTCGAGGCAAGAACTTTTACAAATTCTCTGCAGGATGCGGTTGTCATATCCATAATCATTTTCTCCTTATTGTTACTTTGTACTGGCTAAGGGCTAAGGACTAAGAGTGAATGACGAATGAAAAAACTGCAGGATTGGAATATGTCCCAGCTAAGCGCATAAGCGGCAGACGGTACGGACGAATGAATTTGTACGTTGCCGGTAATTTTCTATATGGGCTTATGACAGCCTCGCCGCAATTTTAATCCGTGCGAAGCACACCGAAGTCATTCACCCTTCGTCCTTAGTCCTTAGCCTATATGTCTGAATCCGAAAAACTCCGGCGGGGTTGCCGCCGGAGTTATGGGGTTTTCAATTAGAACAGACCGCTGATCTTGCCGTTCTCGTCCACGTCGATGCGCTCGGCGGCGGGAACCTTCGGCAGACCCGGCATGGTCATAATCTCACCGGTCAGGGCAACGAGGAAGCCCGCGCCTGCGGAAACCTTGACATTGCGGACGGTGACGGTGAAGCCCTTCGGCGCGCCCAGCTTGGTGGGATCGTCGGAGAAGGAATACTGCGTCTTCGCCATGCAGATGGGCATCTTGTCGTAGCCCAGCTCGGTCAGCGTCTTGATCTGCTTCTCGGCGTTCGGGGTGAATGCCACGTCGTCGCCGTGGTAGATCTTCGTGACGATGTCGCGAATCTTTTCCTTGATGGGCTTATCCAGCTCATAGGAGAAGGTGAAATCGTTGGGCTGGTCGCACAGACGGATAACTTCCTTCGCCAGCTCGACGCCGCCTTCGCCGCCCTTTGCCCAGACCTCGGACAAAGCGACGTTGACGCCCAGCTCGCGGCACTTGTCCTCGACGAGCTTCAGCTCCGCCTCGGTATCCTGCGGGAAGCGGTTGATTGCCACCACGCAGGGCAGCTTGTAGACGTTGGTGATGTTGGAAACGTGCTGCAGCAGGTTGGGAAGACCCTTTTCCAGAGCTTCGAGGTTTTCCACGCCGGTCTCCGCCTTCGGCACGCCGCCGTTGTACTTCAGGGCGCGGACGGTGGCAACGAGGACGACGCAGCTCGGCTTCAGACCCGCCATGCGGCACTTGATGTCGAGGAACTTCTCAGCGCCGAGGTCAGCGCCGAAGCCTGCTTCGGTGACGGTGTAGTCGGACAGGCGCATGGCAACCTTCGTCGCGGTGACGGAGTTGCAGCCGTGGGCGATGTTGGCGAAGGGGCCGCCGTGGACGAACGCGGGGGTGTGCTCGAGGGTCTGCACGAGGTTGGGCTTCAGCGCATCCTTCAGCAGAGCGGTCATTGCGCCCTGTGCGTTCAGGTCGCCTGCGGTGACGGGCTTTTCGTCATAGGTGTAGCCGACGACGAGGCGGGACAGACGCTCCTTCAGGTCGGTGATGTCGGAGGCGAGGCAGAGCACTGCCATAATCTCGGAGGCAACGGTGATGTCGTAGCCGTCCTCACGGGGGGTGCCGTTGACTCTGCCGCCCAAGCCGTCCACGACGAAGCGGAGCTGACGGTCGTTCATATCGACGCAGCGGCGCCAGGTGATGCGGCGGGGGTCAATGCCGAGGCGGTTGCCCTGATAAATATGGTTATCCAGCATAGCGGCAAGGAGGTTGTTCGCTGCGCCGATGGCGTGGAAGTCGCCGGTGAAGTGCAGGTTGATGTCCTCCATGGGGACGACCTGTGCGTAGCCGCCGCCTGCCGCGCCGCCCTTTACGCCGAAGACCGGGCCGAGGGACGGCTCACGGAGCGCCACGAGGACGTTCTTGCCCAGCTTGCGCATGCCGTCTGCCAGACCGACGGTCGTGGTGGTCTTGCCCTCGCCTGCGGGGGTGGGGTTGATGGCGGTGACGAGGATCAGCTTGCCGTCCTCACGCTTGACTTCCTTGAGGATGTTGTAGTCAACCTTTGCCTTGTACTTGCCGTACTGTTCGATGTACTTTTCGTCGATGCCCGCGGTCTTGGCGACCTCGGTAATCGGCTGCATCTCGGTTTCCTGTGCGATTTCGATGTCGGATTTGAAACTCATTTGGAATATCTCCTTTTATCAAATTTTGCGCTGCGCCGTCGGAGTGGCCTCACGCAATGAGTTTGTCATACCGCTTGCCGTTGCAATGGCTGCGCGGTACCGTTCAAAACATATTCGATATGTTTTTACCGAAAAAGATTGTATCACTATATAGAATACTTGTCAACCGTTTCCGCGCAATTTTTCGGAATTTTTTATTCACGGGGGAGAGGGGAATAGTGAATGGTGAATAGTGAATAGTGAATAGTGAATAGGTGGCGGTCTGTGGGAAGCTGTGGCTTGCGGCAGCCTTGACACGCCTGTGGGCAGACTTTTTGGCTAAGGGCTAAGAGTGAATGGTGAATGACTGTGGTGTGCTTCGCACGGATTTAAAATGCGGAACTGCCGACCGCGTATCAAACAGCGAATAACGGCAAAACCCGCAGCGGCAGACCTATTCACTATTCACCATTCACTGAAACAAAAGGTTACATTTTTGCTTTGAGCGCGGTAATCAGCAGGTCGCCGGCGACGACGCGGTCCTCTGCTGCAAAGCCGTCTTCGAAGTTTGCCGAGTAGAGGAGCTGGGCGTTCGGGGGGAATTCGTCGTCGCCCTCCCACACAATCAGGCGCAGGCGGTATTCGTCCAAAAAGCGGAATTCATACGCCGCGTCGCCGTGCTTCAGGGGCAGCCCACCCAGCTTTTCGGCGGCGGCGCGGAATTTCTCGACCCTTGTGCCGAAGGTAAAGGCGGCGCGGGTCAGCACTCTGCCGGTAAAGGGCTTGATGTAGAGTTCGCCCCAGGGCATCTCGCGGAAGGTCTTGAAATCCCCACAGGGCGCTGCGGGCTTGCCCTCCAGCAGATAGCGCAGCAAAAAGGTCTGCGCGGGAAGGGAGGCAAGCGCGCCCTCCTCCGCGCGGAGGGCATAGGTCGGGTGCGCAATATGATAATCGGCGCCGAGCAGGGTCACGGTAAATTCCCCGTTTTCCGGCAAGATGCCGAGACGCTCTCCCGCCTTCTGCGCGTCCATCGCGGCGAATTTCTCGCAATAATACGCAAACGGCACTTCTTCCTTGTGGTTTTCAACTTGCATATGGGTTACTCCTTGTTCAGAATCTTGCGTAAGGGGTTGGTTTCGATGTATTCGATGCGCGTTTGGTAATCCTGCGCGTCACGGATGATATGGTCATAATAGCCGTCTTGCCAAAGTGCTTGCTTGCAATCGCGGCTTGTCAAACGCTTGAAAACTGCAACCGTTTGTGCAATCACGGACGCCGTAGGGCGCGACGACTCGGCGCGCCGTGCAGGCACTGAGGTTATGCGCAAGAGCAGATGAACATGATCCGGCATAATGACATAGGAATCCACGTTGATATAGGGGTATGCCTTGGGAATCGAAAGAATATATTCCTGCACAATGCCTCCGAGATGTGTTAACGAAATGGCGGCAACCGTTTCGCCGTTCTCATTAGCTGTTTTAATATTTGAAAGGATCGGCGCGCGATCTTTTGTACAGAGTGTCAGAAAATATACGCCCTCAGAGGAATAGTCATAGTCAGGCAATCGAAGCCGCTTCCGTTTTGGATAGTCCATTTTCGTAACCCTTCTGATGAAAGTAGTTCCTGCACCGGCGCGCCGGGGTCGTCGCGCCCTACGGTGGGGGTGCGTTTTACCGTCGTAGGGCACGACCACTGGGCGTGCCGACCGCGAAGCGGCAGATGGTACAGGGGAACGGATTTATACGCAGTCGGTAGTTCCTGCACCGGCGCGCCGAGTCGTCGCGCCCTACGGCGAGGTGCGTTTTACCGTCGTAGGGCACGACCACTGGGCGTGCCGACCGCGAAGCGGCAGACGGTACAGGGGAACAGATTTGTACGCAGTCGGTAGTTCCTACACCGGCGCGCCGGGGTCGTCGCGCCCTACGGTGGGGGTGCGTTTTACCGTCGTAGGGCACGACCACTGGGCGTGCCGACCGCGAAGCGGCAGACGGTACAGGGGAACAGATTTGTACGCAGTCGGTAGTTCCTGCACCGGCGCGCCGAGTCGTCGCGCCCTACG
>JBJFGB010000203.1:0-6594 GCA_051892295.1 Faecousia sp. | reverse complement strand
TGGACCGACGCGACCGAGTATCTGCTCGGCGATATGTACGACTCCGTCATGAACTACATGTTCCGCAACGCTGTGACCTCCTTCGCAATGGGCGGCAGCGCTGAGGATTCGACCAACACCTTGGAGCGTCTGCGTGAGCGTTATCCTGAGGAAGCGTTCTACGCCATGATGAACCTCGTAGCATCCCACGACACCACCCGCCTCCTCTCCTATCTGGACGGCATCGGCGACGACCGCAATCAGAAGGATGTAGACAGCGCATTCCCGACCTATGAAAAGACGAGCGAGCTTGCAAAGCAGCGCCAGTATCTGGTCGCTTTCCTGCAGTTCACCTACGCCGGCGCCCCCACTATCTACTACGGCGATGAGATCGGCATGGTCGGCGCGGACGATCCCGATGATCGCCGCGGCTTCACCTGGGGCATGGGCGACGAGGGCATCGTCACATGGTACGCAACCCTTGCTGCGATTCGCGAGCAGTATCCCGCGCTGCGCACCGGTTCCGTCGAGCCGTTCTCCGTCAATGAGAACACAATGGCTTATGTCCGCCGCGACGCAAGCGATGCACTAATCGTCCTCGCAAGCAACAGCGGTAACGCACAGGAGCTCACTCTGAAGCCCGCCGACCTCGGCATCACCTCCGCAAAGCTGACGGATGTGGTGAGCGGCACGGAATACACCGTTGCGGAAGACGGCACGATCACCGTAACAATCCCCTCCCTGCGCGGTGTGATTCTGACCGAGAACGCCAAGAGCGTCACGGTCGATTCGGAAAACCTGAAGCCCGCATTTGATCCGGCATACATTGTGGAAGAGCGCGACGCGGAGCCGACGCTGACACACAATGAAGCAACGGTCGAAGGCAAGCCCGCAACCTGCACCGAAGCCGGCTTGACCGATGGCACTATCTGTGCCGACTGCGGCAAGGTCATCAAAGAGCAAACCGTCATTGAGGCGCTCGGTCATGACTTTGGCGAATGGACAACCGTGAAGGAGCCGACCTGCACCGAGAAGGGCGAAGAGAGCCGCGAGTGCAGCCGCTGCCATGAAACCGAAACGCGCGAGATCGCAGAGTCCGATCTGACGCACAAGGAAACAACGGTCGAAGGCAAGCCCGCCACCTGCACCGAAGCCGGTTTAACCGATGGCATCATCTGCGCCGACTGCGGCAAGGTCATCAAGGAGCAAACCGTCATTGCTGCGCTCGGTCATGACTTTGGCGAATGGACAACCGTGAAGGAGCCGACCTGCACCGAGAAGGGCGAAGAGAGCCGCGAGTGCAGTCGCTGCCATGAAACCGAAACGCGCGAGATTGCACAGCTTGTATGCCCGACGGCAGCCTTTAAAGACCTCGGCGACAAGGACGCGTGGTACCATGACTATATTGATATCATGGTAACCAACGGCTGGATGAACGGTATGAACAATGGTTGCTTCGAGCCGGATGGCACGCTGACCCGTGCGCAGTTTGTCACCATTCTCTATCGCATCGCGGGTGAACCGAGCGTAGCAGGCAAGATCAATCCGTTTACAGATGTTGTGAAGGACACTTGGTATACGGACGCCGTGATTTGGGCAACCTCCGAAGGTATTGTCAAGGGCACGAGCGCTACCACGTTTGATCCCGACGCTTCTATCACAAGAGAGCAGATTGCAGTGATTCTCTACCGCGCTGCGGGCGCTCCGAAGCAGGACAAGGACGCGATTGCTTCCTTCGGTGATGCCTCTGCGGTATCCGATTGGGCGAAGGACGCGATGAACTGGGCGGTTACAGAAAAGATTATGCTCGGTTCTGACGGAAAGCTTCTCCCGCAGGACAACGCAACGCGCGCTGAAGCTTCGGCGCTCCTAATCCGTCTGCTTGACAACGCAGATAAAAAGTAATCCATTCTCAAACATCCGACCGGCAGCAATGCCGGTCGGATACGAGATTTATTCAAAACGAAAGTGTATATTTTCCCCAATTACATCATGGAAATACGCCCAAGGCAACCCTATAAAACAGAAGGAGAAATCAGATGAAACAAAAGCAACGATTCGTTGACCGCAGTGTCCTGCGGCGCGTTCTGAGCTTTGCGTTGGCGCTTGTCATGCTGCTCAGTCTCGCCTCCGGTCTTCCCGGCACTCTGACGGCAAAAGCGGCTGATTCGCTCAGCCTCAGAGTCAACGACCTTGTGCAGGTCAAGGTCGGCGACACGCTGACCACAATGAATTTATACAAAGGCGGCACCTATGAGGCACCGGTTGCCGTCAGCGCCGGCAGTACGACGGCAGTGCTGGTCGTTAACGGTCTGGAAACGGATCTGACCGTTACCCTCACCGCCTCGGAGGACTGCACAATCCCCGTCCGCTACCGCAACGGCTCTCTTTCCACCATCGAAACGAGAAAAACCGCCGCGCTCGCGGGCAGCTTCTCGAATGACGGTACGAATGTCCGCTTCCTCGCAGACGACGGCAGCACCTTCTCGCTTGGCTGGACTCCCGAGGATCCGAACGGAGAACTCAACTATCTCGGCGGCGGAATCTTCGCCCGCACCTTCCAAATCAGTGATCTTTCTTCGGATACTTATGTTGAATTTAAAATCACCTTCGACGATAGCTGGTCAGACGCTTTGGGCTATTACGGGAATAATATGTCCTGCACGATTCCCGCAGGCACCACGACCTTCACGCTGTTGGTCGACGCATTGAATTTCACCTGCTATGACAGCATCAACAGCCAAAACTTTACCGTCCCGCAGAACGGCGGCAAGCCCAACGTGTCCAAGCCCGCTCTGACGACCGCGATCAGCCTGATCGGCACTGCGCGCTGTTCCGATACCGACAACTGGAATGCCTCCGCAACCGGCTACGAATTCGCCCAGTACACGGACACTCTGTTCTGCTATCAAGCGACCTTGGACGCTTCGGATACGCCATATATGTATAAGTGCGTATTCGACTACAGCACATGGTATGAAGCAGAATCCGATAACCGCACCATCAGCCTCACGGAGCAGACACGTGTGGTCTTCGTTTATGATACAAGCACAGGCTTGCTTTATGATTCCGTGAACAACCCCGCGAAGGTCGCCGAGCTGCTCAATACGCAGGCGCCTCCCGCGAAGATGCAGGTCATTGACAATGTCAACGGCACAACAACCTTTGTCGCAGCCGCCGACGACGGAAAGTCCGTTACGCTTTACTATTGCGACCGTGCAACACCCGACGAGGTTACCTCCGTATGGCTCGGTTATTCCAACGGCGGCACGGCAAGCAGCGGCAATCTTTTCCTCGGCGACGATGCGCTTGACATTCTCTATTGGTACGAGATCGACGGTGTTCGCACCCTCGACGGCTCCAATCCCATAGTGATTGTCGGCAGCACGGACTATTCCCACTATACCCGTGAAGCCTTCACCGGCCGCACAATCACCGTCCCCGGCAGCTTCCCCGGCCCGAGCTGGGATGAGACCTCCAATGTGATGACCTATGAAGGCAACGGCCGTTACACTTACACCTTCCTCGATGTCCCGGTCGCAAGCTACCAGTATAAGATTGCTGCCGGCACTTGGGATGAGAACTACGGCGCGAACGGCGCCTTTGACGGCGCAAACATCACCGTTTCCGTCCCCGCTGCGCAGGATGTAACAATCTACTATAACGACTTCTCGCACCGCAGCGTCTGTTCCGTGGATTATATCGTTGCTGACGTCACGCTGACCGGCACGGGGATCCCTGCGGGCACGAAGCTGGCGGATGAATATCTCACTGGTATTTACGCGGTCACTGTCCCGATGAGCGCAGGTACCTATACCGATCTTCGGATCACCTGCGGCGGGAAGACCTATGCCTTTGCGTCCGTCGAGGTTGCCGAGGCAAAGGATGTCACCTTCTACCTTGATCCCGTGACCGGCATTTACTACTGCAACGCCTCTGACATTCCGCTTGACACGGAGCACATCTATTTTGACTCCAAAAACAGCGAATATAAGAGCGTTTTCGGCGCGGTCGCGACCGGAGAGTCCGTTACCTTCGCCATTGACACCGGCGTGGATGCCATCTCTGTCACGCTGGTCGTGAAGGGCATGAACGCTTGCAGTCTCCCGATGGAGAAGCAGGGTGCCGCCGTCAACGGCGTGCAGAAGTGGGCGGTCACGACAAGCTTCGCAAATCTGAGCGAGAATTCCTACTACTTCGCGATCTCCAATGGCAGCACGGTCAAGATCTACGGCGATGATGACGGATGCTACGGCACAGGCACAGTGACCGACCTGAGCAATGTTTGGGCATATGATCTTGTTGTCTATCAGTCCGGTTTTGAAACGCCTGACTGGATGAAGAACGCAGTTGTCTATCAGATTTTCCCCGACCGCTTCTTCGACGGCGCCGAGTGTAACAACTTTGCGCAGCTCAGCGCACGCGGCGAGGTGGATTACGAGTATATCACCGACTGGTACGCCCTGCCTGAGAACCCCGAGCAGGAAGGACTCCTGAGCGAGGACGCATATAAGGCAACCGGCGCATTCTACGGCGACCGCGAATGGGCAAACGAGATGTACGGCGGAGACTTCAAGGGCATCGTCGAGCGCATCGACTATCTCAAGGCGCTGGGCGTGAATGTCATCTATCTGAACCCCGTGTTCTCCTCCATCTCCAACCACCGCTATGACGCCTGCGACTATACCAAGATTGACCCGCTTCTCGGCACGATGGGCAGCTTTGAGGAGCTGGTCAAGATCGCGGAGGAGAACGATATGCACATCATCTTAGACGGTGTGTTCAACCATGTCTCCGACGACTCCATCTATTTTGACCGCTATTATAAGTTCCTCGGCACCTCCGAGAAAATCGGCGCATATCCCTACTGGGCGTATGTCTATGACTACATGGCAGACACCGGAGCCGATCAGGCAACCGCCGAGGCAGCCGCAAAGCAGCATTTCACTGCAAATTACGGCATTACCGATTATGCCTATACTGAATGGTTCGCCGTAGAAAACCAACCGCTGATCGAAATGGACACCGGGGAAGAAGCGGTTGACAACATCGGTCTTCGTAAAGGAAAAACCGTTTACGGCTACGAAGGCTGGTGGGGCTATGACAGCATGCCCGTCATTAAATCCACCAACGGTTCGGAGTATCAGACCGGCAACTGGGCGAAAGAGATCATTTACAATGAGGACGGCACCAGCGTCACACAGTTCTGGCTGAGCCAAGGCTCCAACGGCTGGCGTTTGGATGTTGCCGACGAGGTTTCCGCCGAAACATGGCGGGAATTCCGCAAGTCTGTAAAAGCGCTGGACAGCGACGCAGTCATCGTCGGCGAGATCTGGACTGACGCAACCGGCTATCTGCTCGGCGATATGTACGACTCCGTCATGAACTATATGTTCCGCGGCGCGGTAACCTCGTTCGCAATGGGCGGCACTGCCGCGGATTCGACCAAGACCCTCGAACGTCTCCGTGAGCGCTATCCCGAAGAGGCACTCTATGCGATGATGAATCTTGTCGGCTCTCACGATACCACTCGCATTCTCTCCTACCTTGACGGTATCCCCGACAACCGTGATGACAAAAGTGTCGACGCCACCTTCCCGACCTATGAAAAAACAAGCGAGCTTGCAAAACAGCGTCAGTATCTGACCGCATTCCTGCAGTTCACCTATGCCGGCGCTCCCACCATCTACTATGGCGATGAGATCGGCATGGTCGGCGCAGACGATCCGGATGACCGCCGCTGCTTCACTTGGGGCAAGGGCAACGAAGAGCTCGTCACCTGGTATGCAAAGCTTGCTGCCATCCGCGCGCAGTATCCCGCCCTGCGTACAGGCAGCGTAGAGCCGTTCACCGTGAACGATAACACCATGGGTTATGTCCGCCGCGATGCCAATGATACCATCATCGTGCTGGCAAGCAACAGTCAAAGCGCACAGCAGATCACCCTGAAGCCTGCCGACTTCGGCATCTCCGCTTCCGCGCTCACCGATGCCGTCAGCGGCACGGCATATACCGTCGCGGCGAACGGCACGATTGCCGTAACAATCCCCGCCCTGCGCGGCGTGATCCTGACAGAGAATGTCAAGAGCGTCACGGTCGATAAGGAAAACCTGAAGCCGGCATACGATCCCGCATACATTGTGGAAGCGCGCGACGCGGAGCCGACGCTGACCCACAACGAGATTACCGTTGCAGTCACGCCCGCTACTTGCACGGAACCCGGTCAAAACAAGATCATCTGTGCCGACTGCGGTACAGTCATCAATGCGCAGGAAGTCGTTCCCGCAACGGGTCACAGCTACACCTACATCGACAACGGCGACGGCACGCACACCAAGACCTGCGACCTCTGCGGCGACACCGCAACGGAAGCGCACACCTTCGTTGACGGCTCCTGCGATTGCGGCGCAGAGGAAGCTCCTGCAATTCCGACGGATGCAAACCTGAAGTTTATCTCTGATGCACTCTCTCTGCAGAGCAACATCAACTTCCAGCTGACCTCCTATATCAAGGGTCTTGGATACGAGCGTTACTATGTGGAGGTTGTCCGCACCGACGCCGCTTCGGGCGAGGTAAGCTCCACTCTGGAAAGCATTCAAGCCGGTACCAATTATG
>JBJFGB010000202.1:0-1739 GCA_051892295.1 Faecousia sp. | reverse complement strand
GTAGGACTAGAGAACTTAGTATTTGTTGAGCTTACAAAACAAGAGTTTAGGGAGGATTAAGAGATGACATTTATGGAGACAAATCGGCTTAGATTAAGAAATATAAATATTAAAGATGCTGACGAAATGTTTGACTATCGAAACAACGAAATTTGCTCGAAATATCAAAAAGGTCAAACAAAAGATTATGACGGAATTGTTGCTTTGGCAGAAAGAAGAAAAGACGACACATTGACCATGGAATCGCCATCATTTATTAGCGTTGCATTGAAAGAAACAAATGTCATTATTGGCGAAATAGTTGTTATGCCCAATGAAGGCACTATTTCTTTAGGCTACACATTTTCCTATAAAGTTCATCGAAAAGGTTATGCATACGAAGCTTTGTCCGCTTTAATTGAGTATTTACATGAGCACTATCCAGAATGGGATTATGTCTGTTTTACTGAAACAGAGAACGTTCCAAGCATGGAACTTTTGAAGAAATTAGGATTTACAGATTTAGGCTACCTGCCGTCAAAGGACTCTCAGGTACTCGGGAAATGGCTTCGTCAGGATACAGCAGAAGAAATCGCACAAACTGTTCAGTAAACTCCAGTTTATCTGACTATGGAAAAGGGATAAAAGAACAGGCGGGCGGCCCGGATGGGCCGCCCGCCTTGTCTCTTATAAAAGTCTTACCGGTGCTTCACGTGCCAGATGCTGTCCGCGTACTCCGCGATGCTGCGGTCCGCGGCGAAAAAGCCGCTGCGGGCGATGTTAATGAGGCTCATGCGGTTCCAGCGCGCGCGGTCGGCGTAGGCGTCCATCATGCGCTGCTCCGCCTCGCAGTAGGCGGCGAAGTCCGCCAGCAGCAGATACTCGTCCGCCGGGCTGCCGCTGCCCCGGATGAGGCGCTCGAACAGATCGTCGTAGGCCACGCCGTCGCCAAAGCCCTTGCGGAGCTGGTCCAGCACCCGCTGCAGGGCACCGTCGCGGCTGTAATACTTATACGGGTCGTAGCCGCTGCGGCGAAGCTGCGTCACCTCCTCCGCCGTCAGGCCGAAGAGGAACATATTCTCGTCGCCCAGGAGGTCGTGCATCTCCACGTTGGCGCCGTCCAGCGTGCCCACGGTGAGAGCGCCGTTCATCATGAACTTCATATTGCCGGTACCGCTGGCCTCCTTGCCGGCGGTGGAGATCTGCTGGGACACCTCGGAGGCGGGAATGAGCTTCTCCGCGAGGGAAACGCAGTAGTTCTCAAGGAACACCACCTGCAGGCGGTCCTTGCAGACGGGATCGCTGTTGATCTCTTTGGCGAGGGAGTTGATGAGCCGGATGATGCGCTTGGCCACGGCGTAGCCCGGCGCGGCCTTGGCGCCGAACAGGAACACATGGGGCGGCATATCCAGATTGGGGTCGTCCTTCAGCTTCTGATAGAGGTAGATGATGTGCAGAGCGTTGAGCAGCTGGCGCTTATACTCGTGCAGGCGCTTGACCTGGGTGTCAAAAATGGCGTCCGGCGAGATGGAGACGTTCTGGTAGCGCCGGGCGTAATCGCTGAAAGCCGCCTTGTTGGCCCGCTTGATCTCCCCGAGCCGCTGCAGCGCCGCCGCGTCGTCCGCGTACTTTTCGAGCCGTCCCAGCGCCGTGGGGTGCAGCAGGTAGTCCTCGCCCCCGCAAAGCTCCTCCACCAGCTTCCCAAGCTCGGGGTTGCACTGGGCGAGCCAGCGGCGGTGGTCGATGCCGTTGGTGACGTT
>JBJFGB010000201.1:0-6669 GCA_051892295.1 Faecousia sp. | reverse complement strand
TCAGATTGATAGAACTCTAACGCAAAATATGCTCAACTTGTTATTGCAATTTGCGAATTATTTTTTAGTGCGTCGTCTGCGCCTCGACCAACCTGCCGTGGCAGTATTTTTCACGCAGGACGGGCTTTTCGATCTTGCCGGTGGGGTTACGCGGGACCTTGTCGAAAATGACCTTGCGCGGACGCTTATAACGCGGGAGCGCCTTACAGAAAGCGTCAATCTCCTCAGCGGAACAGCTTACCCCCTCTTTCAATTCGATGATCGCCGCTGCAATTTCACCGAGACGCGGGTCGGGCAGACCGATTACCGCAACGTCCTTGATCTTGTCGTTCGTCCGCAGGAAATCCTCAATCTGTACGGGATAGAGATTTTCGCCGCCGGAGATGACGACATCCTTCTTGCGGTCGACGAGATAGATGAACCCATCCTCATCCTCTCGTGCCATATCGCCCGTGTAGAGCCAGCCGTCCTTCAAAACCTCGTTGGTCGCCTCTTCGTTTTTGTAATAACAGAGCATCACGCCGTTGCCGCGCACGATCAGCTCGCCGACCTCGCCTTTTTTGACCTCCTGCCCTGCCTCATCGACGATTTTCGTCTCCCAGCCGTAGCCCGCCTTGCCGATTGCGCCGACCTTGTGAATATTCTCTACGCCCAGATGAACGCAGCCCGGACCGATGGATTCAGAGAGTCCGTAGTTGGTGTCATATTGGTGGTGCGGAAAAATTTTCATCCAGCGGTGAATGAGGCTGGGCGGAACGGGCTGCGCGCCGATGTGCATCAAGCGCCATTGCTCGAGCATATAGCTGTTCAGGTCGATTTTTCCCGATTCGATGGCGTCCAGCAGATCCTGCGCCCAGGGCACAAGCAGCCAGACAATGGTGCATTTTTCCTCCGTAACCGCGCGCAGAATCCACTCGGGCTTGACCCCGCGCAGCAGGACGGCGCGGCTTGCCGACAGGAGGCTGCCGAACCAGTGCATCTTCGCGCCCGTGTGATATAGCGGCGGGATGCAGAGGAAGACATCGTCGCGCGTCTGCCCGTGATGCTTTTGCTCCGTGATACAAGAGCTGACGAGAGAGCGATGGTTATGTAGGATTGCTTTCGGGAAGCCCGTCGTACCCGAAGAGAAGTAGATTGCAGCGTAGTCGTCCTCCTCCATGCAGACGGGAGGCGCGGTGCGCGAGCAGTAGTTTACCAGTTCTAAATAGGACTCCGCAAAGGACGGCACTTCTCTGCCCACATAGAACATATAACGCACGCGGGAGAGCTTCGGGACAATCGGTTCCAAGCGTTCGGTAAATTCCGGTCCGAAGACCAGCACCTCTACATCTGCCAAGTCCAAGCAGTATTCGATCTCGTCGCTGGAATAGCGGAAATTCATCGGCACGGCAATTGCGCCCGCCTTGAGAATGCCGAAATAGATCGGCAGCCACTCCAAGCAGTTCATCAGCAGAATACCGACCTTCTGCCCTTTCTTAATACCGCGGCTGAGCAGCAAATTGGCAAAGCGGTTTGCCTTTTTATCAAACTGCCCCCATGTAATCTCGCGGCGGTACGGCAGATCGGGACGCGTATTCTCGATTAGGCTGAAATCCCGCCAAGTAACCGCGCGGTCCCGTTCCTCGGAGGGGTTGATCTCCACAAGTGCAACTTCCTCGCCGTAAAGCCGCGCGTTTTTCTCTAAAATGTCGGTAATAACCATATTTTCTCTCCTTTTTTAATAAAAATCGTCCTCTGCAAAAGCAGAGGACGAGAGGATTTGGTAGAATCGCCCCATCGCGTTGCTTCGATTGTTTTTACTTTATCACTTTTAAGTGCTAAAGTCAATAGGAATTTCGTAATATTTCCTATTTCGGCAGGACAAAACCGTTCACGCTTGCCTGTGCAACGAGCGTGCCCAGTTCGTCCGTAACCTCAACCATATACAGAGCGGTCGTTCTGCCCTGCTTGACGCAGCTCGCCTTTGCGATTAGCCTTTCCCCTTTTGCTGTACCTAAAAATGTGATATCCGCGTGCAGAGAGATCGTGTCCGTATGCGTAGCAAAGCCGTTGGCTGCGATGGCTGCGGTAAAATCCGCCAGCGTAAAAATTGCGCCGCCCATGGGCGTGCCCCGCGCGTTGCGGTGCTTCTCTAAAAGCGGCATCTCGCAGACCGCATACTGCGGCTGTGCCTCCGTAATGATAATTTCTGCTGCGTCCGTCGCAAAGCGGTCTTGGGAAAACCGTTCCCGAATTTCCTGAATGGTTGGCATAGTATCACCTCATGATTGCGCAAACACAAAGGGTTTGCTCATACTCAAAATTTCCAATGCATCGGCAGCAGAAACCTGCGCAACGGCGACAACATCCTCCGGCGCAAGGACAAGCCCCTCTACAAGCAATGCTGTTTCGGAGAGATAGATTGTTTCATAGCCAATCTCGTTGACAAACACAACGCTGTAGGGCGTAAAATGCTCCCCTGACACGCGCAAAGCGTCCTCTCCCTGCGTGAGCGCGGTGATGCAGACCTCCTCTACATCAAAGCGCATATCCGTCGGCTGGGGCGTTGCGCCGTTCTCGGCATAATACTGCTCGCCTGAGAGAATGTCATATTCCAGCACCTCCAACGCCTGCTGATATGCCGCGCTGCTGTCGCCTGCGTAATTATAGCTCTGATGCAGGCGGAAAATCGCGCCTTCGTGGATGCCGCACAGATCCATGACATAAGCGCCGAGCTGGTAGGTTTGCAGATCCCGGCCGCCGTTTTCCGGAAGCGGGAAATTCGACCAGATCACATACTCCGTCGTCTGCACGCTGCCGAAGGACAGCTCCTCCTGTTGGAAATTGAAGCTCGGCAGATGGTCCCCATAAAACACGACCACAGTCGGTTCGTCAAAATGCCGAAGTGCCTGCGTCAGCTCCGCGACAAATGCATCGCACTCCTTTAGCTGATAGAGATAGTATTCCAAGCCGTTTTTCCGTTCCTCATCCTCCATGCCCGCTACGCCAATGACCTGCGCGTCAGGAAGCGGTTCGCCCGGATATTTTCCATGGGGCTGAACGGAGACGGCAAAGACAAGATCCTTCTCCTCCGTCGCAGTCAGCGCCTTGCAGATTTCGCCGGTCAGCACGCTGTCATCCGCCCAGCCGCGCGGATTGTATGGCACATCGTTCATGTATTCCAGCGAAGTAAAGGTTTGAAAGCCGAGATTGGCATAGACGATATGGCGGTCATAGAAGGTCGCGTTATTGTTATGAACGGCGTGTGTCGCATAGCCGAGCTGCGCAAGGGTAAAAGCGATAGACTCCGAGGCGGTGGAATTGACAATGGTCATATAGGGGTATTCCCCCACGCCAAAGTGACTCAGATTCATTCCCGTCAGAACCTCAAATTCCGTGTTCGCGGTGCCCGCGCCGATGCAGGGAACAGAGAGCAGCCCGCTCGGATAATTTGCCTTTAACGATTCAAAATTTGGTACAGGATTCTCAGACAATTGCAGGTCTTTCAGGTAATTTGCATCAAAGAAGGATTCGAGCTGCACAAAAACGAGATTCGGTGGATCCGCTTTTGTCGGCGGCAAATCACGCTGTGTATCAATAATCTCCTCGACCTCATGGGGAGAATAGTCCTCCGGCTCGTCCACGCCGCCGGTGACCAGACTCGCAGAGAAGCAATAGGCAAATCCGTTTTCATGATACGCCCGGGGAAGGCTGGAAAACCCATTCGATTCATCCAAAACATCAATGCGTACAAATAGCTCGGTCAGCACAAACAGGGAAAGACAGGACAGGAGAATCGTAATCACGGAAAAGCACGGTATGGACGGGAACTTTCTTGCACGCGCCCAAAAGAAAAAGATCAAGCCGAGAAGCGCAGCGATTGCTAAAATCAGGAAAAACAGTGCAACGTGGCTGAGGTACTTTTCAAAAATATCCCGAACGGATGCCAGCAGCCAAATATCGGATGCGGTCAGCGGCATGGAACGGAAGGTCAACAGGATAAAATCCGTCACAGCAAGCCCAAGCCAAACTGCCGCAAGGAGGAAAAACCAAAAACGTCGCTTTTGGAACAGCAGCGAGAAGGACAAAACGGTAAAGATCAGAAATGCGCCATAGAGAAATACCCACGGATTGCCGATGCAGAAGGACAAGGTGTCAAGCAGAGAACGGCGCGCCAACAGTTCGATTACACCGTTTAGGAGAACGGAAAATACAAAGTACAGAAGTAAGATGCGATAATTCTCGCGATTCCATTGCTTTTTCATGTTTTCCGCAGAAAAATACGCCCGAATCCGCAAAATGCAGATCACCCTCCCTTCCTCTTTACTTTTCAGTATACCAGCTTCTGAAAAAAAAGCAACTGCTTTTTCAAAAACTCGAATTAACCGCCGGATTTGCTTGCGTAATATGGGAAATTGTGTTATAATATATGTTTAGAGATTCAAAGACAAAACCCGCCGGAGCGGCGGAAGGTCGAGAGTTATCATTGGAAAGGAAGTATAGAAATTTATGACCACGATTGATATTTATTCCGGTTTTTTGGGAGCGGGCAAGACCACGCTGATCAAGAAAATGATCCGCGAGGCGTATGTCGGCGAACAGATTGTGCTGATTGAAAACGAATTCGGTGAAATCGGCATTGACGGCGGTTTTATGAAGGATGCCGGAATTCAAGTGAACGAGATGAATTCCGGCTGCATCTGCTGTTCCCTCGTCGGCGATTTCGGCAAGGCGTTGCAGCAGGTTATTTCCGAATATCACCCCGACCGCATTCTAATCGAGCCGTCCGGCGTCGGCAAGCTCAGCGATGTCATCGGCGCAGTGCAGCGCGTTGCAACGGAAGACGTGCAGCTCGGCTGCTTCGTGACTGTTGCCGACGCGACCAAGTGCAAGGTTTATCTGAAGAACTTCGGTGAATTCTACTCCAATCAGATTGAGACAGCCTCTGCCATCATCCTCAGCCGCACGGCAACCATCTCCGAGGAAAAGTTAGACACCGCAATTTCCCTGCTGCGGGAACACAACGACAAAGCCGTCATTATCACCACCCCGTGGGAGCAGTTGGACGGCAAGCAGATTTTAGAAGCCATGCAGCATCAGCATTCTCTGACGGATGAGCTTTCCGAGATGATTGAGCACGCCCGCGCGCAAGAGGAAGCCGAGGAAGACGACTGCTGCTGCCATCACGATCACGAGCATCACCATCACGACCATGACGAGCATTGCCATCATGACCACGATGAGGAGCATGCGCATCATCATGATCACGACGAGCATTGCCACCATGACCACGATGAGGGGCATGAGCATGAGCATCATCATGACCATGACGAGCATTGTCATCATGACCATGATGGGGAGCATGCGCATCATCATCACCATCATCACGGTCATGATGCCGACGAGATCTTCCAAAGCTGGGGCATTGAGACGCACAAGAAATTCACCGCAGAGGAGATCAAAGCGGCGCTCTCCGCATTGGATAACGAGGAGGCTTACGGCATCGTTCTCCGCGCTAAGGGCATCGTACAGGCAACGGACGGCACCTGGCTGCATTTTGACCATGTACCGGGCGAAATGGATGTCAGAAGCGGCACCGCAGAGGTCACAGGCAGATTGTGTGTGATCGGTTCAAAGCTGAACGAAGCCGCCGTTGCCGCCCTGTTCGGCGTGTAAGGAGGAAGGGCAATGCCGATTCCGGTCTATGCGTTTACCGGCTTTTTAGATGCCGGAAAAACGAAATTTATTCAGGAGACGCTGTGTGACACCCGCTTTAACGCAGGCGAGCGTACCCTTCTGCTCATCTGCGAGGAGGGCGAGGAGGAATATGACGTCTCCGCCTATCCCTACCAAAAGGTCTATCCCGAGGTCATCGAGCAGGACGAGATCACAACGCAGGAGCTTGCCGCCCTGCTGCAAAAGCACCACGCGGAACGCGTGGTTGTGGAGCTGAACGGAATGCAGCTCGTCGGGGACTTTTATCAAAAGATGCCGCAGGATTGGCAAATTGCGCAGGAGGTCATGTTCGCTGACGGCACGACGATCCAAAGCTATAATTCCAACCTCCGTTCGCTGGTGGTGGACAAACTGTCCGGCTGTGAGATGGTTGTGTTCAACCGTCTGCCGGTCGGCACGGATATCATGCCGCTGCATAAGCTTGCCCGCGCGCTCAACCGCAGGGTCGGCATTCTCTACGAATACACGGACGGCAAGACGGAATTTGACGAGATTGAAGACCCTCTCCCCTTTGACATCAATGCGCCCGTAATCGAGATCGCGGACGAGGATTACGCGCTCTGGTTCCGCGACATCAATGAGGAACCAAAGAAGTACAACGGTAAGACCGTCCGCTTTAAGGCGCAGGTGGCGCGGTTAAAAAAGGATCGCGACGGCTACTTCGCGCCGGGTCGCTTCGTGATGACCTGCTGCGTGGAAGACATTCAGTTTATGGGAATGCCCTGCAAGTACGCAAAATCCGCCGAGCTGCACACACGCCAGTGGGTCATGGTGACGGCAACGGTTGAAACGCGATTCCACGCCCTCTATCGCGGCACCGGTCCGATTTTGACGGCGGTTGCCGTCGAGCCCGCCAAGCCCGCTGCCGACGAGGTCGCGACATTCTGAAAACGATAAGCATCCGTATGGTGACAATCATACGGATGCTTATCGTTTATGTGAGATCGTTTTTTC
>JBJFGB010000200.1:0-6682 GCA_051892295.1 Faecousia sp. | reverse complement strand
GTAGGGCCCCGCATCCCTGCGAGACCCTGTATTCCTTAACTTAGTGACATTGGGATATGTCCCCGCCCTACAGGGGATTCATGACAATGACATTGAATGTGTCAAGGGGACGGGTTCCTTGACACAATTTTCTGTACCCAATCGGTAGTGTGTCAAGGGGACGGGTTCCTTGACACATTTTTCTGTACCCAATCGGTAGTTCCTCCACGAGATTGCCGCGTCGCTACGCTCCTCGCAATGACAAGTAGGGTATCCCTTCAATGTCATTGTCATGCACATATCAATTGAGGGGGCGGCCGGTTTGGCGTGTTGGCTCCGTTTTACACAGATTTTACGAAAGCTTAACCGGAACTGCGTGGTTTTTGCAGGGCTTCTACTCTATAATAAAATTTGTAAAATCCCTGCAAAGGAGATAGAGAAATATATGACCACCTATATTCTGAAGCTCGTGTCTCTGCTGGGCGGACTGGCGCTGTTTCTGTTTGGTATGGATGTGATGGGAAAATCCTTAGAGCGCACCGCAGGCGGCAAGCTTCAGACTGTTTTGGCAAAGATGAGCTCCAACGTGCCCAAGGGCTTTTTGCTGGGCTTGGCAGTGACGGCAGTCATCCAGTCCTCCTCCGCCACCACCGTCATGGTGGTAGGCTTCGTCAACTCCGGCATTCTGACCTTGAAGCAGGCGGTAGGCGTGATTATGGGCAGCAACGTGGGCACCACGGTCACCGCATGGATTCTGTCTCTCAGCGGCCTGGAGGGGGACAGTCTGTTGGTGCAGTTCTTCAAGCCCTCCACCTTGGCACCGCTGATGGGGTTCCTCGGCATTGTGCTGTATATGTTCACAAAATCGGAGAAAAAGAAAAACATCGGCTGCATTCTGCTGGGCTTTATGGCGCTGATGACCGGTATGGAGCTGATGAGCGGCTCCATGAAATTCCTGAAAAACGAGTCGTGGTTCGCGGAGCTGATGGTATCCTTCTCCAACCCGTTAATCGGTATTTTGGTCGGCGCCGCGCTGACGGCACTGATCCAGTCCTCCTCCGCCTCCGTGGGTATTTTGCAGAGTCTGTGCTCCACCGGCGCGGTCACCTTCGGCTGTGCCATTCCGATTATTTTGGGGCAGAATATCGGCACCTGCGTAACCGCCATGATGGGCTCCATCGGCGCGAATAAAAACGCCCGCCGCACCGCCATGGTGCATCTGTACTTCAATCTTTTGGGAACGCTGATCTTTGTGGTGCTGTTCTACGGCATCGGGCTGTTCTTCCCGTGGAACTTCCTGAATACGCCCTGCAATGAGATGAGCATCGCCGTAATCCACACGGCATTCAATGTCGGCGCGACTGCCTTACTTCTGCCGCTGAACGGCTTGCTGGTGAAGCTGGCGACCCTGTCCGTCCCCGATGATAAAAAGGAGGAGAAGACGGAGCTGCTGGACGAGCGTCTGTTGGGCACCCCTGCCGTCGCCATCCAGCGCGCCCACGAGATCGCCCTCCGCATGGCGGAGGATTCGGTGGAAGCCATGACCCTTGCCATCCATTTGACCCGCAGCTTTGACAGCAAAACATTGGATCAGGTTCTTGTGCTGGAGGACAACACCGACCGCTATGAGGATGCGTTGGGCACTTATCTGGTAAAGCTCTCCGGCATGAAGCTGTCCGTGTCCGACAACCGCATCCTCAACACCCTGCTCTACACCATTTCCGACATTGAGCGCATTGCCGACCACGCCGTTTCCGTGGGAGAAGCCGCTTTGGAAATGGAGGAAAAGAAAATCACCTTCTCCGAGCGCGCCAAGGCGGAGTTGGAGGTTTTGGAACAGGCGCTTTCGGATATTCTCCGCCGCACCGTGGATGCCTACAAAAGCCTGGATCTCGATCTCGCCGCGACCATCGAGCCGCAGGAGCAGGTGGTGGACGCACTGGTGCGGGAGGTCAAGTCCCGCCATATCCGCAGACTGCGGGACGGGCTGTGCAGCGTGGAATACGGCTTCGTGCTGGAAGACCTGCTGACCGCCTTCGAGCGTTCGGCGGATCATTGCTCTAATGTGGCGGTGGAAATTCTTCAGGTCTCCGAGGGCAAGCTGGAAGCCCACGAATACCTGAACTCCCTGAAAGCCGGCGAGCTTCAGGAGAGCGCCGCCTTCGCCGAGCGCTTCGCCCGCTACAAGGCACAATACGCCTTCCCCGAGGAGCCGCAGGAGGATAAAGCGCCTCAATAATATGTAACACTCAAAAGCGGCATATTGTCAGCCGCCCGCGTGCAGGCACTACTGACTGCATACAATTCTGCAACCGGAGATTGCACCCGCAAGGGGTATGCCGCATCCGTAACGCTCGTTCCTCGCGAACGGCTGCGCTACCGCGTCGCTGCCCTCCTCGTAATGACACGGCAGGCTACCGCTTTGTCATTGCGAGGGCGCTTGCGCCCGTGGCAATCTCATGCAGGAACTACCAAATATATATCGTCTTGTTCCGCTGTACCGTCTGCCGCTGTGCGGACGGCACGCCGAGTCGTCGTGCCCTACGAAGCGGATTTGAGGCTGATTTTAAAAAAACGCAGCGCCCTTCCTTGCTTTTCACAAGAAAGGGCGCTGCATTTTATAAAGGTCACAGCTCACGCAGCGCGTCGAGGAGGACGGTTTTTTCGTTGGTTTTTTCGTCGCGGTATTTGACAATTCTTGCGGGAGCGCCTGCGACGACGGCGTTGGCGGGAACGTTCTCCGTAACAATCGCGCCCGCAGCAACCACGGCGCGGTCGCCCACCTGCACACCCTCTAAAATGACCGCGTTTGCGCCCACAAGAACCTCGTCACCCACGACCACGGGCGTTGCGCTCGGCGGCTCAATGACGCCCGCCAAGACCGCGTTCGCGCCGATGTGGGAGCGCTTTCCGACGGTTGCTCTGCCGCCCAAAATCGCGCCCATGTCGATCATCGTGCCCTCGCCGACGCGCGCGCCGATGTTGAGAACCGCGCCCATCATAATCACGGCGTTGTCTCCAATCTCGACACCCTCGCGCAAAATCGCGCCCGGCTCCACTCTTGCGTGCAGATTCTTGACATCCAGCATCGGAATGGCGGAATTGACCGCGTTGTTTTCAATATGCACCGCCGCAAGCTTGTCCGCCTGCGCTTCCAGTTGCGGGGCGAGGCGCTTCCAGTCGCCGTAAAGGAGCTTCAGCCCGTTTCCGCCGCAGAAGACCTCCGCGTCCGTAAATTCGCAAGGCGCCTTTTCCTGCAAGACGACCCGTACCGGCGTCTTTTTCTCCGCCGTGCGGATCAATTCAATGATTTCATATGCTTCCATTGTCTCACCTCACCGATTTTTTCCGATGGATCATCTCGCGCCAATCCAGATCGCCGCGCTGTAAGCCGAGAATCATCATCTCCGCCGAGGCGAGATTCGTCGCCACGGGGACATTGTGCGTGTCGCACAGATGAATCGTCTGTACAATCTGCTGATCTTCCCAGGGATCCATGCCGTTCGGGTCGGTGAACATCAGGACGAGGTCGATCTCGTTATAGGCGATGCGGGCATCCACCTGCTGATGACCGCCCTGATTGTGGGAGAGGAACAGCGTCACAGGCAGCCCCGTCGCGTCCGCGACGAGCCGCCCCGTCGTCGCCGTGGCGGAAATATTGTGCTTGGAAAGGACGCTCTTATATGCCGTGCAGAATTGCACCATCAGCTCTTTCTTTTTGTCGTGTGCCATGAGTGTAATGTTCATAAAATCACCTCATTACAGTTTCATCAACGGCATTGCAATGCCGCGCAGACGACGCGAAATGCGCAGGCACGCCTCGGCAGCGCCGCCGTCGTCGGAGAGAATCAGCGCGTTCCCCTGTGCCGCGGCGAGCATCACCGCGTTATCCTCCGGGATTAAGCCTAACAGCGGGAGTCCCACGCCGTCCATGATATCATCCACCGTCAGCTCCATGCGGGAGAACAGCTTCGGCGTCACGCGATTGACCACGAGCTGCAGCTCCTCCTTGCCGTCCAGCGAGAGAAGATCCGCCGCACAGCTCGCGTCGCGCATGGAAGCGGGATCCGGCGTAGAGACGACGATGCAGCGATCGGCGTAGCGCGTCGCCAGTCGGAAGCCCGAACCAATCCCCGCAGGGGCATCAATCAAACAGTAATCAAACTCCTTGCGCACCTGCTCCAGCATTCTGCCGAACCCCGCCGCGTCAATCAGCGCGTCGTTCTCGCGCACGGGCGCGGTGAAAAGGAACAGCCCCGGAAGCTGCAAATGCTCCGCCGCATCCTGCAAGCCATAGTGCCCGTGGATTACGTCCGTAAAGGCGATGATTGGCTGCTCCGTCATGCCGAGGGCGATGTCAAGGTTCCGCAGACCGATGTCTGCGTCAATGCACAGCACGCGCATGCCGTCGACAGCCATACAGGTCGCCACGGCGGCGCACAGCGTTGTTTTCCCCGTGCCGCCTTTTCCGGAAATGACAGAAATGACCTCGCCCATTGCCTCCGACGCTCCTTTCCAGCATACTCAAAATGCAGATGCTTAATGTAAGTATACCCTATCTTCCTTCCGATTTCAACAACGAATTCACAGATTTTACCACCGGAATGCGCATTTTTACCGTTCCGCTCCGTTCGGCGCGGTGCACAACCAATTTTGTCATATGGCTTGCATTTTCGGTGGGAGTATGGTATGCTGAAAGAAAAATGTTAAAGCGAGAATGACTATGGCTTTCTTTTCTACACTCACGGGAAAGGCGCTCATCACTTTTTTGATCTCCATGGTGCCGGTGATTGAGCTGCGCGGGGCGATTCCCTACGGTATGGCGCAGGGTCTCGCACCGTGGGCGGCATGCCTCATCAGCATCATCGGCAATATGCTGCCCGTCCCGTTTATCCTGCTGTTCATCCGCAAGGTTTTGCACTGGATGAAGCGCTATCCAAAGCTCGGACGCATTGCGGAAAAGTTAGAGCGCCGCGCCGCGAATAAGAGCGGCAGAGTTCAAAAATCCGAGCTGGTCGGTCTGTGCCTGCTCGTCGCCATTCCCCTCCCCGGAACCGGGGCATGGACAGGCGCGCTGGTCGCTGCCTTGATGGAGATGCGCTTAAAACGCGCCCTGCCAACAATCCTCCTCGGCGTCGTGCTGGCAGGCATCGTCGTTACGCTTGTGATGACGCTGGGCATCGAGGCGCTCAGCTTCCTGCACGGTTAAGAATGTTTACCGAATACCTCGAAACGCCCCTCGGACTGCTGCGCCTGACGGCAAGCGAAAGCGCGCTTTGCAGGATTGATTTGTCGGAGGAACGGGGAGAACGCGCACCGAACGCTGTCACACGGGAGGCAGTCTTGCAGCTTTCGGAATATTTTTTGAAAAAACGGGAAAGCTTTTCTGTACCGCTTGCGCCGCAGGGAACGCCGTTTCAAAAATGCGTCTGGGCGGCGCTGGCGGGTATCCCTTACGGCAAGGTCGTCACCTATGGGCAGCTTGCCGCAGCCGTCGGCAATGCCAAAGCCGTCCGCGCCGCCGCAAGCGCGGTGGGGAAAAACCCGTTTCCGATCCTTTTGCCCTGTCACCGCGTCGTCGCCGCCAACGGTCTCGGCGGGTTTGCGTGGGGACTTAAGGCAAAACGGACGCTTTTACAATTGGAAGGCGTGGAAATTCCGAAAAAATCGGCGTTTTCGGAAAACTTTCTCTTTACTTTCCTGTGATTCTATGCTACTATATTTTGGCTGGCGTTTTGCCAAGCAGAATATTCCGCGCGCTCAGTTTCGGGGGATCGCTCCGTGTCGGGGCATTCCGCCATCCCGCAACTTAGCCGCAGGAGAATTTTTTGAAAGGTGGAAACAACCATGATCCAGAAGGAAAAGAAAACCGCAATCATCGCGGAGTACGCGACCCACGAAGGCGACACCGGTTCCCCCGAGGTTCAGATCGCCATTCTCACCGCTCGCATCAACGAGCTGACCGAGCATCTGCGTGAGCATAAGCACGACAACCACTCCCGTCGCGGCCTGCTCATGATGGTCGGTAAGCGCCGCAGCCTGCTCGACTATCTTGCAAAGAAGGACATCAACCGTTATCGCGCCATCATTGCAAAGCTGGGCATCCGTAAGTAATAGCGCATCTATGGGCGGCCCACGCGGTCGCCCATTTTCACATCCCCCGCGCACGGGAGCGCCGTTTAGCAGTTGAAGGCGCAGCCGAATAAAGCAGAAACGCCAATGTAGGGCGGGGACATGTCCCCGCCGCGTGCAGGAACTGCCGAATTCGTACAAACCTATTCAGCAGTCCCGTCTGCCGCTTCGCGGACGGCGGAAATATGTCCCCTTCCTACATGGCTTTGATTTGTTTCGGCTTCGGCTTCAAGTGCTAAACCTCCCGTGGAAAAATTTTAACAGGAGGTCATCCAATGATTACCAGAAAGCAGTATCCCAACCATCATGTATTCGAGACGATGATCGGCGGCCGCCCCTTTACCGTAGAAACCGGTAAGGTCGCGGAGCTTGCCGATGCCGAGTGCATCTGCCGCTACGGCGACACCACCGTCCTCACCACCGTCACCTGCTCGCCCGACCCCAAGCCCGGCATTGACTACTTCCCCCTCACCATCGAGTTTGAGGAGCGGATGTACTCCGTCGGCAGAATCCCCGGCAGCTTCAACCGCCGCGAGGGCAAGCCCTCCGAGCGCGGCATCCTCAACAGCCG
>JBJFGB010000199.1:0-28647 GCA_051892295.1 Faecousia sp. | reverse complement strand
AGTTCATGACGGAGTCGTACATATCGCCGAGCAGATACTCGGTCGCGTCGGTCCAAATCTCGCCGATGATGACCGCCTCGCTGTCCAGCGCCTTGACGGACTTGCGGAATTCCTGCCAAGTCTCGTCGGAGACTTCGTTGGCAACGTCCAAGCGCCAGCCGTTGGAGCCTTCGCTCAGCCAGAACTGCGTGACGCTGGTGCCGTCCTCGTTATAAATGATCTCTTCTGCCCAGTTGCCGGTCTGATACTCCGAACCGTTTGTGGACAGGATAACGGGCATGCTGTCATAGCCCCACCAGCCTTCGTAGCCGTAAACGGTCTTACCGGCACGCAGACCGATGTTGTCAATGACCTCTTCATGTGTGTCGTTGTCGATCAGCGGGGTGTTGTTGACGGCAAACCACTCGGTGTAGGCGTAGTCGGTGATGCCGTATTCCGTGCCGAAGTATTCCTTCGCAGCAGCTTCTGCGGCAGCTTGAGTGGCTTCGTTTTCCGCCATGTAGTCATAGACATATGCCCAGTAGGGATAAGCGCCAATCTTCTCAGAGGTGCCGAGGAACTTATAGTAGCGGTCAAAATAGACGGAATCGTCGGAGACATGGTTGAACACACCGTCTAAGATGATGTGCATATCGTTCTCCTCCGCGATCTTGACCAGCTCCTCAAAGCTGCCCATCGTGCCGAGAAGCGGGTCAATCTTGGTATAGTCGCAGGCGTCATAGCGGTGGTTGGAGATGGACGAGAACACGGGGTTCAGGTAGATGACATTCACACCCAGCGCCTTGAGATAGTCAATCCGCTCGACGATGCCCTTGAAGTCGCCGCCGTACATCTCGTTCGCCCATTCGCCGTCACCGTAGAATGCGCCGGTTGCCTTGTAGTCTTCTTCGCTCAGAAGCGCCTCTTGCTCGGGGTTCTCGGGCAGGGCGTACCAGTCGGTGACATACTCGTAATCGACTTCGCCGCGTGCGGTGAGCTGCGCAAAATTGTTGCACTCCGCGCCGTCAAAGAAACGGTCGGGGAAGATCTGATAGACGACTGCGTTCTTCATCCAGTCGGGCGTCTCAAAGCCGGATCGATAGACCACGAGATCATAGGCCTTGATGTTGGTCAGATCGGTCACGGTGCCTTCGCCGTAGTAGCCGTCGTCATCGGCATAGATTTTTACGGAGCTGCCGTTGGAAATTGCAAAGTAGTAGGAGTTTTCACTCAGCTCGTCAAAGCTCGTGGTGACAGCCCATTTCTGGACGCCGTCAACGGCTTCGCCAATCTTTTCCATCGCAAGGCTGCGGGCGTTCAAACCCTTGACAACCAGCGTGACAGCCGTTGCGTCCGTGCCGGTGTCAATGGCGAAGGTGACTTCCTCGCCGGTGGCGACAGCGCCGTAAACGCTCTTATATGCCGCGTCCTTCGAGTTGAAGTAAATATGCTCCGTCTCCAGCGGGATATCGGAGGCGTTGCAGTAGAAGATGCCCGTTACGGGATCAAAGTAGAAGGTGACATCCTTCTCTTCCGTCACTTCGATGCTTTCAAAGACATAGTCCTTACCGGCGCAGGTGATCTTCACATCCGTGTAGGTGCCTGCCGCCATCTTGACCGTTGCGGTATAGATGCCGATCAGATAATCGTCCGTCAGCTTGGTGCCTTCGGGGATACCGGTGCCGCTCAGCACGGCATCCGCAATGATGTAGTCCACGGAGCAAGCCGCGTAGTGGGAGAAGTCGTTGTAGTAAATGTGGACATCCTGCGCCGCGGGAACGGTAACAAGAATGTTGGGACCGTCAACGACGCCGCCCGCGCCGTAGTTTTCACTCCAGCTACCCATTGCAATTTTGAACTGATAGTTCGCAGCGGGAACATTTGTAAAGGTGTAGATGTAACGGCCGTTGCCCTCATAGGTCATTACATTCGATGCCGGATCCCAGCTCGGACCGGGGAAAGTGCCGGGAACTGCAACGACACGACCGGTGAACTCCGCACGGGTATAGTTGGAATACTCCGCACCACCCACCACGACCGTGGGGTTGGAGCCGTCGAGGGTGCGCACGCCGTCGATTTCATACCAGTAGAGGATATCCAGCGCGTTGTCGCCGAGGAAGAGATCGCCGCTCTTTGCCGCGCCGTCTTTGGCCTTGCCGAGATCAACTGTTGTGACCTTGGCGGTGTCCACACGGTCACAGTAGTTCAGCTTGACGCTTTGACCGTCTTCGGCGACGGCAATAAAGGTGGTCGTACCGTTGGCATTGTCTACGACCTTCATCTCTGCGGGAGGTGCCTGCATCCCGAGCAGTTCGCCGACTGTTGCGGTATTACTCACGGTGTCATAGAGCTTGCCGGAGACTGTGTCATAGACAAACACGACATGGGTTTTCTCCGTCAGCGTAAAGGAGCGGTTGCCGGCTTCCGCCTCGTACCAGTTGGCATAGTCAAACACGCACTTATAATTGTAGGTGCCCGCCTCGAAGGTCTTCTGATAGCGGAAGAGCGTGTCGGAGATCTGGGTAAATTCATAGCCTTTCAAACCGGCGACCCAGTTGTCGTCGCCTGCGCCGCGGGCGTCGCCGATAAAGCTGACGGGTGTCGTCAGAGCGGGCTTTTGGATTGCGCCGCTGTTCTGCGCAACCGAGAAGCTGCCGCTGCGGACGCTGTCATAGACCTTGCCGTTGATTGAATCCGTGAGGACTGTCAGGCTGTTCGTGCCGGCGGGGACTGTAACGGCGATATTGCTGTAGCCGTCGCCAATCGACCAATCCCAGCTGTCGTTGAAAGCGACCTTGTAGCCGCCGTCCGCGATTGTCACGTCTTCGGCAAGCGTGTTGAAGAGGAAGGTGCGTCCGTAGAGACCGCCGCCCAGATAGGTCAGCTCGCCGTTTGCATCCGACGGAGTCCAAGAGCTGATATCATAGCGGTTGCCCTCTCCGTCCACGAACTCAATACCGACGAAATTACCGACCAATGCCGCGGTCGGCATGCCCTTTTCCTCGGTTACGGACAGCACGCCGCCTTGCACTCTGCAGTAGAGCGTCGTGTCCGCTTCCGGAGCGACCGTCTGCGTCTGCTCCGTTTCGGCGCCGTTGATCAACAGCGTCGCGGTTGTCGAACCTGCGCTGACCGGAATCGCCGCCTCATAGACGCCGTTCAGGTACAGCTCCATTGTGGTCAGCTCTTCGCCGACCTTGATCTGCACAAGATCATTGACCTTGAGCGAGACCGGCTCTGCGGCATTTGCCGTCAGAGTGCCGGGGAGACCGGAGGCGAGACTGAGCAGCATAGCAAATGCCAATGCAAAGCTCAGAACGCGCCGCAGGACACCGCGGCCGAAAAACCGTTGCTTCTTTTCCATCCTGTTTCTCCTTCACTAAGTAATATTTGGCTGCGTAGAACGTCTCCTTTGCGTTTTTTCAAAATTGGATACGTTTCCAAAAATATTATAGCCCTCCGTGAGGAAACGCGCAATTGGAAAGAATATACAATTTCTTTCCTGCTGATTGTGCAATATGACTAAACTGCAAATGACATAAAAACTATACGTGCGACGTTAAAGAGTAAATGGGCTTTAATGTGGAAACGTTTCCAAATGTGCGGCTTATATGCGACCGGTCGTTGTTGCGGGGGCAATGGACGAAAGGCTTTTTGCAGACGCGCAGCCTGCCTGCTTTGGTGCGCTGATACGGCAAGAAAAAATGGCAGCGCAGCTTCTCCTGCACCGCCATTTTCTGTAAATTCTGTTATCACTGTTTTGACGCCAAACGTTCGATTTCCGCTGCGGCTTTGATAGAGCCTGCCTTATTTTGCGTAATAGTTGATCAGACAGCCTGCGAGGATGATGTCGCGTTCCTCGCGGGAGAGATTTTCCAGCTTTAGAGTCAATGCCGTGCGTTTTTCGCCTTGTATCAGCAAAGCGGGAATCTTCGTAGCATCTCCCTCCAGCGCGGCGCGGATGCCCGAAACATAGACGCGGTCGCCCGGCTGGATGCCGTACTGCGCAATATTATCCACGGTGAAGGGGAGCATGCCCCAGTTGATCACATTGCTGCGGTAACGCTTGGTGGCGTAATCCTCGCAGAGATTGGCAACGCCGCCGAGGACGCGCTGACAGGAGGCTGCCTGTTCTCTGGCGGAGCCGTCGCCGGGACGGATGGACATGACGGCACTGCCGATTCCGGTCGTCGCGGGATCATAGCCCATCATATCGGCGCTTTCGGGGGACTGTCTGCGCTTCTGCTCCTCCGCTGCGACAGCCTTTGCACGCCCGACATAGGCGGGATCCTTGCGGCTGAGGGCAAACTCGCTCAAGCGCAGAGGATTGCTGCGGTAGGAGGAGGTTTCGCCCGAGGGGATCAGCTCGTCTGTCGTCGTCACGGGATCATAAATCGCGGAGGCTACCGTAATCAGGAGATTTTCCGGCAGAGCAATCTGTTTGGGCCAGTCCGCAATGTTGGGACCGAAGACCAGCGGCTGCGACGGATCGGGCTTGCCGACGCCGTGATAAACGCGCTCGTAGGGCTTCGGGTCAAAATGATAGTCGAGGCAGGCGGGGTCGGCGGTCAACTCCTCTAAATCCGTCGCGGGCGTGATGGCACCGCCCATAATGGCGGAGGCTGCAATGGAACGGGCATCCATCAGAGCAACATAGGAGACCTGCCCGTCCGAGGGCTTGGAGCCTTCTCGATTGGGGAAATTGCGGGTGGTGTGGCGGATGGAGAAGCCGCCATTGGCGGGAACATCGCCTGCGCCGAAGCAGGGGCCGCAGAACGCCGTGCGGACGGAGGCGCCCGAGAGCATCAGTGTCTCCAAAACACCCGTGCGCATCAGCTCCATCATGACGGGCTGGCTTGCGGGGTAACAGGACAGACCGAAATGCCCGTCACCGATGGTTTTCCCGCGCAGAACTTCCGCAGCCTTGACCAAGTTCTGATACATACCGCCCGAGCAGCCGGCGATCACGCCCTGATCTGCGTAGAATTTTCCGTTGCGAATTTTCTCGGTCAGCGGCGCGGCGGGGCGCTTCAGCTTCAAGGTGCGGGCAGTGTCCTCCTCTACCATATGTAAAAGGTCTTGCAGATTCTCGTTGAATTCGCGGATGGTGTAGGCGTTCGACGGGTGGAAGGGGAGGGCGATCATCGGCTCGACACGGCTCAGGTCGATTTCCACCACTGCGTCATAATACGCGCCGTCCAAAGGAGCAAGCTCTAAATAAGCGTCAGCTCTGCCGTGTGCGGCGAGGGAGCGGCGCACCGTCTCGTCCGTCTGCCAAACGGAGGACAGGCAGCTTGTCTCCGTGGTCATAACGTCGATGCCGTTGCGGTAGTCCATGGAGAGATTCGCGATGCCGTCGCCGAAGAATTCCATCACGCTGTTTTTGACGGTGCCCTGTTTAAAGGTCGCGCCAATCAGGGCAAGGGCAACATCCTGCGGGCCGACACCTGGGCGCGGCTTGCCGGTCAGATGTACGCCGACCACGCGCGGATAGGAAATGTCGTAGGTCTTGCAAAGCAGTTGCTTGACCAGCTCCGGCCCGCCCTCACCGACGGCAAGGGTGCCATAAGCGCCGTAGCGGGTGTGGGAGTCCGAGCCGAGGAGCATCCGCCCGCCGCCTGCGTACATCTCACGCATATAGCTGTGGATAACGGCTTGGTGCGCGGGGACAAACTCGCCGCCGTAGCGCTTCGCTGCGGACAAGCCGAACACATGGTCGTCCTCGTTGATCGTACCGCCGACGGCGCAGAGAGAGTTGTGGCAGTTCGTCAGCACATAGGGCAGCGGGAATTCCTTTAAGCCCGAAGCACGCGCGGTCTGGATGATGCCGACGTAGGTAATGTCGTGCGAAGCCATTGCGTCAAATTTCAGCTTCAGCGCTTGCATATTGCCCGAGGTATTGTGCTTGTCGAGAATGCGGTAGGCAATCGTCTTTTGCGCGCCCTCCTCGCGGGATAGCGCGGTCTCCCTTGCTGCGACGAGCTTGCCGTTGAGAAGGAACATTCCTTCGTTGATTACTGTGATCATTTGGAACACCTCCGATTTCTGTCCTTATCATATATCAAAGAATGCCAAAAGTCAAAAACTTTGTAAATTTGGTTGCGGCTTGGGAAAAACTATGCTATGATACCCAAAGAGAAGAAAGGTGATGAGCGCGGTTTGCAGTATATTGTATTGGATATGGAATGGAATCAGCCTTGGCCCGGCTCATACGCTGCGAAGAAGGTGCTGCCCGTTGAGATTCACGGCGAAATCATACAGATCGGCGCGGTGCGTCTGCTCGAGGATGGAACGGTCGCGGATGAATTTCAGGTGCTGGTTCGGCCGAAGTATTATAAAAAGCTCAACAGCCGCGTCTCCAAACTGACGGGGCTGCGGGATGCTACCCTCCTTGAGAATGGCTTGCCCTTCCCGGAGGCGCTGGCAAGATTCCGCGCGTGGATTGGCGGGGAATGTATTTTCCTGACTTGGGGCTTTGACGATATCCGTATTTTGGAGGACAATATTCTTCTGCACGATGACGAGCCGGATTGGATCACGCAGTGGTACAACGCGCAGATGATTTTTAACGCACAGACCGGCTGCGGTACGTCGCAGAAGTCGCTTTCCGCCGCAATGGAGCTGATTGGCATCGAGCCGAGCCGCCAGGCGCACGACGCGCTGGGAGACGCTTACCATACGGCGCTGATTTGCAGCCGACTTGACCTAAAGCGCGGCATTGCCGAGTACGGACAGGCGCTTCGCAGCCATACGGACGGCTTTCACGGCGACCCGCCCGCAGGCTGCATCAGCAGAACGGTATTCCGCGGCTATGAGGACAAGACCAAGGCAATCAGCGCAATGACCGACCTCAAGAGCCACTGCCCGCAGTGCGGCGTGGAAATGCCGAACGGGGCGTGGATCGCGCAGGAGGGACACCGTTATATGACGATGGCGACCTGCGAGACACACGGCAGATATCTCATTCGCATCCGCTTGCAGAAGGAAGAGGACGGAACGCTGCGCGTTAGCCGCTTGGTCTATGAGGGCGCGTCCGACGCTGCGAAGAAGTTTGACGAGCTGGCAGCGCGCCGCCGTCCCCGCCGCCGCAGAAAGAGAAAATCGGCGAACACCGAAAAAAAGCAGGAACGATAAGCCGTTCCTGCTTTTTATAAAGAAAGGAAAAGAACTATGCTGGAATGCTTGCCGGAGCGCCTGCTGCCGTGGTACGCGGAGCATCACCGGGCGCTGCCGTGGCGGGAAAACAAAGAGCCTTATCGCGTGTGGCTCTCGGAGATCATGTTACAGCAGACCCGCGTCGAGGCGGTTAAGGGCTATTACGCGCGGTTTTTGCAGCAGCTCCCGACCATTGCGGCGCTGGCGGAAGCCTCCGAGGAGACGCTTTTGAAGCTATGGGAGGGCTTGGGCTATTACAGCCGTGTGCGCAATCTGCAAAAGGCGGCGCGGCAAATCATGGAGCGGCACGGCGGAGTGTTTCCGCAGACCTATGACGAGGTGCGTGCGCTGGCAGGCGTCGGGCCCTACACCGCAGGGGCAATCTGCTCCATTTGCTTTGATTTGCCGACACCTGCGGTGGACGGAAACGTCCTGCGCGTCGTGTCGAGATTTACGGCGTCCGACGCGCCGATCACGGAGGAAAGCGTGAAGCGGGAGACGGCTCGGGCGCTTGCGGCGGTTTATCCCGAAGGACACTGCGGAGCATTTACGCAGGCGCTCATGGAGCTGGGAGCGACGGTCTGCCTGCCGAACGGCGCGCCCTTGTGCGAAAGCTGCCCGCTGCAAGACCTTTGCGAGGCGGCAAAACAGGGCAGGCAGCGGGACTTTCCCGTCAAAGCGGCGAAAAAACCGCGCAGGATAGAGGAGCGCACGGTGTTTCTTCTCCGCTGCGGAGAAAAGCTTGCTGTCTGCAAGCGCCCAAATCGCGGGCTTTTGGCTGGGCTGTGGCAGTTCCCTGACACATTGGGAACCCTTTCGGCACAAGAGTCGCTTGCGCAGGCAGAACAATGGGGTGTGCAGCCGCGCGGAATCGAAAAGGTGATCAAGCGTACGCATATTTTTACGCATGTTGAATGGAAGCTGACCGGCTGCTATTTGCAATGCGCGCGGGAGGCTGCTTTCTCATGGTTTACGGAAGCGGAGATCAAAGAAAAAATCGGACTGCCGACGGCTTATCGACAGTTTCTCGAAGAATAGGCTTGCGCTTTTCCAAAAAACAGGCTATACTGAAGCTACCAAATGAAGGAGGTTTTTACCGATGGAAGAAAAACGCGCACAATACTCTGAGGACGAAATCCTTACACTGGAGTTTGACGACGGCGAGAGCTTTGAATGCGGTATTATGGGCATTTTTGACTTGGATGACAAGCAGTATATCGCGCTTGAGGCATTCGACGAGACAAACGATGTTTACCTTTATGAATATGTTCCCACGGATGAGGATTTTGAGCTGGTCGATATCCCCGAGGAGGATTTTGACCGCGTTGCCGCCGAATTTGACCGTTTGATGGACGAGCCGCTGTAAAAAATGGAGAGGATTACCATGCCGCGCTCCCTCACTGCGGAAGAGTTGGAGGCTTTGACGGATTTTGTGTTCCGTATCAACGCTTCGGAAGGCTCCGCTTACTGCTCGAACAAGCGGGAAGTCATTCGGGAAGAGCTTGCGGAGCATGCAAAAAACGGCTGCCTTGCCGTATGCGGCGCGCTGCCCAATGCTCTGACAGGAGCCGCTTTCTGCTTTTACAGCGAGGAGCATCATATGGCGGACTTCAGCCTCTTGATCGCGCCCGAGGCGGATTATACGCAGACGGCGGGCGGCTTGTTCGCGGCAATCCGGGAAAAGCTTCCGAAAGAAACGCAATGTAATTTCTTCTTTCCGAAGCAGAATCGGCGCTGTGCGGCTTTTTTGGAGGCGCAGCACGCAAACCGGGAGGTCAATGAATACGGGCTGCTGCTCCTGCGCGGACAGGAGAAAAACCTTGCCGCACCGGAGGACATTGCCGAGCTGGCGCAGGAGGACGCTGCGGAGTTTGCCGCGCTGCACGATGCGGTGTTTCCGGAGGTCTATATCTCAGGAAAAGAAATCCTTGCCGCAATCGGAAAGGATCGCAAGGTCTATGTGCTGAAGAAGGACGGGAAGCTGCTTGCCTACGGCGTGCTGCAGCGGCGCAGCGAAACGCGCTCTGCGTCAGAGATTGTCGGCGTGCGCGAGGGCTATCGTCATCAAGGCTACGGACGCCGTATCCTGAGCGAGCTGATCCGCCGCGCCTTTGCAGACGAAAAAACGGAAAAGCTCGACTTGATTGTTGACTGCGACAATGAAAACGCGATGAAGCTCTATTTCGATCTCGGCTTCGAGACGGAATTCGAGAATTGCTGCTATACGATCCAATTATGAAAAAAGGATGCACCGAAATCATTTGGTGCATCCTTTTGCTACTATTTGAAGCATCGACATAAACGAGGCTTATCGGCTTCGTTTGCGAAAGGAATCTCTGAATGAATCAGCACTACCATAAAGGCTTTGGGCACGGCAAAGCATTTGCGTCAAAACGATGATGGTGTAGAATATGAGAACGGAAATATTTATGGAAATTATTTTAAAAAGGGACGAAATAACAACCTATGCCCGTAAAAGCTTATATGGTCCGGCACGAGAACGCCAATGCATTCAGAGAAGATACAAACAAGACAAATGCTTCAGAGATTCCTTGGAACGGTACTGTCGTATTTCGATGGAGTTCCATCCAAGTGTTTATTCGACAAACAACTGAATGAAACGCATTAGCACAGTTGCTAACTGCGCACGATTGGAATAGTCTTGAGGACGAATGGTGCCATCTTTGAAACCTTGGATCAGACCTACAGCAACCGCCCAACTTATTGCATCTTTTGCGTAAGACTGCGTTTTTGCTCGATCAGAGTACGCCTTTAATGCAGTACCGCCGGAAACATCATATCCTTTGTGCTCTGCATAACGGTAGAAAACGGCTACCAGTTCCTCACGAGTCATATATTCGTCAGGGCGGAATGTTCCGTCTCCGTAGCCTTCAACAATACCATTGGCTTGAGTCCAATAAATGGCATCTGTGTACCAACAACCATCTTTCACATCTGTAAAGCCGACTGCGCTTGCGGAAGGAGTGCCTTCCATTCGATGCAACACAGTGACTACCATACCACGAGTTACAAGATCATCAGGTGCAAATTTGGTTGTACTGACACCGAGCATCAAATTTTGCTCAAAGACAAAATGAACTGCATCAATAAACCAATCATCTGCTGCGACATCCACAAAAGGAAGCCCCTTTTCAACGGTGACAGCAACGCTTGCAGAGTATCCTCCATCCGTGGTAACGGCATAGATTTGTGTCTTACCTGCGCCGACTGCTGTTATGGTACATACACCGTCGGTCACTTTGACGGTGGCAACATCGGTATCTGCAGACGACCAGCTGACGCTCTTATTGGATGCGTTCTCGGGCATGACGATTGCGGTAATATCTACAGTCTTACCGATAAAGAGGGTCACCTCGGTTGCAGAAACAGAGATGGATTCAACCGGCACATTTGTGGTGTGGACCGGATCGTTGGGGTCGGTAGGATCAGAACCACCCAAATATTCCTCTAAGTTTGTCAGTCCATCACCATCGTCATCACTGTTCGCGATATCCTTGTCTTCGCCGTCCTCGCCCCACAGCAGGTATTCATCACAGTACCAATCGGGGATACCGTCTCCATCGGAGTCTGCTTCACCACCAATCAGAATGATTTCGCTCAGTTCAGATCTGCTGCCGTCTTCCAGAACAATTTCAACCGCCGCATAGACGGTACGTCCGCGTTCGAGCAGGTTGATTGTCAGCTCAGTGGAATCTGCGTTAAAGCTTCGGACTACCACACCTTCTGCATTCTTGTCGTTAAATCTGGTCTCGCTGTAGTAAACATTATAGTACTTACTGTTGGTGTTGGGATCGTCAAAAGTCAGTGTCACAACAGCATCCAAATCGGTGGACTGGGTGTAATCCAGATTCTCGGCAGGAAGGACTTCGCCTACGGGCGCAGCTTTAGCCATCAGAACATACAGTCCCTCTCCGTCTAAATCGGCACGGGCCCCGATGTTCATATTCTCCTCTTCAGAGTAGTCCGTCGGCAATGCACTCCACTTACCATCAGCATATTTGAACCAACGCAGAGTGGTGTAATCGATCTCATCCAGATAATTTGCAACAGAGTAAATCTCACCGCTGTCAAAACCAACGCCGTTGTCGCTGGAGATTCGAGTTGCCTGATTCACAGAGAAGTAGTCCCCATTGATATAACCGGTATTGTCGGCAATAAAGGTGTAGGAAGATTCCACACCTGTGGTAACATATGCCATGACGGCGTTGTCCGCAGAGGTATAAACATAGCCTGCAGTTGTATTTTGGGAGCGGTCGATGTAATAAGTGTTGTACCGTGCTTCTTTACCGTTACTTGCAGTAATGCGAACCTCAGCTAACTCGCCCTTGGCAATAGTCAGCTCTGCCTTGCCGTCAGACAGTTCCACGGCGGTAAAATCCTCATCATCCGATTTCAACATACTGACGCTGTAGGCGTAGCCGTCTTCCGCAACAACGGAAGCGATAACGGCCTTTTCATTGCCGGTGAATACAACATTTGCCACAGATTCCTTGGTGAAAGATGCTTCAACAGGAGAACCCTTTTCTTCCACCTCTGCATGATTTATGGAGCGACCGCCTCCACCTCCGCCCCCACCGGCAGTGGCATAGGGACTGAGAAAATCGCTATCGCTTAGTTCAGCATAAGAATAAGTAGCAGTACGCTTATTATTGCCAGCAATTTTCGAGTAAGTACTCGCATATTTACCAATGCTAAAATCGCATGTTGGATCATCAATGATGTTATACACATCAATGAATTCTTCGTTTGTCATCCATTCTGCAAGAGTATCCTCACATGAACATTTCCGCGTCCAAGAGTGTTCTGTATGAATTAGTTGATTGGCACTTTCATAATCATTATGCATATATGCATATTCGATCTCGTTGCTAGATATTTCAATGCCATATTTATCATACTGATTATCCATCAAACCGAAGTTGCCGTTATAGGGCTTGCCACCAACATCATCCCACTCTGCACCGTCGCCACGCTGGTATTCATCCCGGAAACCCATTAAATAATGACCAGTTTCATGAGCCTGAGTCGCCGAGAAGTAATAAACATCATCAATCAAACTGTATCCGTTGATATCAATTCCACCGCTTATGATCCTATAGAAAGTGCTTCGGCTTAGGTATTCCCCAGCATCTTTAAGGTTATTAAATGCTTCCATGTATTCATCATCGACAGTAATTTGTTGATCAGTAAAGAATCCAAATACGAAAGCGTTATTATGGATTTTAACATTCGACCACCATTTCCCATCATCCTTGACTTCGGATTGAAGTTGAATATCTGCCATGGAAGCCATATTGTTAGTATCGTAGAAGTTCAGTCGGTTATTTGTAGAGAACAGCAGGATTTTATCAATCATAATATGCCCATCCGTTGCCTCTGCCAGTCGATGAGAATACTCATTGAGCATATTCTGCAAAGACTCTCGATAAGCATCAGATTGCGAAGTCTTGTCATCCGCAAAATAACACACAGACATATTCACCAGCATTCTGGGTTCACTGAGCTTCAGCGTCATTTCACGGACTACGGATTCGATGATGCTGTTGGATAGAGCCAGCATTTCTACGTCAAAGGTAGCGGAGTTAATGTCTGCATAGATGCCGCCGGTAGTATCGTACAGGTCAGAATAGGTGGACTTATAGCTGCCGGAGGTTATGACAGAAGTTATTACATCCATCTTGGCTAATTGAGCTGTGACCTCGGACATGCTGGAGTAGCCGTAATTGTTGTCGATTTTATAATTCGCATCGGTGAGAACAAAAGCGAACCGATATGCGTCGCTACGCCAACTCATCAGACTGTTGTCGGCTACGTAGCCCAAAGGATCCAGGACGGTCTCGGGAACGTCACCGCCTCCGGTAGCGGTGATAGACGACAGTTCACCGACAACAGAGTCAACATCCGTCAGCCAGTGGGAGCCGGCAATACTGTGTACATTGGTTGCTTCGGATATGGTGATATCCCGGTAATCAATGATACAGAATCGAATGTCCAAGCCACTGGCGATTAGGTTTTCGGAGAAGGAAGCGATATTTGTCTTAACATTATTGATTTCATCGGTCATGGAGCCGGTGGCATCGATTACAAAGACGATGTCAACCTTGTTGGATTCATAACTGACAGGAATCTTTTCACCACACCAGTTACCATTTTCGTCAATAGTTTCGGAGTGGAGTTCCATAGTATAGCGGTAGTAATCGCCATTTTCATCGACAGGAAAATGCTCGAAGAGGTCATCGCGGGCATTGCCATTGATTGCCTTACCCCGGGAGACAACCTTACTTGCAGAGATTGTGGCATTTCTACGCTGTACAGCGGTTACTCCTGCCAGAGAAACCTCTGCAACACCATCACTGCCTGACTTGCAGCTGGAGATAAACTTTGTGCCAACATATAAATTTACATCCGCACCCGCTACAGATACTGTCTCTCCGGTGCTACGATCTGTTGCTGTGACGTGGACTTTAACTATATCGGCAGAGGATCCGGAAGTGCCTTTCACTTCGTCGATAGTAGCGGTAGTACCGCTTCTGTAACTCGTAGTCCCCTGCCTGGGGGTATAGGTCCACTCTTCGATAGGTGTGGATACATCGTTTTGGTTGCAATCTGTATCATCTTCTGCTGCCGCAACCTGTGCCGAGATCATGCCGAAAAGCATGACTAATGCGATTGCCAATGATAACAGTCGCTTTAAGAACTTACTTGCTTTCATTTGCGTTCCTCCTTCATAGTCATTAATCTATTTTACTCTCCGACGATTTTTATGATGGCAGAGATCAATCCCCTTTCTCTCTCACTCGCCGATTGCGATCAATCAATAGAACTTTTATATTACACTTTATGCAATATGATTATATTGATAAAATGTCGAAATGGCTGCTGAACTTTGGATGCGTAAAAACAAAACTGCCGTGGGATTTTCGGGCATCTGCGCCGTAAGAGCGCTGAAAAAGCTCTACGTTTGTTTTGCGCATTGAACGAAATGATCGCTCCGCGAATTCAGTCTGAACTATAACCGATCACACCGAATACAATCAGGCCGAGGATCACAATTAATATCGGGAAGCTGTCTGTTTTAAAGATGGTGGCTACTAAAACGGCGACGATAAGGCTTGGAATAAAGCCGATCGCTATCCATCGCAGGACAGATGACCACTTAGAATCGGTACTACTGCTGAAGGTTCTTCCGGATTCTGTACGAAGCAGATCTTGCTTTAATTGTGGGACATCATTCAAACTGACAATACGAGAACCATCCGGACGATTCCCGCCCGATGCTATAGCATCGAATGCTGTCAGCCCAAAATGAGAACATCTATTATTTGGTGATGTTTCTTTAAGATAAGAACCTCCTCCACTTTTATCCAGTGATTGGTTAAAATCGTAGTACAGATGGCAACGGTTTGCACCGGGCTCAAAGTGACTACAATACTTGCATTTAATACTATCTTCATATATGCTCATGATTAAGCTCCTATTCGTTATATCAAATAAGCAGTTCTGCTTTAAAAACCAAACAACCGCCCATGCAGCGTTTTTCGGTTCTATACATGCAATCTAAACAGTCGGGATGATCGGATTCATAACCGATACGGTCTATATTCTTCTCATAGAAGCGTTGCAGCTCTTCCAGTGTTGTAAAATCCTTTATACTGCTTCTGGTCTGTGATGAGAGAGCAAAGCACCGTATTGCATCCAGGTTCTGATCTACCACAATGCTTGGTGTACACCGAGCCAAACCGTTCAAATAATTGCTGCGAACCACTGCGTTCATAGATTTCGGATTATTTTGATAACGTTGAAGGATCGTTTCCGATTCTCCCTGTAATAGGCACGGAGGGATTTTATTGCAGTCAAAAACCGGCACTGTCCCACGATCCAGCAATGATAGCACAAGATCGTGCGCTTGCTGGAAATGCTGCTTAAAATAACGGAACCGATCATCTCCGCTACAGGGAGCATTTGGAGGTACAGAGACCGAAATTCTTACGCTATCCATTTGATATCTATCGACCAAAGACAAAAAGTACGAATAGTCGTCATTTTCACGGAAAATATTGATTCCCAGACCAACTCTGTCCATCGTGACTCCGGAGGAAAACAGTGCATCTACACCGGCTGTTATTCTTTGTAGGACTGTTTCGCCAATCATCTGAGGTGAATTACAGTTTACCAAAACATGCACTTTCTCATTTGTAAATACGGACAAATGCTCTATTAAAGTGGTTCCATTTGTAAATATATCAACGGATTCAACTCTACTATCAACAACTAACTGTGTTATCAAGTTATCGAAACGGGAGTGAAGTGTTGGTTCTCCGCCGATAATTCCAATGCCGCGTTTTTTAGTACCGTTCAGTGCGAAGTCGACTGCCTGCGAGAAGGCTTCTAAAGAAATCTCTCCCGCAGCAGACTCCATGCTTTCAGCTGCAAAGCAATACGGGCAATGCAGATTGCATTTTCCGTTCAACATAATCATATATTCTGACATCTGTGGTGTGCCATCCTTCCTATGTGACGAGATAATACACCGTATTATTCCTCTTGTGCCAACATCGCGCGCATATCTCTGTCGACCATCTCATGACGCAGTCTTGCAACTTCACAATAAAAGTCATCCGGTGTTTCCTCATCTCCGGTTACCTGAGCAAAGTTTGCGGTACATTGTTCACAGAAACGAATGTCTTTACAATGCTTGCAGCGGAAGTTAGGCGATGCCTTTTTATCCAAGAACTCGCTCTGGAGGAACTTCCATCCTTCGTCAAAAGATCCTTGCCTTAGGTCGTAGCGCTTGAAGGATGCGCGGACACAACCTTGCAGATGCAAATCCGATGTAATAAAGACATGCTGATGACCGATTGAACAAGGATAGAGATACCCCTTGGCAAATCGTTCTTTCGCCCTTGAAGGTATTAGTTCAATTTCACCTTCTAATAATTGTTTTCCGACATTCCGCCAAAAGTTACGTCTTGTAGGGTCTTTCCAATCAAACTCGAAGGCGAGCTCCGGCGTCAGGCGGGAGCCCATAGGATCCAACTCGCCGTTGCTTTCGGGGTGAATTCCGGTACTGACAACCATGGACACACCGAGCTGCCTGCCAAACTCGCTGACTTTATACAAATCCTCCATATTTTCTTTCAAAGTAACAAATTTAAGCTCATAAGGAAGATTGTTCTTGCGAATGAGATCAAGTGCTTTCATAAACATCTTATAGCTGCCCTTGACACCGGTAACTCTCTCGTAAGTTTCTTCCGAATATCCGTACATCGTTGTACTAATATTCTCTACAGGATATTCCTTCAGCAGATCAATGTGATGCTGATTCAATAAGGTGATGTTAGATAACAGAACAAGAATGACACCTTTTTTCTTTGCATAAACATAGAGCTCATCAAAGTCCGGTCGGGTAAAAATCTCTCCGCCTGTAAAATAAACCTCCATTAAGCCGCGCTCGATAAGCAGGTCAAAAAGGTGTTTAAACTCTTCCGTTGTAAAATCCTTATGTCCGCGGTCACACTTTGCATAACAGTGTATGCAGTTTAAATTGCATTTTGCTGTTAACTCAAAGCCTGCGGTAAAGGGTGCTCGAATGTCTTCAAAGTGTTGATCTATGAAGTCATTGATTCTTTGAGAGTGAACGCAAAACATTTCTGCCATTACGTATTTTTCTCCTCTCTATATAGTAGCTTCCAATCGCAAAGAACAGAAATAAACATGTGAACGGATTCTTCTTCAACGGAACCTCTCTCCAAATGATATATTTCTACAATTCGCGCCATAATGTCGCTTTCTGAAAGCCCTTGAGCTGCAAGCTCCCAAATAAGCGCACCTACTTCATTGAGCGAAACGAGCTCATCACCGGCTTCATTTGCGTGAACGGGAAATAATAAGTATTCCCCAAATATTTTACGAAGAATAAAACCATCATTGATTTTCATCGTGCAAACCTCTCTGTTTGTTAGACTATCACGGGAGGATGTGTGTAATTCCACCCATTTACCTCCCGTGACAGAGTGTTTTTTACGACCTTTGTTAGAGCTTACTTGCCGTCGAAGCAGCAAGCGTTAAATGTGCAGTGGTAGGGAGCCTCGGGTCCGTAGGCAGCTTCTCTAACCGAACGGTGCAGAACCGTCATCTGCGGAAATTCAAACCTCATTCAACTTACCTCCTCTCAAACTTTATATATGACGTTCCTTGTAAGGAATGATCATACCATAATTACCGTCGCCAGCCGCCGGAGTGATCTACATATTGATCGCCCGGACGGCGCCAACATCCGGTTTCATCAATGTACATGTCGTATTCGTGACGCCACGCTCCGGAGCAATCGACATAATCGTCCTCGGGTGCGCGCCATGCGCCTGAGTAGTCATAGTAGCTGTCTTCCGGCATACGCCACGCTCCGGAAGCATCCATATACTGCTCACGTTTCCATCTTGGCATTGAAATCCCTCCCATGTTTTGGCTCGAAAGTATAATTACCAAAAGGTGTACCTTTCTGTGAGTATGATCCATGTGTACCAAACAATGACAGCTTTCACAAAAATGAGGATTGCTTTTTCATATAAACCGTGCTAAAATAACTATGTAAACTGATTGTATGTGTTTATAAAAAGGTACACCTTTTTGTAAAAGCATTATTTAGATTTCGACATTTGGCATTTTTCATAAATTGCTGCTCGATAACGGAAAGAGGCGAGAGGCATATTACATTCTTTTGCGGCTTCGGTGCCGTTGATTTCTCCGTTATACCATCGCTGATAGACATTGTAAAAGTTTTCAGGCAACGCTTTTGGCGGTCTCCCGAATCTCACGCCTCTTGCCTTTGCTGCTGCAATTCCCTCTGCTTGCCGCTGCCGGATATTTATACGCTCATTCTCGGCAACAAAGGATAGTACTTGCAACACAATATCGCTGAGAAATGTTCCCATTAGGTCTTTCCCACGGCGGGTATCCAATAAAGGCATATCCAAAACAACAATGTCTGCGCCTTTGGTTTTACTGAGAATGCGCCACTGTAGCAGTATTTCTTCATAGTTGCGTCCGAGACGATCAATGCTTTTGATATAAAGCAGATCGTCTTTTTTTATTCTTTTTAGGAGTTTTTTATATTGTGGCCGCTCAAAGTCTTTACCGGATTGCTTGTCCATATAAATGTTCTTTTCGGATATACCTACTTCTTTCAGCGCAATCATTTGGCGTGCTTCATTTTGATCTTTGCTGCTTACACGGATATATCCATAAACTGCTCCTGCGATTTTTTCCACCTCCAAGTTACTTTTGTACAATATCATACCCCAAGCGTATTATAATTTCACTGCTTTTAGATTGATAAAACGATCGATGAAAGTTTATGAAGAATGAAGAGTGGACGAAGCAATAAAAACGCCCAGCATTCGGATTGAACCTAATGCTGAGCGTTTTTTTATTAGCCGCTTAGAAAACTGAAAAAATCTATGGTATTGCGGCAGATGGTATTGCACAATGCTGCAACATGATTACCCCAATTCTGCCAGCTCGGCGGTGATGGCGGAGATTTCGTAGGCGGTGCGCTGTTCGGCTGCGCCGTCGATGAGCTTGATGTACTCGCGGCTTTGCAGCCTGCCTGTGAGACGCAGGGGCGTGCCTACGGGGTAGGCGGAGACCTCCTGCGCGCAGCGTCCCCATAGAATGCAGGGCAGATAATCCGCCCGGCGGTAGGGACGGTTGACGGCGAGCATAACATCGCAGATCTCACGCCCGAGGGGTGTGCGGCGATAAACGGGGTCCTTGCAAATGATGCCCTCCAACGTGACGCGATTATCATGGGGTGCAGAGGTTACGCTTATTTTTTCCGCAAGCACGGAGATGATGAGCCGCCTGCCCTCGCTCGAACGATTGTTAAAGGAGCGTATCTGCCCCTCAATACAAAGCCCGTCTCCCTCCGCCACGGGCGTTGCCGTCAAAAGCGCCTCGGAGGCTAAGATTTGCAGCCGGTCAACGGTGCCGGACAGCCGCGCAACCTCCAGAAAAAAGGAATAAAACCGCCGCCCGTGGTTGCTGTGCGAGTATTGTGGCGCGGACGCCAAGCAGCCTGTCAGCGCGATGTGATTTGCCGATTGTTCCATTCTCCCACCTCGTTCAACTTCTTATGGGAGAGTATATTCGTCCGCAGGGGCGGATATGAGCATAAAACCTTCCCTGTTGGAGACAATAGGGAAGGTTGTTTTTTGGAGGAGAATGGTATGCGGAATTGGAAACATCGCTATGGCGCTGCGCTCTGCGGCGCGGCGGCGGGACTGGCAAACGGTCTGTTCGGCGCGGGCGGGGGCATGGTGCTGCTGCCGCTGCTGTCCCGCCTGACGGAGGTAAAAGGGCATGAGAGCTTTGCCTCCTGCGTATGCATTATTCTGCCGCTGTCGCTCGTCTCTGCGGGGGTTTATGCGCTGCGGGGCGGCAGCTTTGCATTGGAATCCGTGCCGTATCTGATTGGCGGCGCGCTGGGCGGTGTGATTGCGGGGCTGGTGCTCAAGCGTCTGCCGACAAAGTGGCTGCACCGTATTTTGGGCACGTTCATCCTCTGGGGCGGTGCCCGCCTCTTGCTGCAATGAGCGCGCTGCTTGCAGGAATCGCGGGTCTGGTTTGCGGCGTGTTTTCCGGACTCGGCATCGGCGGAGGTACGCTGCTGATGGTCTGGATGACCGCCGTGATGGATATGGAGCAGCGCATGGCACAGGGGATTAATCTGCTCTATTTTCTTCCGACGGCGATTTGCGCGTTGATCTTTCATATAAAAAACCGCCTGATCCGCTGGCGCGTCGTAATCCCTGCGGCAATTACCGGCTGCCTCACCGCTGCGGGAGCGGCGCTTTTGGCAACTGCAATCGACGCTTCACTGCTGCGCAAGCTGTTCGGCGGTTTTTTAATTCTGGTCGGTTTCAACGAGATATTCGGTTCTCACGCGCGGGACAAGAAGGATAAATAACCCTCTAAGATGAGAGAAGCGGCGACAGCGTCTACGGTGTTTTTTCGTTTTTTTCCGTGGTAGTTGCAGTCGGAGAGAATGTTGTGCGCCTCTACGGTCGTGCGGCGCTCGTCCCATAAAACAACAGGCATCTGACATTCCCGCTCCACAAGGGCGGCAAACTCCCGATATAACGCCGCGCGCGGACCTTCGCTCCCGTCCATATTGCGGGGAAAGCCCATGACAAGACGCTCTGCGCCGCATTCCTTCACGAGACGCGCAAGCTCCTGCGCGGTTTTTTGCGGATTGCGGCTGTGGATGACGGTGGTCTGCCCGACAATCATGCCGAGCGCGTCGGAGACGGCAACACCCGTGCGGGCATCGCCGTAATCAATGGCAAGAACTCTCATCGGCTTACCCCTTCTTCTTTTCCAAAAACTTCTGCAACGGCAGCCAAATCAAAAATGCGAGGGCGGAGCCGAGCAGCGCCGTCAAAAGCTGCGTAACGGAGTAGGCGGCAGGGGCAGAGGCGAGCACCTTTTCCGGCAGACCGCTTGTCGGACCGTAGGCGGGCAGCACGCCCTTTACAATGGTCAGCCACATGACAACGGTCTTAAACACCGCGCCGAAGACCATGCCCGCAATCGGCGACCAGACGGAGGGGAACCGGGAGATCAGCAGCCACAGACAGGCAAAGAGCAAGAAGGTGCCCGCGATAGAGATGAGAACCGTAATGAGCAGGGAAGCGGCGCTCTCCACCTGAAACAGGTCTGCCAGCGAGGAGAGGAAGGCAATGCACAAGCTTGCCCATAACGCGCTTGTCACGGCTGCGACCGTCAGCACAAGGCGGAAACGGTCATCGGAGAACTCCAGCCGCTCCGCCTTTCCGGCGCGCTGCCCAAGCTTGCTGACAAAGAGCCAAACAAAGGCGACAAGCACGAGATTGCCGAGCATGATGCAGGGCAGCAGAAGCGGCATTGCGCTGATGAGCGGACTGCCCGTAATCCACCAAGCCGTCAGCGGCGCGATCAACGAAATGGCTGCGCCGCTGAGAAAACCGCAGGAGAGCGTGGCGAGAATCAGCACCGCGTTCACGATGGAGCCGGTGATGTAGGGCGAGATATTTTTTAAAAACTGACTTGCAATACACAGCGCCAAAAGCAGCGCCGTGCGGCATAGCAGACGAACATTCAATTTCATGGCATAGCCTCCTTTTTCTCCTATTATAAACATAGCGGGCAGGAATTACAAGTTTTTTCTCTTTGGGGCTTGACAGGCTTTTTTGCGCGTGCTATTCTGTCTCTGCTAAAAAAGTTAACCACTACTAACTCGGGAGGGAGAGCAATGACATTAAAAGAGCTTGCGGTCGGCAAGAGTGGGCTGATCACCGCTGTCGGCGGGGAAGGCGACCTGCGCTGCCGTTTGCTGGACATGGGGTTGATTCCGAATACCAAGGTTACCGTGATGAAGATCGCGCCGATGGGCGACCCGATGGAGATCCGTCTGCGAGGCTATGAGCTGACCCTTCGTTTAGAGGATGCCGCAAAGATAGAGATTATGCCGGAGGTGAGCGGAAAATGATGTTCGCATTGGTCGGAAATCAGAATTGCGGCAAGACCACCTTGTTCAATCAGCTCACGGGTGCCAATCAGCATGTGGGCAATTTCCCCGGCGTGACCGTAGACAGCAAGACGGGACAGATGCGCGGCGCGAAGGGGTGCAATGTGACAGACCTCCCGGGCATCTATTCCATGCGGCCTTACACCGGTGAGGAAATCGTCACGCGGGACTTCATTTTAAACGAGCATCCCGACGGTATCATCAATATCGTCGATGCGACGAACATTGAACGGAACCTCTATCTGACGCTTCAACTGCTGGAAATGGGCATCCCGATGGTTCTGGCGCTCAACATGATGGATGAGGTGCGCAACAACGGCGGCACGATTGATGTCGTCAAAATGTCCGAGGAGTTGGGAATCCCCGTCGTGCCGATTTCGGCGGCGAAGAATGAGGGCATTGACGAGCTGATTGAGTGCGCCGTGCGGACGGCAAAGGAAAAGCGCAGCCCGAAGCGGGTGGATTTCTGCGATGACGGGCCTGTCCACCGCTGCATCCATGCCGTTTCTCACCAAATTGAGGATCACGCTCGAAATGCGGGCATGGCGCGCCGCTTTGCCGCGACAAAGATGATCGAGGGCGACAAGGATATTATAGACCGCCTTTCCATCAACCAAAACGAGCGTGAGCTTTTGGAGCACAGCATCGTCGAGATGGAGAATGATGGCGGACTGGATCGCAATGCCGCCATTGCCTCGATGCGCTATGATTACATCGAGCGCCTGTGCGCGAAAACGGTCGTGAAATGCCGCGAGAGCAAGGAACACATTCGTTCCGTGCGCATAGACAGGGTGCTGACGAACAAATACGCAGCCATCCCAATCTTCATCGGGATTATGCTGACGGTCTTTTGGCTGACCTTTGATGTGGTCGGCGCATTTTTGCAGGATCTGTTGGCACTTGGCATTGATAAATTAGGCGCTGTTGTAGATTCTGCCTTGTCCTCCTATGGGCTGAATCCGGTGGTACATAGTCTGATCATTGAAGGCGTGTTTGCGGGTGTCGGCTCGGTCGTGAGCTTTTTGCCGATTATCGTTGTCATGTTCTTCTTCCTCTCCATTTTGGAGGATACCGGCTATATGGCGCGCGTGGCGTTTGTGATGGATAAGCTTTTGCGCAAGATCGGACTCTCCGGACGCAGCTTCGTGCCGATGCTGATCGGCTTTGGCTGCACCGTCCCGGCGGTCATGGCGACGCGCACACTGCCGTCCTCACGCGACCGCAGAATGACGATTTTGCTCACACCGTTTATGAGCTGCTCCGCGAAAATTCCGATTTACGCGGTGTTCGCGGCGGCATTTTTCCCGAATTTCGCGGCGCTGGTGATGGGACTGCTCTATTTCGGCGGAATGCTGATTGGCGTGCTGATTGCGCTTCTGATGAAAAAGACCGCCTTCCGAGGCAAGCCCGTTCCCTTTGTCATGGAGCTGCCGAACTACCGTATGCCCTCCTTTAAGAGCGTTATGATGCTGCTGTGGGACAAGGCGAAGGACTTCCTGCAGCGGGCGTTTACGATTATTTTTGTCGCAACGCTGGTCATTTGGTTCTTGGAGTCCTTTGATACACATCTTAACTTTGTCACGGACAGCGCAGACAGTCTGCTTGCCTCGGTGGGCAAGGTCTTAACGCCGATTTTCGCGCCGCTCGGCTTCGGCGACTGGCGTATCACCACCGCCCTTGTCACGGGCTTTACGGCGAAGGAGGCAGTTGTCAGCACCCTCGGTATCCTGACGGGTACGGGCATGGAGAATCTGAGCGCGGGACTTGCCGGATTGTTTACGACCGCGTCGGCAATCAGCTTTTTGACCTTCACGCTGCTCTATACCCCCTGCGTTGCGGCGATTGCGGCAATTGGACGTGAGCTGGGCGGCAAGCGGCGCGGCGCACTGGTCGCGGTGTTCCAGTGTGTGGTGGCGTGGATTGCTGCGGCGCTGGTCTATCTGCTGGCAAGCGCGGTGTTCTGAGATGGGCTGGCTGGAAATCGCCCTGCTCGCCCTGCTCGGGCTGTGGCTGCTCGGTTCGCTGATTTGGGTCTTCCGCAGAAAACAGCACGGCGGCTGCAACGGCTGCTGTGCCGCCTGCAATAAGAAATGCAAATAATTTCCGAAAAAAACCACTCGACGGCGTGCTGCCGTCGAGTGTGTTTTTTAGCCAAACGCGGGAACCAAATCAATCGTGGGGGTGGGACTCTGCCACGAGGGAATATAAGCTGCGGGGATTTCTGTCTCCACGATCTCGATGCCGACAGCGATTTTTTCCAATTCCTCCATATCGGTCTCGGCGTCTGCGCAGATGTGCAACAGGCATTCATGCTCCTTGTCAAAAAGCAGCGCCATATTTATTACCGGCTCGTTTGCATAACCGTATATCTCCTCGCCGTCTTTCACCGCCGTAACGGTTTTTGAACGGTCCTGTGTAAAGAATACCGCTTCAAAGCTGCCGATGTTTTCCCGCTTCACAATCGTGACCTCTCCGTTCAAAGAAAAGGCGGCATCGTGTAAAACGTCGCTGTAAAAAGTACGGATGATATAAAAATGATTTTCCCCGCCTGCCTCCACGGTATTTTCGAAAGACGAATAGACATTTTCAAGATCGGGCAGCTCCATGCTCCCTATATCTACGCCGTGCTGCGTTAATTCCTCCTTGCTCTGCTCTATCAGCTTGCGCAGATTGCCTGTGTGGATGCTGCCGTTGTCAAAGGGGAGATAAGCTGCGCGGAAGCCCACGATATTGCCGCTGCCGGTGACGTCGAAGGTTAGCTCGTGATTTGCACCGATGAGATATAAGTCCTCGTCGCCCACGATCTCGCTGTCGTCCACGGCCTTTACTGCTTCCGGCTCCACCTCCTCAATGTTCATACCGTAATATACCGCTGCGGCAGCGCCTGCCAGCAGCAAAATGGCAGCAGCCGCGATCAATGCAAGACGCAGCGGGTGTTTGCGCTTTCCGCTTTGCCTGATTTTGCGCATCGTTTTTGCGCGAATTGCCGAAAGATCTGCGTCGCTGTTGAGCGGCAGCGCTTCTTCCTCCCAACCGTCAAACAGTTCTTGAATATTAACCTTCATGGATATAACCTCCTTGTAACAAAATTTCTTTGAGCTTCCTGCGGCCGCGCGCCAAACGGGTTTTGACCGTGTTCTCGTTGAGCGACATTTCCTCCGAGATGCAGCCGATGCTTTGATTATAATAGTAGCGGCGCAGAAAGATCTCACGATCCTCCGTATGCAGTGCCGTCAGTGCCTCACGGACGAGCCGCGTTCGTTCCCGCTCCTCCAAAAGACGCTGTACATCATCGCCTGCGACATGGATGTAATCCTCCTCGTCGGCGGTCAAGAGCGACCGCTTGCGTAAAAAATCTCTCGCGCGGTTGCGTGCGGTCGTGCCGAGCCAACCGCGGATGTGGTCGGTTTTGAGCTTATGACGGCTGCGCCATAGGGCGGCAAATACATCTGAGGCGAGCTCTTCAACATCCTCAGGGGAGGAAAATGCGCCGAGCTGATGGTTCACAACGGCGGCAACATAGCTTCCGTATTGTGAAATCAGGTGTTCGAGTGCTTTTTGGTCGCCTTTTCTTAGGCGCGAAATAATCTCACTGTCGTCCATATAAACCTCCTTTGGTGCGGTTTTTGAGAATTCTCGTCTTTAAGGACGGACTTTTGTTTCATTCGGTTTCACATTGTCTTGTTTTTTGTTTGGCTGCAGGGGAGAACTGTGATATCATGCCAAATTTCTTGAAAAAAAGCAAGAAAAATGCTTGACCTGCTTGACTTCTTATGATAAGATAACCCTACCTGCGAATTTGGGGGCTTTTTTTGTGCGCCCATTTTCACCCGCGGAAGCGCCATGTAGTTTCGGCGCTTTGCTAAATTTTTTGATAGCCGTGGGGACACAGGGAGGCAAAATTTTAAGGAGGTGCCGAACAATGCGAGTTAAGATCACGCTCAGATGCAACGAATGCAAGCAGAGAAACTACAACACCATGAAGAACAAAAAGAACGACCCCGACCGTCTGGAAATGAAGAAGTATTGCAGGTTCTGCAGAAAGCATACCGTTCATACCGAAACGAAGTAAGCGAAAGGATGAAACAAAATGGCAGAAGCTAACAAAAAGCCGAATTTCTTCGTCCGTACCGGCAAAAAGTTCGCCAAGTGGTTTCGCGAGATGAAGAGCGAGCTGAAGAAGGTCGTTTGGCCCTCCGGCAAGCAGCTCGTGAACAATACCCTTGTCGTCCTCGCCGCTGTCCTCATCGTCGGCATTATCGTTTGCGTATTCGACTATGTCGCGGGTTGGGGTATCGGTCTGCTCAAGAATCTCTTCTAAATCGGTATGGCAGAAGCAGCAAGATGGTATGTTGTGCATACCTATTCCGGTTATGAAAACACCGTAAAAGCGACCATCGAAAAGACGGTCGAAACCAGACAGCTGCAGGACATCATCCATCAGGTATCCATCCCGATGGAGAGCGTCACCGAAATTACCGACAACGGTCCGAAAACCTATGACCGTAAGGTTTTCCCCGGCTATGTGCTGGTGAAAATGGTAATGACGGATGAGGCTTGGTATATCATCAAGAATGTCCGCGGCGTCACAGGCTTTGTCACTTCGGGCAGCAATAAACCCACGCCTCTGACGGAGGACGAGGTATATCAGCTCGGCGTGGAAAAGCGCGAAATCGTTGTCGGCTACGATGTGGGCGATACCGTCGCCATTGTGGACGGACCGCTCAGCGGCTTCAACGGAGAAGTCGAAATGCTTGACATCGAGAAAAACAAGGTTCGCGTGACCGTTTCCATGTTCGGCCGCGAAACGCCTGTCGAGCTGGAGCTCGATCAGGTAGAGGTTGTCTCCGAATAATAAAAGAATTCGGTCACAAACGTGGGAGGGGTTTTAAATTTCCCCCGCCAAATTACGCGCAAGCGTATTACCACATTTCTAATTGGAGGTGCTTATCATGGCACAAAAGGTTACCGGTTATATCAAACTTCAGATTCCCGCCGCGAAGGCGACTGCGTCGCCCCCTGTCGGACCGGCTCTCGGTCAGCACGGCGTCAACATCGCGCAGTTCATTAAGGAATTCAACGAGCGCACGAAGGATCAGGCAGGCTTCAAGATCCCTGTCGTTATCACGGTCTATTCCGACCGCAGCTTCTCCTTCATCACCAAGACCCCCCCGACCCCGACCCTCATTCTGAAGGCTGTCGGTCAGGAGAAGGGCTCCGGCGTTCCCAACAAGAACAAGGTTGCCACCATCACCAAGGCACAGGTTCGCGAGATTGCCGAGAGAAAGATGCCCGACCTCACCGCCGCTACCATCGAAGCTGCGATGAGCCAGGTCGCAGGCACCTGCCGCTCCATGGGCATCACTGTTGTTGACTAATTTGCTGCCGAGGCGTAAAGCCTCAATATGTGGGAGGATTTTCATTTCCGCATTCACCACTTTAAGGAGGATATAACATTGTTTAGAGGTAAAAAATATAAGGACAGCGCGAAGCAGATTGACCGCTCCGTGCAGTATGAAGTAGCCGACGCTCTGGCGCTCGTCGTCAAGACCGCTCCGGCAAAGTTCGACGAGACCGTCGAAATCCACATCAAGCTCGGCGTTGACTCCCGTCACGCTGACCAGCAGGTTCGCGGCGCCATCGTTCTCCCGAACGGCACCGGCAAGACCCGCAAAGTCCTCGTGTTCGCTAAGGACGCGAAGGTTGACGAAGCCAAGGAAGCCGGCGCGGACTATGTCGGCGGCATGGAGCTCGTCGAGAAGATCACCAAGGAAAACTGGTTTGACTTTGATGTCGTCGTCGCGTCGCCCGATATGATGGGTATCGTCGGCCGTCTCGGTAAGGTTCTCGGCCCGAAGGGCTTGATGCCGTCCCCGAAGGCAGGCACCGTCACCCCGAACGTCGCCGCCGCCGTCAAGGAGATCAAAGCCGGTAAGATCGAGTACCGCTTGGACAAGACCAACATCATTCACTGCCCGATTGGCAAGGTTTCCTTCGGTGCAGAGAAGCTCGCAGAGAATATGAACACCCTGCTCGGTGCCGTCATCAAGGCGAAGCCCGCCGCAGCAAAGGGTCAGTATATCCGTTCCTGCGTCGTCGCCTCCACCATGGGCCCCGGCGTCAAGGTCAACACCGCGAAGCTGTAATTTCAGACCAAAAACGGGAAGCACGGAATCGCTGCTTCCCGTTTTTTATGGAAGAGACAGAAGTGAAAAAGTTTCAAAAAAGCAAAAAAATGCTTGACAATCTACAGAAAATCTGCTAATATAGTCGCGTTGCCAAAGACAGCAGGAGGCTTTCGAGCCGTAACGGGACAAATCCTGCCGAGGTTGCACGAAATGATACGATTTTTGTGTCCTCATGTCTTTTGGCATGAGGTTATTTTTTTCGGAGGTGACACACATTGCCCAATTCTAAGGTACTCGAAAGCAAGAAGGCAATCGTTGATGCACTCGCCGACAAGCTGCAGGGCGCTACCGCCGCTGTGTTTGTTGACTACAAGGGCATCACTGTCGCACAGGATACCGAGCTGCGCAATAAGTTCCGTGAGGCAGGCGTAGAATATACCGTCGTCAAGAACACGCTCACTCGTTTTGCCGCCAACAAGGCAGGCTACAACCAGTTTGACGAGCTGCTCAACGGCACAACTTCTCTCGCCACCACCACCGGCGACCCCATCGCTCCGGCTCGCATCGTCTGCGAATTTGCCAAGAAGAACAAGAACGTTCTGAAAATCAAGGGCGGCTTCGTTGAAGGCTCCGTCCTGTCCGTCGAACAGCTGCAGGGCTTCGGTGAGCTTCCCAGCAAGGACGCTCTCATCGCCCAGGTGCTCGGCACCTTCCTCGCACCCATCTCCTCTCTGGCGTTTGTGCTTGACCAGATCCGCCAGCAGAAGGAAGGCCCCGCTCCCGCAGAAGCTGCGGAAGCCT
>JBJFGB010000198.1:0-1758 GCA_051892295.1 Faecousia sp. | reverse complement strand
AAACCGTCCGGCTGGGGGGCAAGGTTTACCAGATTGGCACGGAACACCTGCGGCTGAACTACACGGAGCTTGCCATTTATGCGCACCGGTGCGGTACCGAGCTTTCCGATGCGCAGGTGGAAGCCCTGCTCTATTCCAGCGAGGGTTGGTTTTCCGCCGTATATCTGAACCTGCGGACCCTCTCCGAGCGGGGTGCGCTGCCCGACCGCAGCTCCGACATCTATTCCATGTTCACCGCTGCCATGATTGACCCGCTTCCTGAGAAGCAGCAGGAGTTTCTGGCGGTCATGGGGCTTGCCGATGAGTTTACCGTGGAAATGGCGCGCTTCGTCACAGGGGACTCCGACGCAGAAAAGCTGCTTTCCGTATTGACGGAGCAAAACGCATTTGTCAAATGTCTGCCGGACGGCGTGACTTTCCGCTTCCACCACATGATGAAGGAATGCGCCGAGCGCAGATTCCGAATGCTGGAAAAGGAAAAGCAGTCCTTCTATCCGGAACGCTTCGGATTGTGGTACGAAAACCACAGCCAGTATCTGCACGCCATAGCATCTTACCGACGGAGCGGAAATTACGACGCCTTGCTGCGCGTCATACAAAAAGACGCGGGTATTCTGCTCTCCTCGCTTGATCCACAGGTCGTGCTCTCCGATATTGAGGCGTGCCCTGCTGCCGTGCTGAAAGCGCATCCTCTGTCGATTTTGGTACTGATGCGCAGTATGTTCAACTGGCGGCTGATTCCCAAAATGCTGGAAATGAAAGCCCTTTTGATGGCCGCAATCGAGGAGCACCCGGAGATGCCCGAAAAGGAGCGCGGCGACCTGCTGGGCGAGAGTGACCTGATTATGAGCTTCCTCTGCTATAACGACATCAGCGCCATGAGCCGTCTGCACCGCAGCGCCAGCGCGCAGATGTCGCGGCCGGCCATCAGCATTCACAAAAGCGGCGGCTGGACCTTTGGCTCACCGTCAGTCCTGATGATGTACTATCGCGCACCCGGCGAGCTGCAAAGCGAGCTTGCAGAGATGGACGAGTGTATGCCCCACTACTATAAAATCACCGACGGCCACGGGCAGGGTGCGGAAAAAATAATGCGGGCAGAAGCGGCGTTCATGCAGGGCCGTTTCACGGACGCGCACATCGAGCTGGAAAGCGCCTATGCCCAGATCGAGGGCAACGGGCAGGAGAACATGGCCCTGTGCTGTGATTTTCTGGCGTGGCGGCTCTCCCTGCATATGGATATGGAGCAGCGCAATTCCTTTGAGGAACGCCGTGAGGCGCTGCTGTGCAAGCACAATGCCACATGGCTGAACATCTGGAGCGCCACAAGCGCCTATTATCACGCTCTGCTGGGCGAAACGGATAAAATTCCTTCTGTTTTTGCGGAGCATCAGCTTTCCACCATACATTTTCAGGCGCCGGGCAAGCCCATGATGGAAATGATCGAAAATCAGGTGTATCTCGCCCAAGGCGCCTATACCAAGGTGATCGGACGCAGCGAGGGACAGCTTGCCGTGTGCGAAGCAATGCACTATGCGCTGGTGGCACTGCATATCCGCATTCAAACCGCGGCGGCATATGAGCTGCTGGGAAAATCTGAGGAAGCGCACAAGTGGCTCTCAAGGGCGCTTTCCGATGCCGCACCGGACGGCTTTGTGATGCCGTTTGTGGAGAACTACGACCGCTTGCAGCCAATCCTGGCGCGGGAAATCAAGAGTGACCTGATCGTGAAGATCATCGAGCTGGGCGAAGCGGCAA
>JBJFGB010000197.1:0-6733 GCA_051892295.1 Faecousia sp. | reverse complement strand
GAGATGCCGATCTCGTTCACGCAGGCAGCCTGCGGCGCGGAGGTCGAGGTGCCGACGCTGGAGGGCAAGGTGCGCTATACGATTGAAGAGGGCACGCAGACCGGCACGACCTTCCGCCTGCGGGGAAAGGGCATCCCCTTTGTGAACGGCAAGGGACGCGGCGATGAATTTGTCACCGTGGTGGTCGAAACGCCGACGAAGCTTACCAAGGAGCAAAAGGAGCTGCTCAAAAAATTCGAAGATTGCACCGAGGGCAACCAGCCCAAACGCAAGAAATTCTTCGAGCGCTTCCGCTAAGAAAACCAAAAGGGCGGCGACCAGCCGCCCGTTTTCTTGCGCATCACCCCTCCGTAGGGCGGGGACATGTCCTAAGCCGGTGCAGGAACTACCGACTGCGTACAAATCCGTTCGTCCGTACTGTCTGCCGCTTACGCGGACGGCACGCCGAGTCGTCGTGCCCTACGAACGTTTGAACGCACCCTCGCCGTAGGGCGCGACGACTCGGTGCGCCGGTGCAGGCACCCCCGTCCGCACAAGCGCTCCTCCCCTGTCATTGCGAGGCGCTTGCGCCGTGGCAATCTCGTGCAGGAACTACCAAGTGCGTACAAACCTCCAGCCGGAGATTGCCACGACCAGTGTGCGCACTGGTCTCGCAATGACAAGTGGGGTAGCTTTTTCATGTCATTGCGAGGCGCTTGCGCCGTGGCAATCTGATGGATATCCCTGCGAAGCACACCACAGCCATTCACCCTTAGCCCTTCGCTCTTAGCCAAAACCGACCCAACCGATTTTTGTCTCGGTTGGGTCGGTTGTGATTATCCTTCCAAGGTCTCGGAAAGCTCCAAGCCGGGGTTGCGGCGGATGGTGAAGTCGATTGCCCACATGCTCGAAAAGACCAGCAGCTTATGTCCGCGATAGTCCTCCAGCAGCTCCGCGTCGGAGGAGAGATTCAAGTCCTTCTCGTCGCAGGGGCAGGTCTTGATGAATCGCAGAACCTCATAGGGCAGCCCCTCCATGCGCAGCTCCACGCCGTATTCGCTGAGCATACGGTAACGGAACACATCAAATTGCAGCGTGCCGACGACGCCGACGATGACCTCCTCCATGCCGGTGTTCGGCGTCTTGAAGATCTGAATGGCGCCCTCCTGCGCAATCTGCTCCGTGCCCTTGACGAACTGCTTGCGCTTCATCGTGTCCTTCGGGCTGACGCGGGAGAAGTGCTCCGGCGCGAAGGTCGGAATCCCCGCGAAGCGGAATTTCTTGCCCGGCACGGTCACGGTGTCGCCGATGGAGAAGATGCCCGGGTCGAATACGCCGATGATGTCCCCCGCATACGCCTCGTCGATGATCTCGCGCTCCTGCGCCATCATCTGCTGCGGCTGCGACAGGCGGAGCTTCTTGTTGCCCTGCACATGAAAGACCTCCGCCTCGCGCTCATACTTGCCGGAGCAGATACGCATAAACGCCAGCCTGTCGCGGTGCGCCTTATTCATATTCGCCTGAATTTTAAACACAAAGGCGGAAAAATCCGGGGAAAACGCGTCGATCTCCCCGCAATCGGCAACTCTCGACAGGGGCGGCGGCGTCATGCGCAAAAACGCCTCCAAAAACGGCTCCACGCCGAAATTCGTCAGTGCCGAGCCGAAGAACACGGGGCTTAATTCGCCTCTGCGCACCTCGTCCATGTCAAATTCTCTGCCTGCGCCCAAAAGCTCAACATCGTCTCTGAGCTGCTGCGCGCGTTCCGCGCCAATCATCTCATCCACCACGGGATCGTCCAGCAAAATCTCCAGCTTCTCCGCGCGGTGCTTGCCCGAAACGCCGGAGAAGAAGTCAATCAGGCTCTTTTGGCGGTCGTAAACGCCTTGAAATTCCTTGCCGCAGCCGATGGGCCAGTTGACGGCGTAGGTCTCGATGCCCAGCTCCCGCTCCAATTCGTCGAGCAGGTCAAAGGGATCCTTCGCCTCGCGGTCCATCTTGTTGATAAAGGTAAAAATCGGAATGTGCCGCATCGCGCAGACCTTGAACAGCTTGCGCGTCTGCGCCTCGACGCCCTTGCTGCCGTCGATGACCATCACCGCCGAGTCTGCCGCCATCAGCGTGCGGTAGGTGTCCTCGGAGAAGTCCTGATGTCCCGGGGTGTCGAGAATGTTGATGCAGTAGCCCTCATATTGGAACTGCATCACGGAAGAGGTGACGGAAATACCGCGCTGCTTTTCAATCTCCATCCAGTCTGAGACGGCGGCGCGGGCGTTTTTCTTGCCCTTGACCGCGCCCGCCTGCGCAATGGCTCCGCCGTAGAGCAGGAATTTTTCGGTCAGCGTGGTCTTACCGGCGTCCGGGTGCGAAATAATCGCAAAGGTGCGCCGACGGTTGATCTCCTGTTGTAAGGTTGACATAATATTATAATTCCTCCCAATATTGCGTCGTTATTTTCAAAAAACGAGCGCTAAGGCGGTGTAAGGGACCTTCTCAAGGTAATAGTTAACATAAAAACCTCCAGTAGGGCGGGGACATGTCCCCGCCGACCGCGAAGCGGCAGACAGTACAAATGAACAAATTTGTATGCACTTGGTAGTTCCTGCACCGGCTTAGGACATGTCCCCGGGCTACAGAGATAATTCCAATTTAGCGCGCACAATTTAAAATATTTTATCACATTTTTTCGCCCATTACAAGCACTGCGGGAGATTTCGGTGATTTTTCGCGGATATCGGTTGCAATCGCCACGGGGGACTGGTATAATAAAAGCATTCTGAACAACGGAGGTCGGTTTATGAGCTTCCTGAAGATCTTTTTGACCGAGGCGACCGAGGCGGCAGCCCAGCAGAGCGGCACACTGGACGGCATGGTGGATATGCTCGACAGTCTCATGCTCATTATGCTCTTCGGCTTCGGCATCTATGGGATTTACAGCGCCATTCGCCTGCGGAAGGAGCAGTTGCTTTTCCCGAACAAATTCCTCTATCCCGGCAACTGTGACCCGGCAGCCTGTCTTGACCCGGGGGAATTCATCGACTATATCATCCCGCGTGCGCTGATTCTGGGTGTTGCGCTGATCCTGCTCGGCGGGCTGCTTGCGCTCAATATCTTTGTGCTGCACATTGACTCGTGGATCATCGACCTGGGCATGATTGTGATGCCGGTCGCCGTGATTGTCTGGTATTGCGTCGTGCAGCGCAAGGCGGCGAAGAATTTCTGGTGATGCCGATGAAAATCGTGATCTTGGACGGCTACGCCTCCAATCCGGGGGATGTGAGCTGGGAGGAAATCGCCGGGTTCGGCGAGCTGACGGTCTATGAACGGACGGCAAAGGACGAGGTTGCCGCGCGTATCGGAGACGCGGAGATTGTGTTTCTGAATAAAACCCCCGTGGACGCTGCCGTGTTTGCGCAATGCACCAATCTGCGCATGATCGGCATTCTCGCCACGGGCTATAACATCGTGGACATTGCCGCAGCCAAGGCGCACGGTGTCACGGTCTGCAACGTTCCCGGCTATTCCACAGGCGCGGTGGCGCAGATGACCTTTGCCCTGCTGCTGGAAATGACGCAGCATGTGGGCGCCCATTCGCAGGCGGTGCACGGAGGGCAGTGGCAGAACTGTCCGGATTTCTGCTTCTGGAACGCGCCCTTGACGGAGCTTGCGGGGAAGACCCTCGGTATCGTCGGCTACGGCGCAATCGGGCAGGCGGTGGGTAACATCGCGCAGGCGTTCGGGATGCGGCTTTTGGTCACGGCAAGGCATGCAAAGCCCGTGCCGGAGGGCGCGCAGTTTGTCACGTTGGACGAGCTGCTTGCCCGTTCGGATGTCGTTTCGCTCCACTGCCCGCAGACGGCGGAGAATCTGCATATGCTTGACGCGGCGGCGCTGACAAAAATGAAGGACGGCGCGATCCTGCTCAATACCGCCCGCGGCGGATTGATTGACGAGCAGGCGGTCGCGGACGCGTTGAAAAGCGGCAAGCTCGCGGGCTACGGCGCGGATGTCGTTTCCAAGGAGCCGATTGCGGCGGATAACCCGTTGCTGACCGCCCCGAATTGCTATCTGACGCCCCATATCGCATGGGCGCCGAAGGAAGCCCGCCTGCGCCTGCACCACATCGCGGCGGAAAACCTCCGCGCCTTCCTAAACGGCACCCCGCAGAACGTCGTTTCATAGTGAAAAGTGAATGGTGAACAGTGAATAGTGAATAGGTTCTGCGTTGATTGTGAGCTGCGATAGATTGCGTAAAAGCTTCCCACTGTGTCATTGCGAGGAGCGCAGCGACGTGGCAATCTCGTGCAGGAAGTATGTGTCAAGGGGACGTATGTGTCAAGGGGACGGGTTCCTTGACAACAGGAATTTCGACCGATCTCGTAGGGGCGGCTATCAGCCGCCAGCTGATCCGAACTCTGTGCGGAACGTTCCGACCTAATTACCTATTCACTATTCACGATTCACAATTCACTGTTCACTGTTTACTGCAAGAAACCCGCCTCCCTTCGAACAAAGAAGGGAAGCGGGTTTTTGTTAAAAGGAAAACAGATTTTTCAGCTCCGACGGGTCGATCAGAAGCTGAATGACGATCAGCACCGCTGCAAATGCAAGCAGCGCGCCGATGGCGATCCACAGCTTTTTTTGAAAGCTTCTCGCGCGGTCGCGTCTTGTGCGATTCGGCTGATTTGCCACGCTGCGGCGCGGTGCGGGGGGCGTCGGCTTTTTTGACTTGGCTGCCATTTACTGCTTCGGCTCCTTCACGGACTCGACCAGCCCGTTGGCAAGCCCGGCAAGCCCTTGCAAATCGGAGGGGATAATAATCTTCGTTGCCTTGCCGTCGGCGACCTTCTGCATTGCCTCAAGCGCCTTGAGCTTGATCACCTGATCGTTCGGGCAAGCCTCGTTGAGCAGACGCAGCGCCTCGGCGGTTGCCTTCTGCACGGCGAGAATCGCTTCGGCTTGACCTTGCGCGCGGAGGATGGCAGCCTGCTTTTCCGCGTCTGCGCGGAGGATGGCGGATTCCTTCTCGCCCTCTGCCACGAGGATCTGCGAATGCTTCGTGCCCTCTGCCTGCAGGATCGCCTGACGGCGGTCGCGCTCGGCTTTCATCTGCTTCTCCATCGAGTTCTGGATATCCTGCGGCGGCAGGATGTTCTTCAGCTCCACGCGGGTGACCTTGATGCCCCACGGGTCGGTCGCCTCGTCCAAGATAGCGCGCATCTTCGTGTTGATGACATCGCGGCTGGTGAGGGTTTGATCCAGCTCCAAATCGCCGATAATATTACGCAGGGTAGTTGCGGTCAGCGTCTCCATGGCGATCATCGGCTGCTCTACGCCGTAGGTATAGAGCTTCGGGTCGGTGATCTGGAAATAAACGACCGTGTCGATCTGCATCGTGACATTGTCCTTCGTAATGACGGGCTGGGGCGGATAGTCCAGCACCTGCTCCTTGAGGCTCACGCGGCGGGCGATGCGCTCGATGAACGGGAGCTTAAAATGGATGCCCACCTCCCAGACCGCCGAGAACGCGCCGAGGCGTTCAATGACGTAGGCACGGGACTGCTGGACGATGGCGATGTTCTTGATGATGATAATAAACAGGATAATAACGGCTGCGGCGATGATGATAACTGCGGAATAATTGCTCCAGAATTCGCTCATACTTTTTCCTCCTCTTCTTTTACGGGTTCGACAACAGGTTCGACGCAGACCTTTGCGCCGACAATATCCGTGATGCGGACGAGGGTGCCGACCTCAATCGGCTTCTCGTTCTGCGTACGGGCAGACCATTCGACACCGTCGATTTTGACTGCCCCCTTACCGTTCAGGGTGTCGATCCGCTCGGTAACGAGGGCGCGCTTGCCGATATTGCCGCGGGCATTGGTCGGCTGCGCGCGGGGGAACAGGTACTTTCTTGCCAGCGGACGCACCGCAAGCAGCAGCAGGGCGGAGACGGCAAAAAACAGCAGAATCTGCAGCCAAACCTCCGCACCGCACAGGGCGGCGATCATTGCAGCCAGCGAGCCGCCGATGAACCACAGTGAGACCAAGGTGGTGGTAGCGGCTTCCAAAACAGCAAAGAGAATCAAGGCGATCAGCCAAATCCATTCCATTTGGGGCATTGCATTCCTCTCCTCCTTCTTCAGTCTTCTAATATAGTATTCGGTTCGTACAGCCCGTCGGGAGAGACGGCCTTGCGAACCCAGTCCAGCGTTGACAGCTTATAGGTAGAGTAATACAGCGAGCTGCCGTCATAGGAGTATAAAATGTAGCAGCGCTGTTCGTCCTCGGGATCCTGCCCGACGATATACTCCGCGCCGTCGGGGAAGGTGATCTTCACGGCGGTTTCGGTCACATAGTCCGGGCGGAGATAGACATTGTCGCGGCTCTTTCTGCCGACATCGTCCATGATGCGCGTGATGTTGCGCGGAGAGATTGCAACGCGCATTCCGTCGTATTCCGCGACGGCGGGCGCTTCGGCGGTAATTGAGGCGGGATGGATCAGCAGCCGGCGATTATAGGTGTTGTTATCGTAGGAACGCACAACGAAAAAAATCACTGCACCAAGCCCGCCGACGACGAGCAACGCAACGACAGCAAGGACAACTTTTTTCACCGCCGCTCCGCCTCCCTTCTTTTATCTTAGTATGACACATCCACAGAGAAAAGTCAAGAGGCAGGCAAGCCGTGCGCGCAGTGTGTATGTGTCAAGTAAATATTGGCAATCTTCCTTTTTCAAAAACCAAGTGAAAAT
>JBJFGB010000196.1:0-1768 GCA_051892295.1 Faecousia sp. | reverse complement strand
ATCGGTTCCCCCGACCAAGTTCTTACTCATTCGGAATTACTGTCTCTTGTTTGCGCTATCTTGTTCTGTATCGTTTTCAAGGTTCAGTGCTGAGCCGCTTGGCTTTCGCCGCGCGAATCAGCTTGTTTATATTATCACCATTTCAGCAGAAAGTCAACACCTCATTTGAAGATAAATGCACATTTTTATGATTCTTTCTGAATTGACGAACTTATAGCAGCGTTTACTCAGCTTTCATTTTGAATAATTCGATCATTCGATATCGATATTCAAAAAATGTTCGGATTCTATGCAGCTTTGATGATTACCGTTGTAATCTGACTGCGAATCTGTTATCATATAGCAGAGCAGAACCACATGATTCCGATAAGAATGCGATAGGAGACCGACATGCGCAAGAACGATATTCTGACCCTGACCGCTGATACGCTCGGCGCTGACCTGGAAGGGGTCTGCCGCCACGAGGGAATGGCCGTCTTTGTCCCCGGCCTTCTGCCCGGTGAGACCGCACCCGTGCGCATTGTAAAGGTAGAAAAACGCTATGCCTTCGGGCGGATAGAGGAGCAGCCCGCCAATCCCTCCCTTGTTCGCCGCGTCCCCGACTGCCCGGCCTATCCCCGGTGTGGCGGCTGCAGCGGACGTCACATGGCATATGAAGCGACGCTCGAAGCCAAGCGACAGCAGGTGCAGGATTGCTTTCAGCGCATCGGCAAGCTGCATATCGACGTCCCCCCGGTGCTGGGCATGGAAGATCCCACCCATTATCGCAACAAGACCGCGCTGCCCGTCGGCGGTCCGGCGGACAAGCCCTGTGTGGGCTTCTTCGCGCCCCGCAGCCACGCCATCATCCCCATCGACCGCTGCCCCAACGCCATGCCCCCGGCGGACGACCTCTGCCGCGCCGTCCTGGCATGGATGAAGGCTCACAATGTGCCCTCTTATAATGAAGAAACGCATTCCGGCACGATGCGCCACATCGTCATCCGCGTCAACCGCAAGCATCAGGCGATGGTGACGCTTGTGGTGAACGGCCCGTCCATTCCGGACGCAAGGTCACTCTGGGAGAAATTGCAGCCGTTGGGGGCCGTCAGCCTGATCCTGAACGAGAACCGGGAGCGCACCAACGTGATCCTCGGGCGTAGATTCCGCACGCTTTACGGACAGGACACTCTCAAGGATGAGCTGTGCGGATTGACCTTTGATTTGAGCCCCGCCGCCTTTTTTCAGGTGAATCCATCCCAGACCGAGGTGCTCTATCAGACCGCGCTGGACTTTGCGCAGCTCAGCCCCGACGACCGCGTGTGCGACGTGTACTGCGGCGCAGGCACCATCAGCCTGATGATGGCACGCCACTGCCATGAGGTTCTCGGAATCGAGATCGTGCCGCAGGCGATTGAGAACGCCAAAGCCAACGCGGCGCGCAATGGGATTGCGAACACCTCCTTCCGCTGTGGCGCGGCGGAGGATGTCCTGCCCATGCTTGTCAGCGAGGGCTTGAGGCCGGATGTGATCGTCATTGATCCGCCGCGAAAGGGTGTGGAGCCCGCGGTGATTGACGCGATTGCCAAGGCAGGTCCGCGACGGGTTGTGTATGTGAGCTGCAACGTCGCCACACAGGCACGAGACGCTGCGCTGCTGGTTGAGCGCGGATATCAGGTGGACAGGGTGCAGCCGGTGGATATGTTCTGCTGGACGAGTGGGGTGGAAACCGTAATGTGCTTTTCCAAGGGAACATATCCACATCGCTCTGTGAAGGTCGAATTCCCCC
>JBJFGB010000195.1:0-1772 GCA_051892295.1 Faecousia sp. | reverse complement strand
TATGGCAACGGTCAGCAAAAGGGAGAAAAAAGAATTCATAAGGCTCCTTTCGGCAGTGTCAGCACAGGGTCTCTTCTGTGTTCGATAGTATGCGTACTTTTAATATTATACATTCCCACGGTGCACTCTGTAAAGTGCGAAGGAAAAGGATTTACATAATTCAGTTTACATAAAAATTATCGTGATTGACAGGGGCATTACGCCATGATAGAATGAACCGCTATGAATAATATATTTAAAATGTATATCGGAGACAGAGCGTTTTACCGGCGGGCCATGACGGTCATGCTGCCGATCATGCTGCAGAACGTGGTGACGAATTTCGTTTCGCTGCTGGATAACATCATGGTCGGACAGACGGGGACGGCCTCCATGAGCGGCGTTGCCATTGTCGGGCAGCTCTTTTTTATTTTCTATCTGATTATTTTCGGGACGGTTTCCGGCCCGGGCATTTACTGCGCCCAGTTCTGGGGTGCGGCGGATGAGCGGTCGTTCAAGGCCGCGTTTCGCTATAAGTTCGTGACAGCCATGGCGGTGTGTCTCGTCTGTCTTGCGGTGCTGAAGCTGTGGGGCGGGCAGCTCATCGGCCTGTACCTGACCGGCGGCGAGGCGGAACGGCAGGAGGTCATGGCATACGCGCAGGGCTACCTACGTGTCATGCTGTGGGGCATGATCCCGTATACGCTGTCCATGATCTATTCCTCGACGCTCCGGGAGGCCGGAAGAACGGCGGTGCCGATGGCGGCGTCGTGGGTGGCTGTCGCGGTAAACCTGTTTTTGAACTGGGTGCTGATCTTCGGAAAGCTGGGCGCGCCGGTGATGGGGGTGCGCGGCGCGGCGGTGGCGACCGTTATGTCCCGCCTGTGCGAAGCGGCGGTCAACATGGTCTGGAGCCACGCGCATAAGAGGGAGCTGTATTTTACCGAGCGGATGCTGGAGGGCTTCCCCATGCCGCGGAAGCTTCTGCGCGACATGGCTGTGAAAAGCACTCCGCTCATGATAAACGAGGCGCTCTGGTGCATCGGTACGGCGACGCTCATGCAGATCTATTCCACGCGCGGACTCGCGGTGGTGGCTGCGCTGAATATCGGCTATGTCCTGATGGATCTGTTCACCGCGGTCGCGTTCAGCGCTGGCACGTCCATCAGTATTCTGGTGGGGCAGGAGCTTGGCGCCGGCGAGACGGAAAAGGCGGTCGATACGGATCGCAAGCTTCTGGTTCTTGGCACGGTGATCGCGCTGGTCATCTGCCTTATCATGATCGCCTGCTCCGGCGTGTTCCCGGGGTTTTACAATACGACGCCGGAAATACAGGCGCTGGCGGCGCGGCTGATCCGGGTCATGGCCCTTGTCCTGCCGCTTGACTGTTTTGCCCACGGAAGCTATTTTACCATGCGCTCCGGCGGAAAAACGCTGGTGACATTCCTGTTTGACAGCGGCTTTTCGTGGTCGGTGAATGTCCCTCTGGCCTACCTTCTCGCGCACTTTACGGACATGAGTATCCTGCCGCTTTACACGCTGAGCGTGTTCACGGTTATTATTAAATGTATCATCGGCGGGGTTCTGGTGCATAAGCGCTATTGGGTGAATACCCTCACCGGGCAATGAAAAAAGTCGATTCGTGGAGCAAATAATGTCATTTTTGTCATTGATTCGTAAATAATTTATACTTTTTTCATTGACTTTACAAGGGTCAGGCTATATAATAACTGTGAATCTTCCTGCGAGAAACAAATTGAAATCGGGAGGCAATGCAAATGAAACGCATTCTT
>JBJFGB010000194.1:0-29233 GCA_051892295.1 Faecousia sp. | reverse complement strand
GGTATTTTTTACCCCCTAAAATTCAAAATTGTCCTTGACATGGGGTACACTTCAAAGTCAGCTTTCAGCATAACACTTTCATATTCATCACAAACTGTGGGCCCAAACAGTTTGTGATTGGGCAAATTAATAATAAACGCCTGTTTAGCGTCTATTATTCCATGAGTTAGCTTTTCTAAAAGCCTTCGTTGTCATTATAAATTATATGTTTTTATTTTTCAATCCGAACTGCACGAAAATGCCTTTTTTGCGTTCAAATGGTCATTTGCACAAAAAGCGGTTGAGCAGTGCATATACTTCATTGCTCAACCGCTTATTTTTCAAGTGTTTATTTTGTCGTTACAATTGTTTGCAAGGAAAATCGTATAACGCAGTGGACTTTTCTTGCCTTCTCATCATAGTACATTGTGGATACTCCACCGTATTTTTTTACGACCCTTGCAATACTTTTCATTCCAACACCGTGAACGATGGTATCTTTTTTCTTTGAACGATATTGCCCACTTCCATCCACTTCTGGTGCCGTATCGCAAGAGTTGACCATCGTAATAATAACGGATGACTGGTTCAAACTCCGGCTTATGGAAAAATCAATTTCTCGTTTCTCTGAATCCTTTGCTGCTTCTACAGCATTAGATAGTAGATTATCAAATAATGCGGTCTTGCTTGGCGCATCCAAAAAAGTTACACACCCCTCGCGAACATCGCAGTGAAAGTCAATACCTTCGTTTTTGCATTCTTCCGCAGTATGATGGAGAATCAGATTCAAAATCACATCGTTGCTCCGGCGAATTGAATCTTTCATCGGAAGGCTTTCTTCCAGCTTTGCGGTGTATTCCACTATCTCAGCATTCCGGCATTCGTTGGCAAGACTGCCAATGGTACGGATGTGGTTCTTGAAATCGTGAATGAGGATCTTCATGGATTCCGTCTGCTCTTGCAGCACATGATAATACGCCATGTCTGCCTGCTCTTTTTGAAGGCTTAGCTGAAGCAGCGTTTTTTCCTGATTTGTCTTTCTCAGATATTGATATAATAGCATCATCGCCACATTGACTGCCAACAGAATGAACATATTGACTGCCACCAAAATTTCCGATGCCTGCGTAAATCCAAAATGGAAACCGAGATACACGCAAGCCAGTGCTACCAGCAAAGAAAATACAGGCACTCCGCAAAAAAGAAGCATCATTTTTGGCTCGTCTTCGGTGTCCTTTTGATACGAAAATACACGTGCGAAAATGGTCGTGATTGCAAAATACAGCAGCTTACTGATGACCGCCATGGCAATCAGCATGGAAAGATTGGAACGATATGCAGTGAAGCCTTGGAACAACCCGCTTAAAAGCAGGGAGGACAACAGCTCTGTCAGAAGCAATACAAAGCAGACAAAGGCGGTTTGTAATACCGCAGTTTTAACAGAACAGCGATAATTCAAAAATAGCAGAATCAGATTCCCCGTAAAATAAAGTACAGCATTGAGGGCCACCGTATCAACAGAGAATAGGCAAAGAAGGACGGAATAAAACACCGCAAAGCAACCCATCAGCATAAGAGGCTTGCGTTTTCTGGAGAACAGGTGCTCAAAATACTGCCATGTGATGATTGCTTCTGCAAGATAGATCAAAAGGTAACACAAAATTCTGGCCGTCATTTTGTACTCTCCAAAAAAAGCAGGAATGTATCTTTGAACTGTGTGTATTTGCGACGAGTCAGGAAAGCCGTTCGTTCCATTCCGTGGCAGCGCAGCAAAATTGTGTCTTTGGAGAAGAAGTGGACATATTTCATATTCACAATGAAGCTGCGGTGCGGTGAGAAAAAGCACGGAAGCGTCAGCAATTTCAGCCAATGCTCCATCCTCTGTGTGCTTTCCAAAACTCCATCAACTGTAAAAACCTTTGTCTTACGTTGACTTGTCTCCACACAGACGATATCCTCCGCACGACAGATCAAGATGCCGCTTCCCGTCTCAATGGGATACTCGACGGTGTCCATGTTGTATTGGTAAATTGCGTCCTTCAAATTCCGAAAAAGGCGGTTTTTGTCAATCGGCTTAGACAAATACCGAAACACCTGAAAACGCATTGCCTCGTCCAAATAATCTGGATACGCAGTGATAATGAATATTTTGATATTTGGATTCCACTTTTTCAGATGCACACCGACGTGGATCCCGCTCATACCCGGCATTTCTACATCCAAAAAAGCAATATCAGCCTGTGTTTCCTGCGCAATGAGGGTCTCTCCACTGGTGTATGCAGCGTATTCAGGCTGAGCAGTACCAAATCTGTGGAAAAAATCTGCCACATATTTTTGCATCTGATCCAAATCAGCGGTGTTGTCATCACAGAATATCACCCGCATCGTATTACCCCCTCATCCTGGCAATGCGCATTTCCCCTTTGGAAACAAGGTAGCACAAAGCAACATATACATCCATTAGATTTTTTAGTTATGATAACAGGCCTAAATAAAATTGTCATGATTCCACGACTCACTTTGCCTCTCTATCAGAAGCTTCACAATGCCGGAAATTAGCGAAACATCCTCTCTTGTGCAAAGCTGCAGCCCTTCTATGATACTCTGTGGAACATGACTGGAATGCATATTTCCCATTAATAGATAGTCTGGCGTTACTTCTAAGGCGTTACAAATACTGATCAAAACCTCAAGACTTGGTCGCTCTTTACCGCATTCAATGCTGGAAAGATGGTTATTTGATACGCCTATCTTTTGAGCTAAGGCATTTTGACGCTGTCCCTTCTCTTTGCGCCTATTTGCAATTCGCCGTCCAAGACGCGCATAGTCTATCTCCATATCAATCACCTCATCAATTGAACCAATTCAAGCCTTCAAGAGCAACAATCTATAGTAGAATTTTTTACATAGTTGTATTTCTTTCAACGTGATAAAAGCTAAACTGTAATAGACCGATAAAGCTGTGTATTTTATCAAAAAAGTTCTATTGCGGGGTACTCTGCATTACATTCCATCTGCTAACAAGGGTCAACACAGAAAGCACAAAGCTCTATAGACTGCCTCAATCATATCACAAACTACAAAGAAGGTAAACACCTAAGTGATGATGATCACATAGTAATTGAACTTGGATTGAAAGACGGATGGAACAAATTTTGGTAATATGTAGCAGAATAATTCTGTAACATAGTGAAATTTATAAATGAACAGTAGCAATAGAACGTTTTAGCACCGAATATGTCGTTTTCCTTCAGCACTATTGTTGTTTAGCGTATATTAATGTACTATTCAAATATATCAGGCACAAATGGTGTCAATTGGGAGGGTATTTTGTGAAAACTAAAATCAACAGGAAAACAAAATTGCCCATTTGGTGGGCAAAGCGTTAAATGCAGCACTGTTTGTCAGCGCAACCACGAATTCCGGCATTATAATCCACCAGCCTAATACCATTGAACAATAATCAGTATTCCGGTTTGCATCGTTAGCTCTTCGCATGATGCAAATTTGAAATAAAATGATGATGGAAAAGACCCGAACGATGGGGAAGCACATCATTTTGGATTGTACCGTTTAGAGGGGTAACGATGATGAAAGCTGTTTTTCGAAGCACCCGGCAGAAGCACGCCCTTTGTTTGCTTCTTGCCCTCTGTCTCCTTCTCTCTCTTTTTTTGACAGGCTGCAGCAATGAAGCGGCGCCATCCGGCAGAGAGACCGCGACCTGTTCGGTTGCATTTTATGCCCCGGTCACCTCCGGCGAAGCCTATGAGATTTGCGCCATGCAGCGCACGCAGAGCGGGCTATCCGTTCTTTGCCGCGTGGGCAGCAACCCTTATGTCTACGAGCTAATCACGCTGAATGAAGACTTAACGCCTGCCGGCGCAAACGTCCTTTCGGAAGATGTACTCAACCATCCTGTCGCTTTTGCGGAAGGGGATTCTCTCCTGCTATGGTGGCAGGATGATTTCACCAATCTCGGCGTTGTGGAGCAGGCCGGTGAGGTGCTGTTTGAAACACCCCTCTCCCTTGACGCCTCACTTCTTCAGGATTCGGCGGGGCGAGTATTCGCATTTACCGGTGGTCGCCTCTTTACGCGATATGGTGAGCTACCCCTGCCCGTACCGGAGACCGACGGCAATATATGCTATGTTGCCTGTATTTTCGAGCAGAGCGGTGCCGTCTATGCGTTCCTCACGGAGCAGAACCAAGCGTCTGCCGGTTGGGAAACCGTCGGGAATTACCTTTGCCGGCTCGACAGTGAGGACGCTCTCGTCCTTGGTGAGAAGCTGCCGCTGGAAACGGATATCACCGCCGCCTGTGCTCTGGATGGAACGCTCTATTTTATCAACAGAGATGTTGTCTACTCCTATGCCGACGGACTTCTCAGCACCGTCACCTCTCTGATCTCACTGGGCATCCGGGGCGACAGTGTGGTTTGGATGGAGGCACGGCAGGACGGTTCTCTGCTCCTTGCCCTCAAGGATTCCCTGGCGTTGCTCACACCGGACGCAGATACCGGCACCCGTCTGCTTCGTATCGCCACCTATGGCTCCGAAGCTCCCTCCATGCTTGCAGATGCCGTCACTTCCTTTAACCGCAGCAGCACAGACTTCAAAGCCGACCTGATTGTTTTTTCCTCCCCGGAGACGCTGAATTTGTCCATTGCCTCCGGCGAGCAATATGACCTTATCTGCACGGGCGATGTCTCCGCACTGCGCTCCTATGCGGGAAAAGGGGTTTTGGCACCCCTGGACGACATGGCGCTGCTGCAATCGGAGGAGCTGTTTCAAAACATCCTGGATGCCTGCCGAACGGAGGACGGGCTGTATTACTTCCCGCCGTTTCCGTGTCTGAGCGGGATTGTGACGCCGGAGAGCATCGAAATCGGCTGCATTGACAGCCTGTTTGCCTGCTCTGAGGAAAACCATATTTATCTGTATAGCTATAAAGAGAGCGTTTTAACCTGCCTCCTGCAAGACGGTATTTCTCCATGGCTGGACCAGCCGGATGGGTTCCTGGATGAGAGCTTTCTGCGCTTGCTGGAATACTGCAACGGTTACTGCAGCCCGGATAACGTAGAAATGCAGCAGATGATAGAGGGAGCCGTGCCTGATTGGAAAAAGCTGCAATTCAGCAGTATTTCAAGCAAGTCCGACATCTATTGGGCAGACCAAGACTATTTCCCCATGGGGGAAAAGGCCGTCTGGCATTCTTCTCCCTTCAGCCCTTACAGTGGCCTGGCGATCCAGGATGCCGGCTTCGGCTATGTAGGTGTCTGCGAGGGCGGCTCCATGGAGGACGCGGAAATGTTCCTGGAATACCTTCTCTCGGAGCAATACTACGAGATGCTTGGCGTGGACAGTTACCCTGTCAGCAGTTATCCCTGTTTCCCCCTGCGCAAGCTCACGCAGACCTTTTCCGGCAACACCGGAGAGCGTCTGTATGCGTTGGTGGAGAGTGCAGATCATCTCGGCGGTGTAAGTCAAGAGGTCACGCGTATTATCTATGAGGAGACCGGGGCCTATTTCAGCGGCGACATAGATGTCACCACCTGTGCCCAGCGGATCCAGTCACGGGTGGATATCTACCTGGCGGAACAGGGCGATTAAGTTCTCAAGAATACACATTTTTGCGTAAGGAGGGAGAGTGGTTTGAAAAACAGGCTGCGCACTGTGCGCGGAAAGAGCGCCCTATTTTTGACACCGAGCTTGCTCGGAACGGTGATCTTGTTTGTCCTGTCCTTCTCTGTTGTGGTCTTTTACGCCTTGACGGATTACGGCAGCAAGGAATTTGCCGGTCTTGAAAATTTCTCCCGGCTGCTTCAAAACGATGCTTTTTGTCTGGCAGCGAAGAACACCGGTATCCTTTGTGCCCTTGCCGTTCCCTCCGCAGTGATTCTCTCCCTCCTGCTGGCCCTGCTGCTGCAGGAGAAACTGCCGGGCAAATCAAAATTCCGCACGGCAATCCTGAGTCCGCTGTTCGTCCCGGTGGCATCCGTGGTCATGATTTGGCGGATACTGTTTCATGACAACGGCACGATCAATGCCTTGCTGACACAGCTCGGCGCTAATCCCGTGAACTGGTTCCGTTCCGGTGCCGCGCGATATATGATCCTGTTGCTGTACCTTTGGAAAAACCTCGGCTATCATATGCTGCTGTTCCTGTCGGCCTTGGCGGGCGTCCCGCGGGAGATCAATGAAGCGGCCTCGGTGGACGGCGCGGGGTGCTGGCGGCGGTTTTTCAAAATCCAGCTGTATTACATCTCCCCGACCATCCTGTTCGTCACCGTAATCAGCTTTATCAGTGCCATGAAAATATTCCGTGAGGTATATCTGCTGGCAGGCGCGTACCCCGGCGAGGCACTCTATCTGTTGCAGCACTTTATGAACAACACCTTTCATTCCATGGACTATCAAAAACTAAGCAGCGCGGCCATTCTTTTGGCGCTTGCCATGCTGCTGATCGTCGGTGTGCTTTACTTTGTGGAATCCCGATTCGGCAAGGATATGGAGGAGCGATGAAAAAGAAAAAACTGTTTTCTGCCATGCGTCTGACCCTTTGCACGATTCTGGCGCTGCTGTTTCTCTTTCCCACGGTCCTCACGTTCTGCACATCATTTATGAGCAGCCGTGAGGTAGAGTACACCTATGGTGATGCAGTCGATGCAGGGCAGTACATCACCGAACCGGTGCAGATCAAGCTGATTCCGGATGTTGTTTCCGGAGAGCAGTATTCCAAGGTTTTGCTGCAAAGCCCGGATTATCTGCAAAAATTCTGGAATTCCGTTCTTCTGGTCGTGCCGATCACGCTGTTTCAGCTTGCGGTGGCAGCCCTTGCCGCTTACGGCTTTGCCCGCTATCGCGGCAAACTCCGGACCATGATCTTTTTTGGCTACATCATCCTGCTGCTGATGCCCTATCAGGTCACTCTGGTACCCAATTATTTCTTTGCCAAATGGACGGGGCTTCTCAATACCCGTTGGGCGGTGATTCTGCCCGGGATTTTCTCTCCCTTCTCCGTCTATCTGCTCACAAAACAAATGCGGCGAATCCCAAAGAGCTATTTTGAGGCTGCGCACCTTGATGGAGCCGGTGAATGGCGTATTTTTTCCGGCATTTGCCTGCCCCTGTGCAAAAGCAGTCTGATGGGCGTTAGCTTGTTGGTGTTCTTTGATTACTGGGGGATGGTCGAACAGCCGCTGATCCTGCTTGAGGATGAGGCACTGCATCCCCTCTCTGTTTTCCTAAACAAGATCACAGCGGGAGAGGTCGGCGTCACTTTCGCCGCTGCCACAGTATATCTGGTTCCATGCCTGCTCCTGTTCCTTTACGGGGAAAAGGATCTCTGCGAGAGCAGCGCTGTCAGCGACATGGACGGTTAGGAGGGGCGAAGTATGACCCGAAAAAAAGTGATCCGCATCGTCGGCGCTGCATTTCTGGCTTTGCTTCTGATCCTGACCTTCTTTTCCAAGACGATCATGAACCGCTCGTTGCCGGTTGTCACGGTGCAGAATGCCCGCTCCGGTGAGATCACACCCTACGTCACCGGCACGGGCATTGTGGAATCCGCAGGAGAAGTGCGGCTGATTCCGGAGCTTCCGGTACAGGTGCTTGCCATCCATGTTTCACCCGGCGACGTTGTCCGGGAGGGAGAGGCACTGCTTGACGTAATCGTGCAGGATGACGGCACAATCGAGGCTCTGAGGGCGGAGTATGCTGAGGCGGAGTTTAACTACAATTATTCCGTTGCCGCAGCGGGCGGCTGGGTCGATACTCTGACGCAGATGCGCCTTTCCCACGAAAAGGAACAGCTTGACAAAAAGCTGGCAGAGCTTACGGCTGCCGAGGCGCTGTTGGGCGAAAAGACCTTATATGCAGATTGTGACGGGGTGGTAACGGAACTGCCGGTCATTGAGGGCGGCGTCTATGCGGCAAAGGCGCCGCTGTGTATCCTGCAGGCTTATGCGGAATCCTACCTGCTCCGCTATACCGTCACAAAAGAAGCTGCGCAAAAGCTGCATCTCGGAGATACGGCGCAGTATACCGGCGGGGACGGTCTCCTGCATGAGGCGCAGCTATTGCAGATTCTCCCCGTCAGCGGCGATCTGGAAGACGGGTTGACCCTTGTTTTTACCGTAACGGATGTCCGACCGGGACAGATCATGACGCTGACCATCGTTCAGGAGACCGTGCGGTACGAATGTACGGTTCCAAATTCTGCGGTCTTCCGCGACAACGAAGGCAAGGCGTATGTCTTTGTCCTTGCCACGGAGGATTCTCCTCTGGGATACCGCTATTACCTGGAGCGTACTTCTGTCACCATTCTTGAAAGCGACGACGCCCGCACCGCCATCAAGCCCCTGGATCCCGGTGTCTATATCGTGACCTATGCCGAAGAACCATTAGAAAACGGTATGCAGATCCGAATCGAGCGCTGACGAACCGGGCTGGTCATATAGGAGCGCTCTCCCGTGCGAAGAATTCGCCTTAAATTGTGAAAAGTTTTTGCCCTGCGGCAGCAAAGGGTCCTCAGGCTCTTTTCGCCTATTTGGATCATTTCGGGAGAATTTAGGTTTCAAGCAAAAAAGCCGCTGCTTGCAAATCGAAAGCAGCGGCTAAAATGCAACTTTTTTCATTGTAAAACGGGCAAAAAAGAACGGTCACACAATTCCGATGAACTGTGTGACCGTATTTATTATGGTGTATTTCCTACGCTGTCAGCACGAATTTCTGATTAGCGCTTGTTCTTAATCGCAGCCTGTGCAGCGGCGAGGCGGGCGATGGGGACGCGGAAGGGGCTGCAGGAGACATAGTCCAGACCGACCTTATGGCAGAATTCGACGGAAGCGGGGTCGCCGCCATGCTCGCCGCAGATGCCGAGCTTGAGGTTCGGACGGGTCTGTCTGCCGAGCTCCGCAGCGGTCTTAATCAGGCGACCGACGCCGGTCTGGTCGAGTTGCGCAAACGGGTCGAACTCATAAATCTTCTTATCACTATACGCTTCAAGGAACTTGCCCGCGTCGTCGCGGCTGAAGCCAAAGGTCATCTGGGTCAGGTCGTTCGTACCGAAGGAGAAGAACTCGGCTTCCTTGGCAATCTCGTCCGCCGTCAGCGCGGCGCGCGGGATCTCGATCATGGTGCCGACCTTGTACTTCATCTCGACGCCCGCTTCCGCGATGATCTTATCGGCGGTTGCGACGACCACATCCTTGACGTACTTCAGCTCCTTGACCTCACCCACCAGCGGGATCATGATTTCCGGCTCGATGCAGTACTCAGGGAACTCGCTGTTGACCTTGATGGCGGCGTTGATGACAGCGGTGGTCTGCATCTCGGCAATTTCCGGATAGGTGACAGCCAGACGGCAGCCGCGATGACCCATCATCGGGTTGAACTCGTGCAGGGAGGCGATAACTTCCTTCAGCTCTTCAATGCTGATGTTCAGCTCTTCCGCGATTTCTGCGATGTCCTCTTCCTTGGTGGGCAGGAACTCATGCAGAGGCGGGTCGAGGTAACGGATGGTCATCGGACGGTTCTTCAGCTCGCGGTACATCTCCTCGAAGTCACCCTGCTGATAGGGCAGGATCTTTGCAAGCGCTTCCTTGCGCGCCTCAACGGTCTTGGCAACGATCATCTCGCGCACAGCCTTGATGCGGTCCGCCTCAAAGAACATATGCTCGGTACGGCACAGACCGATACCCTCTGCTTTGAAGGCAACTGCCTGCGCGGTGTCACGGGGGTTGTCAGCGTTGGCGCGCACGCGGAGGGTGCGGAAGCTGTCCGCCCACTCCATCAGGCGCTCGAAGTTGCCGCTGATACTTGCGGGAACGGTGGCGATGGCGCAGCCGTAGATGTTGCCGGTGGAGCCGTCAATGGAGATCCAGTCGCCCTCATGGTAGGTCTTACCGGCGAGGGTGAAGTACTTTTCTTCTTCGTGCATGGCAATCTCGCCGCAGCCGGAGACGCAGCAGGTGCCCATGCCGCGGGCGACAACGGCTGCGTGGGAGGTCATGCCGCCGCGGACGGTCAGGATGCCCTCTGCGGCTGCCATGCCCTCGATGTCCTCGGGGCTGGTCTCAAGACGGACGAGAACGACCTTCTCGCCGTTGGCTGCCCAAGCCTTTGCGTCCTCAGCGGTGAAGACGACACGACCGCAGGCTGCACCGGGGGAGGCTGCAAGACCCTTGCCGACAACTTCGGCTGCCTTCAGGGCAGCGGCGTCGAACTGCGGGTGCAGCAGAGCGTCGAGCTGCTTCGGCTCAACACGCATGACGGCTTCCTCGCGGGAGATCATGCCCTCGTCGACGAGGTCGCAGGCGATCTTCAGCGCGGCAGCGGCGGTGCGCTTGCCGTTACGGGTCTGGAGCATATAGAGCTTGCCGTTTTCAATGGTGAACTCCATGTCCTGCATATCGCGGTAGTGGTTCTCGAGGTTGGTCGCGATATCGACGAACTGCTTATAGACATCGGGCATATCCTCCTGCAGCTTGGAGATCTTGCTCGGCGTGCGGATACCGGCGACGACGTCTTCGCCCTGTGCGTTGATGAGGTATTCGCCGAAGAGTGCCTTTTCACCGGTGGCGGGGTCACGGGTGAAAGCGACGCCCGTGCCGGACTTGTCGTTCAGATTGCCGAAGACCATCGGCTGCACATTGACGGCAGTGCCCCAGGAATAGGGGATGCCGTTCATGCGGCGGTAAATATTGGCGCGGGGGTTATCCCAGGAGCGGAAGACTGCCTTGATGGCTGCCATGAGCTGATCGGCAGGATCGGTGGGGAAGTCCTCGCCCTTTTCCTTCTTATAGTGTTCCTTGAACAGCACGACGAGCTTCTTCATGTCGTCTGCGTCGAGGTCGATGTCATTCTTGACACCCTTTTCTGCCTTGACTTCGTCGATGATAACTTCGAAGGTCTTCTTGGGAAGCTCCATGACGACATCGGAGAACATCTGGATGAAGCGGCGGTAGGAGTCATAAACGAAACGGGTGAACGCGGGGGTGGGGTTGCCTTCGATCAGACCGGCAGCGACCTCATCGTTCAGACCGAGGTTCAGGATGGTATCCATCATGCCGGGCATGGAAGCGCGGGCGCCGGAGCGGACGGAGACGAGGAGCGGATTCTTCGCGCTGCCAAACTTTTTGCCGTTGATTTCTTCGATTTTTGCCAGAGCCTCGTAGACCTGAGCCTTGATCTCGTCGTTGATGCTGCGCCCGTCCTCATAATACTTGGCGCAGGCTTCGGTAGTGATGGTGAAGCCCTGCGGAACAGGCATATCGAGGTTGGTCATTTCGGCGAGGTTCGCACCCTTGCCGCCGAGCAGCTCACGCATGGAGCCATTGCCTTCGGAGAACAGGTATACATACTTGTGCATAGTTTTGTTTAACCCCTTTCGTGTGTTGGAAACGGCATTTCACAACCGTTTCAGGCATTTTTTGTTATTTAGATTTTAATTGCCCAAAAAGTATAGCACATCTGTTCTGATTTTGCAAATAATTTCCGCAAAAAATCGAAAAAAACAGAAAAAAAATTTCCCCTCCGCCCGAAAAAGTAAAAAAATACCGCCGCGCGGCAAAAAAGCGCGCGGCGCAGCGGGCAAAAACGGCAAAATCTAAAAGAAAGCGCTTCCTCCTCCCAATCGACCGCGAAGCGGCAGAAGGCAGTTCCTACACAGGAAGATACTATCCGCCCCTACGAGAAGTTTGGCAGCTCACGCCGTAGGACCGGCTATCAGCCGCCGGGTGCAGAAACTGCCGACTGCGTACCAGAAATCGGCAAGAGATTGCCACGTCGCTGCGCTCCTCGCAATGACAGATGAGGGTAGCCAATCCATATTTTTTAATCGTGCGAAGTACACCACAGTCCTTCACCATTCACTCTTAGCCCTTAGCCAAAAAGTCTGCCCACAGACGCATCAAGGATGCCGCGCGCTGCAGCTTTCCACAGACCGCCGCCATTCACGATTCACTGTTCACTGTTCACTGCCCCTCGGTCCTCTACCCTGCGCGTTTGGGCAGGCGGATGGTCAAAACGATCTCCGTGTCCGTCTCCTCCTGTTTTGCCTGGGCATCAATGCCCGCGCCGCGTACCAGCTCGAGGGAATGGTTCACGCTGTTGAGAAACAGCCGCACGTCCCGCACGATGAGCTTGCGCAGTCCCCGCTTCGGCTCCTGCGTACGTTTTTTCTCCAAATACGCCTCAATATACGCCTCCGTCTTTGCCACATTCAGCTGCTGTTTCACAATGGTATGCAGCACCTCCAGCCGTTCCTCCTCCGTTTCCAGCCGCAGCAGCGCCCGCGCATGGCGCTCGGAAAGTCCGTTTTCGCGCAGCTCGGCAAGCACCTGCGGGCTGTGCCTTAGAATGCGGAGCTTGTTGGCGACGGCGCTCTGACTTTTTCCCACCCGCGCCGCCGCCTGTTCCTGACTCAGGTGATACAGCCGCATCAGCCTTGCCAGTCCCTCCGCCTCTTCGATGTAATCAAGGTCGCGCCGCTGTAGGTTCTCCACCAGCGCAACCATACCTGACTGCTCCTCATCCACCGTCAGCAAAATGCACGGCACCTCAGTACAGCCTGCCAGCTTTGCTGCACGCAGCCGCCGCTCCCCTGCAACCAGCTCATATTCGCTCCCGCGCCGCCGCACGGTAAGCGGCTGCAAAATGCCGTACTGTTCGATGCTTGCGGCAAGCTCCCGCAGCCCCTCGGGGTCAAAAATTTTACGCGGCTGCGACGGATTCGGGTGCAGTCTGCCGATCGGCAGATAGAGCACGCGTCCGCTTTCGAGCAGTCCTCGGTTTTTTCTCACCGCATCTCCTCCCTTCAAAAATAGAATCTCCCCGCCTCATATTTTACGCGAAACCCATGCGAAAACACGCGAAAGTGGAGAGCAGAACCACAAGAAATTGCGATTATTTTATTTCCCGCCCACAACATCTTGGGAAATAAGCGGGAAATGCGGGATTTGCGGCGGCAATGCCGAAAAATGACGAAACGAGCGCTTGTACTGCGCGCCTTTTTTCGGTATAATAATAAAAGCATTCTTTCGATTACCGATAACGCTCCTCTGTAGGGCGGGGACATGTCCCCGCCGTCCGCGAAGCGGCAGACAGTGAGCATGAACAAGTTCGTTCGCAGTTGGTAGTTCCTGCACCGGCGGGGACATGTCCCCGCCCTACAAATGTGCAGCAACGGAGGAAAACAGTATATCCTTCAGGAGGAACACACGATGGAACTAAGATTACTTGCCGTCGGCGATGTGGTCGCAAGCGGCGGTTTGGATTATTTGAAAGCCCAGCTCCCCGCGCTCAAGCGGGAAAAGCAAATCGACTTCTGCGTCGTCAACGGCGAAAACACCGCCGTTTTGGGGCTGACACCGCAGCAGGCGGACGAAATTCTCGACGCCGGTGCAGATGTCATTACCATGGGCAACCACACATGGGGCAAGCGGGAGCTGATTCCCTATATGGCTCAATCGCGGGAGCTCCTGCGCCCTGCGAATCTCCCGCCGCAGCAGCCCGGACGCGGCTGGGGCATTTATCGGCGCTCCTTCGGAGAGATTGCCGTAATCGACCTGATCGGCAGGTGCGGCATGGACTACACGCCGGACAATCCCTTTTTGCAGGTGGAGCGCATTTTAAGCCGATTGGAGACAAAGCTGATCTTTGTCGAGCTGCACGCGGAGGCGACCTCGGAAAAGCTCGCGATGGGTTGGATGCTCGACGGCAAGGTCAGCGCGGTTTGGGGTACGCACACCCATGTGCAGACCTCGGATGAGCGCATTTTGCCCCACGGGACGGGTTATCTGACCGATCTCGGCATGACAGGCCCCCGCGACTCCGTCCTCGGCATCCGTCCCGAGTTGTCCTACAAAAAGTTTCGCGGCGACCTGACCGGGCGCTACGAGCCTGCGCCCGGTCCCTGCAAATTAGAGGGCTGCATTTTCACGGTGGACGGCAGCACGGGGCGCTGCACCGATATAGAAAGGGTGAGGCTGAGTGATTAAATTCCTTCACGCGGCGGATCTGCATTTGGACGCTGCGTTTTCCGGCGTTTCAGCGGAGCAGGCGGTGCAGCGGCGCAGGGAGCAGCGGCAGGCACTCGCGTCCTTGGCGAAGGCGTGCCGCGGCTGTGATTTTGTTTTGCTTGCGGGCGACCTGTTTGACAGCGCGCGGGTTTATCAGGATACGATTGACGCGCTGAAGACCTTTTTTTCCGCAGTCGATGCCGAAGTTTTCATTGCCCCGGGCAATCATGATTTTGTGTCAAGCGGTTCTCCGTATCTGACGGAGCATTGGGGCGAAAATGTCCATATCTTCACGAAAAACGAGATAGAATGCGTGCATTTGGAGACGCTGCACTGCGATATTTACGGCGCGGGCTTCACGAGCGCGGAGGCTCCGAATTTGCTTACCGGCTTCCGCGTGCGCGACCCGGAGGCACTGAATCTCATGGTGCTGCACGGCGACTTGCAGCCGAATTCCCCCTACAACCCGATCACACCCGAGGATATCGCCTTTTCCGGGCTGGATTATCTCGCCCTCGGGCATATCCACGCGGGCTTTGTCAAGCGGTGCGGCAAAACGACCTGCGCCATGCCCGGCTGTCTGATGGGGCGCGGCTTCGACGAGTGCGGTCAAAAGGGCGCGCTGCGCGTCACCTTGGAGAAAGGCGGCTGTCAAACGGATTTCGTCCCGATCCCGACAAGAAGGTATGAGATCCTCTCTGTCGAGGCAGGGGACGATCCCCTCGCCGCCATTCGCGCCGCCTTGCCCGAGCAAACGCGGGAGGATTGCTACCGCATTCTTCTGACGGGCGAAGCGGAGCGCCCCGATACGGATATGCTGGAAAGCATCCTCGCGCCATCGTTTTACAGTCTCTCCATACGCGACCGAACCTATCCCAAGCAAGCGCTTTGGGCGGCTTCCGGCGAGGACACGCTGCGCGGACATTTTCTGCATACGCTGAAAGCGCAATATGACACCGCAGATGAGGCACGCCGCCGCACGATCACCTTGGCTGCAAGACTGGTCACCAATCTCATGGACGGACGGGAGGCAGGGATATGAGGATTCTCAAAATGCGTGCCTCCTTCGGCAAGCTGCACGGCGAATTGACCCTCGACGAAGGCTTCAACTGCCTGTGTCTGCCGAACGAGGCGGGAAAATCGACCTGGAGCGCGTTTTTGGTCGCCATGCTCTACGGCATCGACACCTCCGAGCGCGCCGGTGCCGCGAATCAGGGCTTGCCCGCAAAGGAGCGCTATAAGCCGTGGGACGGCGGCGCGATGGAAGGCGCGATGGAGCTTTTATGGAACGGGCGGCATATTACAATCGAACGCACCACAAAGGGACGCGTCCCGATGGGCGTTTTCCGCGCCTATGAGACGGACAGCGGCGCAAGCGTACCGGAGCTGACAGCGGAGAACTGCGGCCGTACCCTGTGCGGCGTCGAGCGGTCGGTCTTTGAGCGAACCGCGTTCATCCGCCAGCTCGGGCTTGCCGTGACCGGCGATGCCGCGCTGGAACAGCGGCTGAACGCATTGGTCTCCACAGGCGAAGAGGGCGCAAAATCCTACTCCGAGTTAGAAAAGGAGCTGCGCGCCGTCAAGAATCGGCTCTCGGGGCGCACCGGACGCATTCCGAGGCTGACCGAGCGGGCGCAGGCAGTGGAAAAAACGCTGACGGAGCTGCGCACAATGCAGGATGAAGCGCTTGCTCTGACCGCGCAGCGCGACGAGGCGGCAAAGGAAGCCGCGCATTTGGAAGCCCTGCAAAGACGCATCACCCGCGCGCAGAACGCCAAAAAGCGCGTTGCATACAGCGAAGCGGCGCAGAAGCTGCACGTGCAGGAGCTGCTTTGCAGAAAGCTCCGCGAGACGGTGGAAACGCTGCCGACGGAGCGGGAGCTGCACAATCTGCGGCGGGAGCTGGACGCGGCGGAGAGCGCCTTGCAGACGGCAAGGATGGAAGCCGCGTTTTATGTCAGCGATGTGCCGAAGCCCGCAGTGCCGCAGTGCTTTGAAGGCATGGATGCGGAAACCGCGCGGGAAAAGGTGCACGATGCCGCGCTGGAATATCAGAAGCTGCGCGCCGTCAAGGCAGCGAAAGCCTTTCCCCTTTTGCTGCTTGCCACCCTGCTCCTTTTGGCGGGCGTGGGGCTGTGCTTTGTCCTGCTGCCGTTGGGGCTTGCCGTCGCAGGCATCGGCGTGCTCTTGCTGTGCGTCTCATCTGTGTATATCACGCGGCGCAAGACCCGCGCGAGGGAGAGCGCGCACAAAGCGGATTTGATTTTATCCCGCTACGGCGTGGAAAACTGCGAGGAGCTTGAAGCACTGTCCTCCCGTTACACGGAGACACTGCAAGCTTACGGTGCGGAATGCGCGGAGGCGGAGGCGAAAAAGCAGGCGCTGCAAAAGGCGGTCGAGGACGCTGCCGCGCAGGTTGACGCGTTGGTTGCAACGACCGCCCGTTTCGCTCCCGACTGCCGCACCGCCCCGGACTGCCGCGCGGCGATCACCGCCGCGCAGCGTGCCCATGAGCATCTTTTGGGCGAGAACCGCGTTTTGGAGGGGCTGCGCAGGCAGTGTGACACCATGCGTTTCCTGCTGGACGAGACGGAGGACGCGGCGGAGGATGCCGAGGCACTGACTTTTGACGAAACAAAAATTGCTTACGAGCAGCGCCGTGCGGCGGAAAAATGCAGCGATTTGACAACACGTCTTGCCGCGCTGCGGGGTGCGATCTCCGCGAAGGGCGATCCCATCGTTTTAGAGGCAGAGTCGGAGCGTTTGCAGGAGGCGCTTGCGCAGGCGCGGGAGCAGAGTGATGCCGTTGAACTGGCGTTGGCTGCGCTGCAAAAGGCGGATGAGGCCCTTCGCTCCCGCTTTGCCCCACAGATCACCGCCGAGGCAGGCGCAATCTTAGCGGAGCTGACCGAGGGAAAATATCCGAGGCTCCTGCTTGCGCCGGATATGCGGCTCTCGGTGCGCGAGGAGACGGGCACGGTCATGCGTCCCGCTGCCGCCATGAGCTGCGGCACTGCGGATCAGATGTACCTCGCCCTGCGTCTTGCCATGTGTCATAAACTTCTGCCCGACGACGCGCCGCTGGTTTTGGACGACGCGCTGGTCAATTTCGACGATACCCGCGCTGCCGCCGCCCTGCGGGTGCTGCGGGAGGAAGCAAAAAATCGGCAGGTGATCCTGTTCACCTGCCGCCGATTGGAGGAAGCGATATAATGTATTTTGATTCACACAGTCATATGGACGACCACCGCTTTGACGGCGACCGCGAGGAAATCTTTAACGATTTGCAAAACCACGGTGTCGGGCTGCTCATGAACGTCGGCTGCGATTTGGAATCCTCCGAACAGTCCGTCGCACTGGCAGAACGCTACCCCTTTGTCTATGCCGCCGTGGGCAGCCATCCCCACAACGCCGACCAGGTAGACGGCAAGCTGCTCGACCGCTACCGCAGCCTTGCAGGGCATGAGAAAGTGCGCGCCATCGGGGAAATCGGCTTGGACTATCACTATGAGAATTCGCCCCGCGCCCGGCAGATCATCGCGTTTGAGCAGCAGTTGGAGCTTGCCGAGGCATTAAAGCTGCCCGTCATCATCCACGATAGGGAGGCGCACGGCGACGCGGTGGAGATCTTGAAACGCCATCCCGACGCGCGCGGCGTGTTCCACTGCTTCTCCGGCTCGAAGGAACTGGCGCTTTGGCTGGTCGAGCGGGGCTGGTACATCAGCTTTACGGGCGTTGTGACCTACAAAAACGCGCGCAAAGCCGTCGAAGCGGTGCAGGCGCTGCCGCTTGACCGCATTCTGATTGAGACGGACTGCCCCTACATGGCGCCCGAACCCTATCGCGGACGGCGCAACGACAGCCGCTATGTTCCCCTCGTCGCGGCAAAGATTGCCGAGCTCAAGGGCATCTCCCCCGAGGAAGCCGGCAGCATCACCACCGAAAACGCCAAGCGCCTGTTTGCAATTCCCTGACCCCTTGAATAAAACATCTGCTGTAGGGCGGGGACATGTCCCCGCCGACCGCGTAAGCGGCAGACGGCAGGCATGAACAAGTTTATACATACTTGGTAGTTCCTACACCGGCTTAGGACTGTCCCCGCCCTACAGAGAGAGTTACCAATTTATCGGAGGTTCGCCGTTTTCCTGCAAAAAGGTGTTAATCTTGGAAAAGGGCTTGCTCCCGAAAAAGCCGCGGTAGGACGAGAGCGGGCTTGGATGCGGCGCGGAGAGCAATAATCGCGGTGCTTGTGTTCGGACAAGCGCCGCCTTTTTTTGCGCCTGCGCGCCCCAAAGCACGAACGCGACCGGCTGCCGGAGCGCATTCGTCGCGGAGATCACCGCGTCGGTCAGCCGCTGCCAGCCCCATGCGGCGTGGCTGTTTGCCCTCCCCTTTTCGACGGTCAAGACGGTGTTGAGCAGCAGTACGCCCTGCTCCGCCCACGGGGTCAGGTCGCCGTACTTTGCAGGCGGAATGCCGAGGTCGTTCTGCAGCTCCTGATAGATATTCCGCAGTGACGGCGGCAGCGCGGTTCCCTTCGCCACCGAAAAGGCAAGCCCCATCGCCTGCCCCGGCTCATGGTAGGGGTCTTGCCCCAAGATTACAACGCGCACGGCTTGCGGCTGCGTTTTCTCCAACGCGAAAAACTCCCGTCCCGCGGGAGGATAGACCTCCGTTTCCTGCCTTGCGGCATCGACACGGGCAGTCAAATGTGCAAAATACGGCGCGGACAGCTCCTGCTGCAAAAGCGGCTTCCATGCGCCAAGCGTTTCCGTGTTCATAAACATCACCCACTGGGATTATATCGAATTTTGCAGGAAAAGGCAATTCCCTTCCCGGTCAAAGTATGCTATAATCGTCGAAAAGGCGGTGTTATTATGGAATACATTAATGAGATCATCGCAGCCCTCAGGGAGCGGTACCCCTCCGCACTGTGCGCGCTGCAATATGAAAAGGACTATGAACTGATGATCGCGGTGCGGCTCTCCGCGCAATGCACGGACGCGCGGGTCAATCTCATCACGCCCGCACTCTTTGCGCGCTTCCCTACCCTTGACACCTTCGCCGACGCGGACATTGCCGAGGTCGAGACTTACGTCCATTCCTGCGGCTTTTACCGCCAAAAGGCGAAGGATATCGTGCAGGCGTGTCAGATTCTCCGCGCGGAACACGGCGGCAAGGTGCCGGACACGATGGAGGCGCTGTTGCAGCTGCCCGGCGTCGGGCGCAAGACGGCGAATCTGCTCTTGGGCGACATTTACCGCCGTCCCGGCTCCGTCGTCTGCGACACGCACTGCATCCGCATCAGCAACCGTCTCGGGCTTGCCTCCGGCAAGGAGCCGGAGAAGGTCGAAAAGCAGCTCCGCGCCATCCTCCCGCCGGAGGAAAGCTCCGACTTCTGCCACCGGATTGTCCTGTTCGGGCGCGACCTCTGCACCGCGCGCAGCCCCAAATGCGGCGAATGCCCCCTACGCCCGTTCTGTAAGGCCTTCACCGCAGAGGAGCGGTAGTTAGGAAGCAATTCCGGCGAATCGCAGTCCCTGCCCGCGGGCGGATGTGGATGATCGGGTGTGATTCGTTGAATAAAGTACCAGTATGAGATTGCCACGGCGCAAGCGCCTCGCAATGACACGACAGGCTACCCCTATCTGTCATTGCGAGGAGCGCAGCGACGCGGCAATCTCCTGCAGGCACCCTTGTAAGGCGGCTATCAGCCGACCGCTGCTACGGAAAACAAATTTGTGTGCAGGTGTCAAGTTTTTTCTCTTGACAAGCAGGGAAGAATGTTGTACAATAGCCGGGCAATGAGGCTGTAGGAGGCGTTGGGATGAAACAGGAAGCGTTTAAAATGTCCCTCCTCCTCGACTATTACGGCGGTATGCTGACGGAAAAGCAGAAGACCTATTTCGACCTCTACTATAACCAAGACCTCTCCCTCGGAGAGATTGCGGAGCAGGAGGGTATCTCCCGTCAGGGCGTGCACGACACCATTTCCCGCACCGAGGCGATTCTGCGGGGCATGGAGGAAGCGACCGGTTGCCTTGCGCAGGCGCAGCGTCTCCAAATGCTCCGCAAGGAGATCATCGCCGCCGCCACTCCCCTGCTGCACCACGAAGATCCCACCGTGCGGCAAAGCGCCGAGCGCATCTTTGCCGCTGTCTCTTCCTTAAAGGAGTAATACTATGGCATTTGAAGGTCTGACCGCTAAGCTCAACGCCGCGTTCAAAAAGCTCCGCGGCAAGGGGCGTCTGTCCGAGTCCGATATCAAAGAAGCAATGCGTGAAATTCGTCTTGCTCTCTTGGAAGCGGATGTCAGCTACAAGGTCGTCAAGGATTTTGTCAAATCCGTGTCCGAGCGCTGTGTCGGCAAGGATGTGCTTGAAAGCCTGACACCCGCACAGATGATCGTTAAGATTGTCAATGAAGAACTGATTGCTCTCATGGGCAGCGAAAACCAGCGCATCACCATCTCGCCCAAGTCCCCGACGGTCGTGATGCTCGTCGGTCTGCAGGGCGCGGGCAAGACGACCAACGGCGCAAAGCTCGCGGGTCTGTTCAAAAAGCAGGGCAAGCGCCCGCTGCTCGTCGCGTGCGACATCTACCGCCCCGCCGCCATCAAGCAGTTGGAGGTCGTCGGCGGGCAGCTTGACATTCCCGTCTTCCAGATGGGGCAGGAAAATCCCGTCAAAATCGCCAAGGCTGCCATCCGCCACGCCCAGCAGCACGGCAACGACATGGTTTTCTTAGACACTGCCGGCCGTCTGCATGTGGATGAAGCCCTGATGAACGAGTTAAAGTCCATCAAGGCGGAGGTTCAGCCGAGTGAAATTCTGCTTGTCGTTGACGCCATGACGGGTCAGGACGCGGTCAACGCCGCCCAGTCCTTCAACGAATGGCTCGACATTGACGGCGTCATGCTGACAAAGCTCGACGGCGACGCGAGAGGCGGCGCTGCCCTCTCGGTCAAAGCCGTCACGGGCAAGCCCATCAAATTCATCGGCACGGGCGAGAAGCTTGACATGATTGAGCCGTTCCACCCGGAGCGCATGGCGTCCCGCATTTTGGGCATGGGCGATGTGCTGACGCTGATTGAAAAGGCGGAGCAGGCACTCGACCAGAAGAAAGCCGCCGAATTGGAGCAGAAGCTGCGTCAAAACAAATTCACCCTTGCGGATTTTTACGATCAGCTTGTGCAGATCAAGTCCATGGGCTCGATGCAGGAGCTGTTAGGGATGCTCCCCGGGATGGGTTCTCTGAAAAACGTGCAGGTGGATGAAAATGCCACCTCCCGTATTGAAGCGATTATCCTCTCCATGACGCCCTATGAGCGCGAAAATCCCGCCTGCCTCAACTCCTCGCGCAAGCGCCGCATTGCCCTCGGCTGCGGTCAAAAGGTCGAGGATGTCAATCGCCTGCTCAAGCAGTTTGAGCAGATGCAGCAGCTCATGAAGCAGATGAACGGCAAGGGCGGCAAAAAGCGTAAGCTGTTCGGCAAGATGGGCGGCTTCCCCGGCATGCCGGGTATGTAAAAGATCATTAGACCGTTTGGTCTGACGATAAATCACAAATACTTGAGAAAAAATTTGGAGGTGAAACCCCATGGTTAAGATCAGACTGAGAAGAATGGGTGCAAAGAAGGCTCCCTACTACCGTATCGTCGTTGCGGATTCCCGCAGCCCGCGTGACGGCCGCTGCATCGAAGAGATCGGCACCTACAACCCCCTGACCGAGCCCGCCACCGTTACCGTTGACGCCGAGAAGGCACAGCAGTGGATCAAGAACGGCGCTCAGCCGACCGACACCGTGAAGGCTCTTTTGAAAAAGGCTAACGTCCTTTAATAGAAGGGAGCTTTACGATGGAGGAACTCTTGCTCTACGTGGCAAAACAACTGGTCGATCAACCCGACGCGGTCACGGTTACGCAGAGAGAGGACGGAGACAATACGGTGCTTGAGCTGCGCGTTGCGCCCGAGGATATGGGCAAGGTCATCGGCAGACAGGGTCGTATTGCAAAAGAGATCCGCACCGTCATCAAAGCCGTCGCCCAGCGCGACGGAAAGCGCGTCACGGTCGATATTCTCGACTGATTGCCGATTCGATCGGTGAAATACGCAGATCTGCAAATGCAGGTCTGCGTGTTTTTTTGTGAAAGCATCGCTGCGCCTCCATGCCCGCAGGAAGCAAGCATCGGCGGCTGCCCGAAAAACGTGCGCGCTGTTCTGTCACCCGATACTTGACAAGTCCGCGCGCAGGAAATATAATACAGTTAAAAGTATCTGAAATTCGGAGGTAAAACGGAATGGATCGGCGCTATATCAAGCAGGTTTTAAAGGTCTTTTTTGGCATGTGTATGCTGCTGATCAGCGTGGTATTGCTTCTGTTTAACCTGTTTCTTCTTGACTTTGACGTCGCACTTCTTCTGCCGAACGTGCTGCTGTTTCTTGCAGGGCTTTTGCTGACGGTATTCGGCATTTCTTCTCTGCCTGCGGAAAAAGGATAGCGCCCCATTGCGTCGGTTGCTTCAAAGGCCCTGCGAAGCCGTTGACCGCATACTCTGACCATTAGATTCTCACGATACAAAACGCATACAGCGGTATCGCTGTATGCGTTTTTTATTAATATGATGGCGGTTGCAAGCTGCGGAAGCGGGCGCATCGTCAGCCTCCTTTGTGATAGCCCTGCAAGCAGAAGGGCAGCTCCATGCGGTTGGCTTCGAGGAGCGCCCGGTCGCGCAGAATGGCATCCGCTTTGCCGTCTGCTGCAATCTTGCCGTTTGCGAGCAGAATCACGCGGTCGCAGGTGTCGAGGATCATGTCGAGGTCATGGGAGGCAATTAGCTTCGTCTGGGGCAGGGCGTTTACGGTGCGGATGACGGTGCGGCGGTTGACAGGGTCTAAGGCGGTGGACGGCTCGTCCATCAAAATTGCCTCCGGCTGCATGGCGAGAATCGTCGCGATGGCTGCCATACGCTTTTCGCCCCCCGAGAGCTTATGATTATGGCGGTGCTTTAACGCCGTCAAATCCAACTGCGCAAGCACCTCGTCCACGCGGCGCTCCGCTTCCTCCTTGGAAAGTCCGTAGTTGCGCGGCCCGAAGATCATGTCCTCATAGACCGTAGGCATAAACATCTGATTGTCCGAATCCTGTAGAACGAAGCCCAGCTTTTGACGGATGGACGGCAGGTTTTTCTTTATCACTGGCATGCCCTCCACCAAAATTTCGCCCGTGCCGTTGAGCAGACCGAGGAGCAGCTCCATCAGGGTCGATTTTCCCGCGCCGTTCGCGCCAATCAGCCCGACACTCTCGCCCTTCTCTATTGTGAAGGACAGCTCCTCAAGCACGGGATGTTCCCCGTCATAGGAGAAGGATACCTTTCGAAATTCAATCATTCCGCTCACCTCACAAACAGGCTGCCCAAAAGCCCGGTAATATCCACGAATCTTGCGCAGAGGATTGCCGCAATACACGCGGCGGTTGCAACGATGCCGGATGCCTTGCAAGGCGGCACCTCCGCATAAAAGAAATTACCCTGAAAGCCGCGCAGCAGCATGGCGTGATATAACTCGGTTGCGCGGTCGATGCTTCGCAGCAGAAGCTGCCCCAAAAAGGAACCCCACGCCGAGATGTGAATCCCCTTCTGCCCCGGCGCGCGCAGGGAATAGGCCTGCGACATGACGGAAACCTCCTCCAACATCAGACCGATGTAGCGGTAGGTCAAAAGAAGCAGCGTCGTCAAAATCGCGGGAACATGGAGCTTGCGCAAGGCGGCGCAAAGCGTGTCAATCGGCGTGGTTGCAATCAGGAGGAAAGACGCTGTCAGCGCAAGGATGCCCTTGCCCATCAGCGTCAGCATGGACACAACGCCGCCCGTGACCGTGAGGCTGCCGAGCAGCAACAGCGGCGTGTGATCGAGAAACGGATTGACCAGCCCGACCGCGCATACCAGCGGAAGCACAAACCGCAGCTTGTGAAAGCAGAGCCGCAGCGGAATACCCGCGATTTGAAACAGGAGCACAGGATACAGCGCCATCACGATGAGCGGAAACAGCGCGTATTTAGGAAAGGACACAAGCGTGACGATATAGACCACCGTGGCAAGCAGCTTGCACAGCGGATGCAGACGGTGTAATGGGGAGCATTCGGCAGCCAAAGCGTCCATTTCCCGCAGCTCCGCCTGCGCATGAGAGAGTTTATCCATAAGTCTGGTTCCTTTTTTGGGTTTTGCTTGTGCAGAAGAAAGTGCCTGCACGAGATTGCCACAACCAGTGTGCGCACTGGTTTCGCAATGACAAATCAGGGCAGCCTGTTATGTCATTGCCATGAAAGCCTCTGTAGGGCGGGGACATGTCCCCGCCGGTGCAGGAACTACCGACTGCGTACAAATCCGTTCGTTTGTACTGTCTGCCGCTGCGCGGTTGCGGGTAAATGTCCCCGGTCTACAAGGAAAAGCGGAAGAAGAGCCGTCCGAGGGACGGCTCTGTTAGTATATCATGAATTCTTGACTTTTGCAGCTTGTTTTTTCTTTCGGAAGAAGCCGCCGATCAGGCAGATCAGCGCGGCGATCCCTGCGACAATGGCGGAGCCGACCAAGCCTGCCGTGCTTGTGCCTGCGGGACTGTCGCTGTTTGCAAAGGCATAGTCCGGCATCAGAGCGGTCTTTTCCTGAATTGCTGCGGCAGTGTCCGCCGCCTTGCCGGAGACACCATAGTTTTCCTCGTCGAGTCCCATGTTTTCGCTGTAACCCGCCTCGGTGTTGCCGAACATTGACCACTCCAAACCATCGGGGTTGGAGCTTGCGAGCAGGCTCAGCCCGCCGCCGATCACCGCAACTGCGACCGCCAAAACAATCAACGTCGTTTTGAGCGAGCACTTACCTTTGACGCCGTCCGTATTGACCTCCGTTAGAAGCTCCGGACGCGCCTCATAGACAAACAGCAGCACGGCGGAGGTAATCAAGCCCTCAATCAGACCGATGGCAAGGTGAATGGGCTGCATCACGCCGACAAATGCACCGAAGGGCAGCTCCGTAATGCCGGAGAGCGTCGTCTCCAACACGACGGAAAACGCGCCAAGCTGCAGCGTGACGACACAGCCGAGGACGGAGGCAAGCACGATCTTCACCCGCGTCGCCGCCCGTGACGCTGCCTTACTGCGCAGGATTGGGCGCCAAATCAGGTAATAGCCGACGAAGCAGCCGTAGAACGCCATATTCCAACAGTTTGCGCCGAGGGCAAGCAAGCCGCCGTCGGCAAAGAACAGCGCTTGGATCGCCAAAATGACGACCATGGATAAAAATCCCGCCTGCGGACCAAGCAGGGCGGACAGCAGCATACCGCCGCAAAGATGCCCCGACGAGCCGGTGCCGGGAATGGTGTAGTTGATCATCTGTCCCGCAAAGACGAGCGCCGAGGCGACCGCCATTGTGGGGAGCTTCGCGGTGTTTTCGTCCTTCCGCAGCGAGCGGACGGAAACGCCGACCGTCACGCCGGAGGCGACATACATTGTCGCGGCAACCGCAGGAGCCAATAACGCGTCTGCCATGTGCATAAGCTGTACCTCTCTTTCTTTCTATGCCATCATTGTAACAGCCAAACCCGCGCATTTTAAGCCCCCATGGGGGTTATTTTTTTCAATTTTCGTAAAAAACTGCCGCAGGCAATCTCACTTGCGCAGCAAATATCACTGCCAAGCAATTTTACTCGCCCACGGCGAATATCACCGAGAACAATTGTAGGGCGGGGACATGTCCCCGCCGCGTGTAGGAACTGCCGACTGCGTACCGGTTTCCCCCTCTGTGTCATTGCGAGCCGAGGAACGAGGCGTGGCAATCTCGTGCAGGAACTATCGATTACGTATAAAGGAAGAAAAAAGATTGCCACGTCGCTGCGCTCCTCGCAATGACAAATAGGTTGCCCTCCTATGTCATTGCGAGGCGCTTGCACCGTGGCAATCTTGTGCAGAAACTCTCCTAAAAGCTGTAGCGCGCGGTATCCTTGACGCGCCTGTGAGGAAACTACGAACTGCGTATAAACCTGAGTACTTGTACTGCCTGCCGCTTCGCGGAACGACCGGGACATGTCCCCGCCCTACGAGGGGCGCTTTTTTTCTTGACAAGAAATGACCGCCGTGTATAATGAAAATAAAGAATTTCAGGCAAAAAACGGAGGCAAAACTTATGCTTGAGGCAACGGACATAACAAAATCCTACGGCAGCGGGGAGAGTCGGAATCCTGTGCTCAAGGGGATCAGCCTGACGATCCCGACGGGCGCTTTTACGGTGATTTTAGGCGCGTCGGGGTCGGGCAAGTCTACGCTGCTCAATATCCTCTCGGGGCTGGAACGCCCGGAAAGCGGCAGCGTCCGCTACGACGGGGAGGAAATTACAGCGCTGTCCGACAGTGCGCTGACCGCATTCCGCCGAAAAACCGTCGGGTTTATCTTTCAGCAGTATTACCTTTTGCCCGATATGACGGTGGAGAAAAATGTCCGCATGGGCGCAGACCTCGCGGGAAACCGTGACTATCAGGAGATTCTGCGCGCCGTCGGATTGGAGGCTAAGCTGAAAAAATACCCGAGCGAGCTTTCCGGCGGAGAGCAGCAGCGCGTTGCCATTGCCCGCGCCCTTGCCAAAAAGCCGCAGGTACTCTTCTTGGACGAGCCGACCGGCGCGCTCGACGAGGCGACGGGACGGCAGGTGCTGGACTATCTGTCCAAGCTGCATCGGGAGCGCGGCTTCACAATCGTCATGGTGACGCACAATCAAAATATTGCGGAGATGGCGGACACCGTCATTCGCATGAACAGCGGGCGCATTGCGGAAACTTATGTCAACCAAACGCGCAAGTCCGCCTATGAGATTGGGTGGTGAGGGCATGGTCATCGGAGCAAAGGATGCCGCCAAGCTGTTCGGCATCGCGATCATTGCCTGCTGCGCGGTCTTTGTCTGCACACTGTTTCTGAATTATCAACTGGATATCGTCACGGTCAAGAATGCTGTCGCTACGGAGACGGCCATGGCGCTCTATACCGCGCAGGTGTCGATGGGCAAGGTCACCTGCGCCGTGACGGGCGGCTGCTTGGGTGTCACGGCGGTGGTCATGCTGCTGTTCTATGTGAAAAATTACATTGACACACACGGCGCGAATCTCGGGCTGTTAAAGGCACTCGGCTATGCCAACGGCGCGCTTGCCAAGCATTTTTGGGTGTTTGGACTGAGCGTTTTTGTCGGCTGCGCGGTGGGCTACGGCGCAGCGTTTGCCTATCTGCCGCGCTTCTATGAACTGCAAAACGCAGAGGGCTATTTCCCGGCGGTCAGCGTGCGCTTTCATCCGCTGCTGGCCTGCCTCTTGGTTCTTGTGCCTGCGGCATTTTACAGCCTTACGGCGGTGCTGTATGCCGCGCGCAGTCTGAAACGCCCCGTCCTTGACCTTTTGAAGGAACGCCCGCAGGAGCGCACACGCCGTCACGGGAAGGAAAGACCCGACGCACCTTTTTTAGGAGAGCTGCGGAAAAACGTGCTGCGGAGCAAGAAATCCGTGGTGTTCTTCGTCGGGTTTTCAGCGTTCTGCTTTTCGGCAATGACGCAGATGTCCTTTTCCATGAAAAAGCTGGCGAGCAATACCTTCGCGTGGATGATTATCAGCATCGGACTGATCCTCGCCTTTACGACCCTGCTGCTGTCTCTGAGCGCCGTGGTGCGCGCGAACGCAAAAACCGTCGCCATGCTGCGTGTGTTTGGCTATTCGCAGCGCGAGTGCCGCCACGCGGTCTTGGACGGCTACCGTCCCGTATCCTATATCGGCTTTGCACTCGGCACACTCTATCAGTATCTTCTACTCAAGCTCATGGTGACGATCGTCTTTGCAGAGGTGGGCACCATACCGGAATACAGCTTCGATTTTACCGTCTTCGGGATTTCTCTTGCAGCGTTCCTTGTGTCCTACGAAGTAATCCTGTTCTGCTATGCTGCGCAGATCAAAAAGACCCCGCTGAAGAGCGTCATGCAGGAGAATTGATCTCCGCCTCTATCGGAGGAAATCCCTCGCTCTGCCGCAGCCGTAGCGCTCCTTCGTCACAAACGGCTGTGCAGAGGGCATGTCGCAGCCGTAACGCTTGTTCCTTGCGAACGGCTGCGCAGCCACGACCGCAAGCGCCCTCGCAATGACAATTGGGGCAGCCTTTTGTCATTGTCATGAAACCCTTTGTAGGGCGGGGACATGTCCCCGCCGCGTGTAGGAGCTGCCGACTGCGTACATGCTTGTTTGTTCCGTCTGCCGCTTCGCGGACGGCGGGGACATGTCCCCGCCCTACAGGGGCTGTTTTGTTTATCGTGGTGTGTTTTCCGCGTGCGGATTGTGAGGCGCTTGCGCCGTGGCAATCTTGTGCGGAAACCGTCTTTTATCGGCTTGACAGAGCGATTCCGGCGTGATAGATTAACCAAGGGACGCACACGGCTGAGATTTGTGAAGAAACCGTTGCTGAAACGTAGGAAAGAGATGGTATTGAACATGCTGATCTTGTCATTGCGGGAGCAACCCGCTCGTTTGGAGGAATTTATCGCCTATTTTCAGGCGCATTGGGCGTCTGAGGACAGTATGGCGGTCTATGACGACTGTATGCGAAGCTGCCTGACTGCCGAAAGTCCCCTGCCGCAGTGGTACCTGCTCATGGACGGAGAGAAGATTGTCGGCTGCGCAGGACTGATTACGAACGATTTTATCAGCCGTATGGATCTTTGCCCGTGGCTCTGCGCGCTGTATATTGAGAAAGCGTATCGCGGTCACGCTTACGGTTCGCTGCTGATTGAGCGCATCAAAGCGGACGCATATCAAGCGGGCTTCCGGCGGCTGTATCTCTGTACCGACCACATCGGCTACTATGAGCACTACGGCTTTGCGTATCTCGGAACGGGCTACCACCCGTGGGGCGAAAGCTCCCGCATTTATTGCGCCTCCACCGAAATCTGACTTTTTTTGAAAATTTGAAAAAAAGTATTGACAAACCATGTCCTCCTCGTTATAATAATCATGCTCTGTTTGAGATGCCGGTATAGCTCAGCCGGTAGAGCAGCTGATTTGTAATCAGCAGGTCGGGGGTTCGAGTCCGTCTACCGGCTCCACAGTGCTTCTGAAACAGGCAAAACCGCATATGGGGGAATTCCCGAGTGGCCAAAGGGGGCAGACTGTAAATCTGTTAGCAGTGCTTTCGGTGGTTCGAATCCACCTTCCCCCACCA
>JBJFGB010000193.1:0-6910 GCA_051892295.1 Faecousia sp. | reverse complement strand
TTTTCACTTGGTTTTTGAAAAAGGAAGATTGCCAATATTTACTTGACACATACCTATGTTAGCAATTTTCGGCAAGCGTATTGACATTTTTCGACAGAGTTCATATAATGTTCATAATAGACCGAATTTTTGAGTTGATTCAATTTTCGAGACATGGGATAGGAGCACCAACGCTATGGATATCCTGACCTTTTTGATTGTTACGCTGATCCTTGCTGCGTTGACATTTTTATGCGGTGTGGTCGGCAGACTCGGAACGACGGGCTTTTCGGTCCTTGATGCAAACGGCGCATCGGCGTTTGGCCTGATCGTTCTCTTTACGGGATTGATGATTTTTTTCTCGACCTCCGACTCGCCGTTGTTTCCACTTGAGGTTTTCAGCGGGCTGCCCTTTGTCAATGAGATTTCCGACTATGGTTCTCTGCACGCTTTACTGCAACAGAATTTTTCTGCCGCCGTTCAGCCCTTTTTGGATCTGGTGCTTCTCAATATATTAATGGCGCTGGTCGAGCTGATCCCGCTCAGCAATCCGGGGTATAGAAGATGGGACTTTGTAAATATCCTTGCCGGATTTGTAACGGCGCTGATCGCGATGCTCATTATGAATTACATCATAAAGCCGAGCAGCGTATATCGTGATATTATGGATGTCGTTACTGCCGTTGTTTCGATTGCCTCCGTTGCCGGTGTGCCACTGCTGATCTATTCGAGGTTTTCCAGCAGAAATGTCATCACGGCAGCCGTTGTGGTATCATTCATCGCATTTTCCAGAAATCGTTTGTTCGGTATCATCCGCAGCGCGATTTTGCGGTCATTCGTATTTTTAGGTTTGATCTATATTCTTGAGGTGCGGTTCGGTTCCATTGCGGCATCTGCGGCAAGTATCTCTCAGATCATTGTCGCTTTTGCGCCGTCGTTTATTATCATTTGGGCGATCGTCAAGCTCATGCGCCTGCTGTTTGCACCGGCAGCCAAATGATGCTCGGCAGATCCCGATTTACCCGTGCCTGTAAATGGAGCGAATTGCTTTGTTCAGACAAAGCATAAAAATAAAAAAGGAGATAGAGGGTGATTCAATGGCGGATTATGTGATCAGCGCAGCAAATCTCAGCGCGATTGAGAGAGGGCTGAACAATCTGGGCGAAGGACTGCAAACGGTGGCGAGCGGCATTTCAACCGTCAACGGCAGAGTGAATGAGGTTGCCGGCAATGTCAGATTGCTGGAGGATCAGGTTACGACGCTGGCGAGGGATTTTGCAGACTTTCTCATTACTTACAACAATAAAACGCAGCTTACGATCTCCCATACCGAGATTGTCCGCATTCGTCAGGAGCTGGAGCAGAAATACGGACATTACGACATTGTCAGACGGACAACGACGGGCATCCTGCAAGCGAACGATTTAGGAATCGTACGCAAGGAGACGATTAAAACGGCGGCAGAGGATCTGATGCTGGCAACGCCAAACTATTGGCTGACGCCCTGTCTGATCGCGCTTGCCGCGTGGATCGACGATGAGCCGAAGATTGCGGGGGATGCATTACAGGAGGCTATCAAACGAAATGATGAGAACACCTCCCTCTTCTTCGCGCTGGTGTGCAGACGCGCCAATCGCAAGCAGGCGTGTCTGAAATGGGTGGAGCGCTACCTTGCCAACCAAGATGAAGAAAATTTGGATCGCAACGCTGTCATTATTCTGGACGCGTTTGCCGGCGGTCTGCTGGGCGCTGACTCGGAGGGCGTTGTCGCCCGTCAGATCGGAAAGTGGATGGATCATCTTGCGGATAAGCCGAATTTCGTCAATCAGCAGACGCAGCAGTGGACCGATGCGATCACGCTGAAAAAGCGTCCGATGCAGGATAACGGCTACACCTATTTACCGAAGTACAGCCACACTTGGCCAATCTTGCAGGAAATCATGGAAGGCGCGCAGCTGCATGCGGACATTCTGAGCTATTTCATGAACATCTTTCATCAGGAGGCATCCACGGATGCCTTAAAAGCCCAGCTGGATGAGATATTGGACAGCCTTGTCTCCAACTTTGACGAGGTGGAGCTTCCCCTGCGAAAGGAAGAGCGTCTCCATCAGCTGATCATTGACTTCGGCGGCGATAAGACGCGCGCAAGTGCTGCAATGGCGCTGGAGGAAAGTGCCTTCCATGAGAAAAAGGACTTCACGCAGCTTTTGACGGATGCCGCGATGAAGCCGGAAAGCTCCCATGCCAGTGTTTCTACCCAGAAATTCGCAATCGCGCTCTCTAAGGATTGGATTATCAACGCATATAACGACATTACGGCGCAGAACCGGATGAAAATCCCCTATGAGATTGAGATCAATGTTGACACCTTCAACGGAAAAACGACGGACGGCAGTAATGAAGGGCAGCTTTTGTCTGATTTCAGCGCATTGGTTGATCGGGAAAAAGCCTCGGCGCTCAGCAGTCATGTCCTCTCCGGATTCGAAACTTTCTGCCTGTACGGCGGTATCGCGGTGGGCGTGATTGCACTGATCCTGCTCTTTACGGATAATGTGCTGCTCGGCTTACTTGCCATGATCGCAGGCATTGCGATGATTTGCAACCATTTCTCAAAAAAGAAAGCCGTTACCTCCGCGCGTGAGGAGATCGACCGCAAGTACGAGAAGAAGCGCGAGCAGGGTAAGCAGGTTATCCGTGCTACGGTCGCTGAGATCGTTGATTTCCGCGGTGAATTTGCGCGCAAGGATCGAGAAAGCGAAAAGGTCATCGAATTCCTCGATCAGCTTGCTCCCGAGCAGTATGTTAAAAAGCTGGCGGACTCGACCCGCCGTGTCAAGGTTTCTGAATAATCAGGGGAGGGTATATTATGGACGCAATGAGTAATGCAAGCTTCATCAATCGTATCGCTGCCGGAGAACTGCTTCCCTGCCCGAAATGCGGTGCTGTCAACAAGGGTAAGCGAAATAAATGCTTTTTTTGCGGCGCTGATTTTTGCAGTACGCCGGATGGCGTTGCATTGCAGCCCGCGGATTCCTCTGTAACTGACGCAGTAAGGGACAAGCCGCAAGCCGACCCGGCGAAAGCCGGTGCTGCCGCGGGAGCGGACGCGCAGGCTGCACCGCCTGCCAAGCCCTATGTTGAACCGCCTTGTGCCTTTGCCAAGGGCTTGCCGGAGTGGTCCGTTGAGCCACCGCAGATGGCGGTCAGAAGAAGGCGGTGAACGCGTTGGCATACTATGCCGCACCCCGCATTTATTCCGACTGGGTGGTGCTTTTTGAGGCGCTGCAGAGCAAGGAGGACGATGAAGCGGTGCTGCAGGCTATGCAGTGCGGCACGCTCGAATGGCAAGCCGGCGTAGCGGAGCGATTTACACGCAAGCTCGTCGAGGTCGTCAACGCACGAATCAATGCGGCAATCGACAGATTTCAAAGAGATATGGGACGAAGTGCCGGTCAGGAACGCAATATCGTGCGTGCGCTGCTCTCGCTGCGGCGGGAGCTGGCGTTTCTCTCCCAAACGGTCGATCTCCCCGTCATTCCGCAAAAGGATAGACAGCAATACCGTGATCTGGTTCTCCAACAGGCGAAAAAAATGCAGGAGTCTCTGGAAAATTCCGCAAAGCGGGATCGCTCCGGTAAACTGGCTTCCATTGTCAAAAACAACAGAGTGGATGTTTTCTGAGAGGTAGCAATATGGCTGATGTAAAACAATGCAAGGAGCTTCTCAAGCGATACTCCATCGCGAGAATTCCTTTTATCGCGATCCATACCATCGAAAGACCGCGGGCGCTGGAGGCTTTAAAGGAGGTTTCCGAGGAGCTGTCGCAGTCCTTCTATGTTCATACGCTCTCAAAGGGTATTTATGAGCTTGGCTCGGGGAAGGTCGTCAGTGACGAACGATCGGTCTACGGCGCAATCGAATATATCAGCGAGCAGATGAAGCGGAAGCAATATATGACCTTCATCCTGACGGAAACACCGGATCTGAGCTGTGACAACGACGATGCCCGGCAGATTATGGAGCTTGCGACGCTGGCGGATGAGACCGGCGGCGTGATCATCGCATTTACAAACGGGTCAATCTGGAATCAATTACAGCGGCTTGGTATGCTGATCAAGCTGGATCTTCCGACAGAGGATGAGATGTATGAGATCGTCAGGGAGTATATTGACGATTACCGCGCGGAGATCCCTATTGAATGGGATCATTTGGATGTGCGGGAAGTCGCCTCCCTCCTGACGGGCGTGACGAAGATCGAAGCGATTAATGTCATTGCTGCGCTAATCGCGAACCGAAGCATTACCCGGGCGGATATTGATGAGGTGCGCTTCGCCAAAGACCGCTTATTTTCCGATATCTCGGGCTTAGAGAAGATCGAGGTAGACGATAATGTCAAGGATGTCGGCGGACTGGCCGGGCTGCGTAAATGGCTGGAGGAGAAAAAGGCGCTGCTGAGTCCCGAAAAGCGTGACGAGTTGAAGGCAAAGGGGCTGAAGCCGCCGCGCGGTATCCTGCTTGTCGGCGTCCCCGGCTGCGGCAAGTCCCTGTCCGCGAAATCTATTTCGGCAAATTGGAAGCTCCCGCTGTATCGACTGGACTTTGCAACCGTGCAAGGCAGCTATGTCGGGCAGTCGGAGCAGCAGCTGAAAGACGCGCTGGCTACAGCGGAAAGTGTCGCGCCCTGTATTTTGTGGATTGATGAGATTGAAAAGGGTCTCTCCGGTGCAGGGCAGTCCAATGATGGAGGCGTCTCTACCCGCATGGTCGGTCAGTTCCTTTTCTGGCTGCAGGAGTGTAAAAAACAGGTATTTGTTGTCGCAACTGCCAATGATGTGAGCATGCTCCCGTCTGAGCTGCTGCGCAGAGGGCGTTTTGATGAGCTGTTCTTCGTCGATCTTCCTTCGGCGGAGGAGCGCAGAGAGATCCTTGCGCTGTATATGAAAAAGTATTTACACATCAACTTTATCGGTGAATTGGCGGATAAGATTGTCGAGCTGACCGACGGTTTTACCGGCGCGGATCTGGAATCTACGGTCAGGGATCTGGCGTACCGCGTGATCGCAAACGATCAATTCGTTCTGGACAGCGACAATGTGATCATGGCGTTTAACAATGTTGTGCCGCTCTCCCAAACCAGTCCGGAAAAGATCGACGCGATTCGGGAATGGGGAAAGACAAGGGCGGTTCCGGCGTCCGGCAGACCGATCGGCGAAAACGCTGTAGCAAAGGTCAATATGCCGAGAACGCGCAAGGTTTTGGTGTAATACGGATTCTTGCGGCGACAGCTGTGTACGGCGGCGAGTGCTATCCGCGAAAGCGGCAGACAGCAGGCATAGCGGGTTTATACGCAGCCGTTCGTTCCTGCACCGGCGGCGGTCTGTCCCCGCCCTACAAAGGGGCCCGTGACACGGAAGGGTTCGTTTTCTCCGTGACCCGCCGACGAGCAAGTTTGATGCTTTTCAAAGAAAAAGGAGAGATATAGTATGCCTCGACCGATGTTAAAACATCAAAACCAATCAGAGTCAAAAATCGAGACGGAGTTGTCCACATCCGGGAGTCAGCGCCTGCGCATGGATAAGCCTGCACAGGATGCGCTGCTGAGGAAGCCCCGTTCTAAAAAGTACATGGAGCTGATTCACAAGCTGGATGCAGGCGGACATGTTCAGAATAAGGCACAGGTGGAAGCCCTTATCTGCGCTCTGCGCGAGGAACTGCCGGAGGTTTCGCTTAGCGAACTGAAGGGCTTTGTCTCCCAATGCTTTTTGGGGGCACCGTACGAGGTTCATATACTGAATATCGAGGGGCAGATCCTCGAGCACTATCCGGCAGGGGCTCCGCTGCCGGATGGCATGGAAAAGATTCGCGCAATTGCCATGCGCGGCGGATATGAGGTCATTGAAGTCTACACCGACTGCTATCGCGCGATTGGACGCAACGGGCTGGTCTCCGTGATCCCGTTATGATACTAATGGATTCTTGATTCAATTCTTTCATCAGAAATCCCCTGTGCTATGCACACGCGCATCGTGCTAACGCACGCTGCGCCGTCTTGTGCAGAATTTGACGCACCTTCGGTGCTATTAAAAGCTATGAAAGCTTTTTATCAAATTCTATGGAAGCTCTGAATAAATTCGCAAGAGCGGTCAGCGAGAGATTTTACCGCAAATTGAGGTTGGAAAACCACAGGAATACTTTGTGAATTTCAAGGTTTTCGAACCGATAAATTCCGGCAAAAGATCCGCTGATTTGTTCAGAGGTTCCTTCGCTCGTCCTCTTGACAGAATCGGAAGTTGATGGTAAATTGGCATATAGATACCAAGAGAATCAGCGGCGGCGGTCACTGGCTTCGACGCCATACTGAGGCTTCCCTGCGCTGCGGGGCTCCCAGACAACGGAGAAGTCGCTGATTTCTTGGTATTGTTTTTTGCTTTTGCGTCACCGATTTCGGCGGCGTTTTTCTTTTTCAGGGCAGCCGCCGGTTCCGGCATGGAGAAAGGGCGTTTATGCTTAACAGGGATTTCTTTGTATGTAATCGGCAGTTCCTGCACCGGCTGGACGTCGAGGACGCCGTCCCCCTACGGTGAGGGTGCGATTTACGGCCGTAGGGCGGGGACATGTCCCCTAAGACCGCGTAAGCGACAGACGGTGGGGATGAACAGGTTTGAACGCAGTTGGTAGTTCCTGCACGGGATTGCCACACCCAGTGTGCGCACTGGGTTCGCAATGACATTGAGGGGGAGTTTGTGCGCGGTTGGGGGTTCCTGCGCCGGCGCGCCGGGGTCGTCGCGCCCTACGGCGAGGGTGCGATTTTCGGCTGTAGGGCGGGGACATGTCCCCACCGATCGCGTAAGCGACAGACGGTAGGGATGAACAGGTTTGTACGCAGTTGGTAGTTCCTACACGCGGCGGGGACATGTCGCCCGCCCTACAG
>JBJFGB010000192.1:0-1812 GCA_051892295.1 Faecousia sp. | reverse complement strand
GAGATTGCCACGACCGGTGCGCAGCCGTTCGCAACGATGAAGCGTTACGGATGCGGCGTGCCCCTTGCGGGTACAATCTTGTGCAGGAAGCGCCGTCTGCGTACAAACCTACATATAGTTGACAAATTCTCTGTAGGGCGGGTGACATGTCCCCGCCGGTGCAGGAACCACCGAGTGCGTACAAACCTACAGCCGGAGATTGCCACGACCGGTGCGCAGCCGTTCGCAACGATGAAGCGTTACGGATGCGACATACCCCTACCGACAATACGCGCACCGGTCTCGCAATGACAAATGGGGTCGCCTTTTTCTGTCATTGCGAGGAGCGCAGCGACGCGGCAATCTCGTGCAGGAACTACCGACTGCCGCTTATGTGGTCTTAGGGGACATGTACCGGACGTACAGGGAGTTTCATGGCAATGCCAAGAAGGCCGCTTTATCTTGTATGATAGTAATCCGTAACCGCGTAATACCGGTAGTAGGAATCCGCCCCGTAAGCAAACCCAACGCCGCAGCGGTTGATGTCGGTACTGAGCATATTCGACCGATGTCCGGAGGAATTGACCCAGGCGTTATGCGCGCCGATGCCGCTGTAATAGCCCGCACACAGGTTTTCAGAGCAGTAACGATAGAGCACGCCGTTTTCCTTTAACCGCGTATAAAACTGCCGTCCGTCCAAGCTGGTGTGGGCGCAGTAGTCGTTCGTCGCCATATCCTCACAGTGCAGTCTCGCGGCGGTCGCGGCGTTATCGCACCATTCCAGAATGCTTACCTCATGCAGGACTCGGAACGCATTCGCCAGATGGAAAGTCACTCTCGACTCTCCCGCCAACGCGGCCTCGGTTGCGGCGTATTGCACACGGAATTGATTATCCGTCAGCAGGATACCGTAAATAGCCGAATTGTCATTTTTATCCTTTAGTATGGTGATATGATAGGTATCCCCTTCCTCCGCCTCTGCCACGGAGCCGTATGCCGTGCAGCCGCGATAGCTGAAGTCCGCACCGCTGGCGCAAATTGCAACAACCTTGTTCTCGTAAACGCCTGCCATTACAAAATCGGTATAGCCCTCGGTGCCGTAAACATACCAGGTATAGCCCGAGGTTGTGGACAGAATCTCTTCCGGCTCACCCGCGTACTCCAGCAGGAGTGTAAGACTCATACCAATATACAGCTTCCGTGTGCCCGCGGTAAGCACATGCTTTGGATCGACCACAGCAAGCGCTCTCGTCTCAAAAGCGTCACAGCGGGAACAGACACGCTGTTCCTCTCCCTGTTCGGTGCAAGTTGGCTCCTTCGTCTGTGTCCATTCGCCGAAATCGTGACCCAAAGCGTCGACGGTTTCCTGCGCGACTAACACCGTGTTACAGGCGGAACAATGCTTTCCTTCCGTCTTGCCCGCTTGGGTACAGGTCGCCGCGACTGCCGGATCAACGACCTCTGTATGTCCTGTTGCTGCGATTTCTCTCGTTTCAAAGGCATTGCAGCGGGAGCAGGTGCGTTTTTCCTCGCCCTTTTCCGTGCAGGTGGGTGCTTTTGTCTGTGTCCATACGCCGTAGTCATGCCCAAGGGCGGGAATTTCCTCCTGCGCAACGATCACCGTGCCGCAGACAGCGCAATGCTTGCCCTCGGTTTTGCCCTTTTCGGTACAGGTCGCGGGAACAGCGGCATCAATGACCTCCGTATGACCGTGAGCGGCAATTTCTCTCGTTTCAAAGGCATCACAGCGGGAGCAGGTGCGTTTCTCCTCGCCCTTCTCCGTGCAGGTGGGTGCTTTTGTCTGTGTCCATACGCCGTAGTCATGCCCAAGGG
>JBJFGB010000191.1:0-1816 GCA_051892295.1 Faecousia sp. | reverse complement strand
CCGATGGATTTTCGTTAACAAATCCTACCAAAGGTAGCCTTGTTACAAGTCATCGACGGGGAATCGCACCCCGTCGCGGAGCCATCTCTCATCGCCCGCAGCAATATGTTGCGGGCTCCATTTATGTCCCGGTTGATGACGATGCCGTCATACCGGAACCTATCTCGTCCACCGAGATTGGGCATTATCTCCCCGGTGAAACTGTTCGTCTTGCTGGTATACGCCTCGTTGCAGCGGATGCATCGGATGCCGCGGGCGGCGCACGCCGCCTCCATCTTCTGCCCGAACTCGTAGAACCGCATCGACTGCATCGCCCTTACCGTGGACTTCCTCATCTTCCTCGGCTTCTCTTTTGTCCCCCTCTTGACCATCTCCGACACGTTGAATGTCGGTAGGAAGATGATGTTGTAATTCTCCACGAAATAACGCACAGCCTTGTTATGCAACTCGTCCACCAAATCGACTATCCTCGCCCTGGCGCGGCGCACCTCGCGCCGCAGCGATGCCTTCTTCGACTTGTCCTTCTCGTCACGGATACGCACGAGCAGTTTGTCAATCTTGAAGTGGAGGTTGAGTATCCGCTGGAACGCACCGTCGCCGATATGCCCGAAATGCCCGTTCGCTGAAAAGTACGTGGCGAAACTCCGCACGCCCGGATCAATTGCCACGACATCCCCGCCCCCTTGGTTCTCGGAGGTATGGAATGCCGTATGCAATCTCATCGGCACGCAGAGATACCATCGCCCGTTATCCAGCACGAGCCTGCTGTCGGCGAAGTCGTTGTTGAGGAGGCTGCGCTCCTTCATCTTGAGGTTGCCGGACAGCGTCCGGTAGATACCTTCCTGCGATATGGCGCTCTTGGGGATGAACACGGACTGCTTAGCGTCCTTGCGCGAGCGGAACCGCATCCTGAATCCACCGCCGCCGGACTTCGCCTTCCTCGTCCCGTTGTAGAACGACTGGCAGGCGTCCCGCACGGCAATCTTCTTTATCTGGTACGGCACGGACTTGACGTAGTCCGCGACATGCTCGTGGGTGAGCGTCTTGGCAATTGCCATCCAGTTGACGGTGTCCTTGTCATCCCTGTTGAGGTATTCGGCGGCAAGGTTATAGAACTTCCTCGACACTCCCATCCACTGTCGGAACAGGCTCTTCTGCTCCGTCGTCGGATAAACCCTTATCTTCCTTGATTTGACGCTCGTAGCGTCTGAGTCCGTGGAGTCGGCAGGAAAACACATGGAGAATTGCGAGCAAATCTTCTGTGAGTTCTTGTTCGGGAGAAACATCTGTTTTGTCGAGAACCACGATTTCTCCACCATTTGATTCAAACAGGAACTGTAGCAAGTCGAATCCGAACCGGCAGAGTCTATCTCGATGTGCGACAATAAGAGTGAACTTGTCTCCCTGCAGAAGTCGTCGTAGAATGGACTGCAGTCCTTTCCTTCGGAAGTTGAGTCCGCTTCCGACATCTTGGACGATGTCCGAGTCTGGGAAACTGTTTCGCATGAAAGCGACTTGTCTGGCGAGATCATCCCGTTGCTTGGCGGAGGACACGCGGCAGTAGCACACGACGGGAGTGCCCCCGGGCTTTGCGCCCGGGGCGAGGCTGAGCAAGTCGGAGGTGTCGAAGAGACGCCTCCCGCCGCCGATTTTCTTGACTCTGATTCTTCCCGTGTCAGCATATTTCCTTAAAGTGTTTCCGCACAAGCCCGTCAGTTCCACCGCCTTTCGTAATGGTACCAGCATGGCTTATCTACTTATAAATAGTTATTATTTACAAAAAATTAAAAATCTTTTATATAAATATAAGAAAATT
>JBJFGB010000190.1:0-1826 GCA_051892295.1 Faecousia sp. | reverse complement strand
GGAGTATCCCCTATGTGGTTAATAACATGCCTTTTGAGTGCCGATTGAATTCATTCAACGTTCTGACCGATTGTCCACAAAAAGGAGAGGGGGAGGTAAAGAGGGGCGTTTACATTTCAAGTTTAGATTTCTGCTTGAAAATTGCGGAGGAGGTCTTTGCCGAACGATTTGGTGAGGAAACGAGTCAAGGGTGTGCGCCCTATGTTGCAGACGTCCAAGGGGATGCTTATGTTGTCCGGGGAACAAAAAAAAACGAAAGACGGACAGATCCCTATCCTTGAAATGACAAAGTCCTCCGGCCGGATTATTCGTTGTACATTAATGTAGCAGAGAGAAATGTTTAAAAGTTGGTAATGTGGCAAAGTCTGGGATGAGACGGGCTGAAAACTGACGCTGACGATGTTTGGTCTGGCAGGCAGTGATTTTCGGTTGAAAGCAAAAAGCATTTTTGCGATGCTCTCGTTATCACACAGGAGATCAGCAAAAATGCAGTGCAATATTACCACATCCCTCGTCGTGAGTCTATCGGAAACAGGCTTCGGTCTTGACGAGCTCGTCTACCGCATGGAGGACCTTGCCAACAGGAGGGCCTTTCCCGAGCTGATGAAGGAAATCGTCCTTGTCGTCGACGAGAACCTCCGCCTGAAGGTCATGCTCGGGCAGGCGCTTCCCGCGAAGTGCGGCTGCACCTGCGGGCGCCCGGATCTCGTCCTTGACGGCTCGATGCCGCGCAAGATCCGCACGCGGCTCGGGATCGTCGACCTGCCCCGCATCACGCGCGTGAAGTGCAGGCACTGCGGAAAGACCTTCGCGCCACTCACGCTCATGTGCGGTCTGGAGAAGCACCAGACGATGTCCAACGAGCTGGAGAAGCTCGTCCTCGAGCAGTGCGCGCGGGAAAGCTACCGCGTGGCGGCCGGCAACATCCGCGAGATGACGGCGGCGCGCGAATGCCACTCCACCTTTCGTCGCTGGGTGATCAGGACGAACGCCGACGAGATCAGCATCCCCGACGACGTGATGGGAAGCGTCCCCGGCGTGCTGTATGCGGACGGCACGAAGTGCAGGAGCATCGGAGCGGACGGACATGCCCGCAAGGGCGACATCAAGGTTTTGCTTGGCGTGCGCAACGACGGACACGTGATTCCCGTCGGAACGTGGACGGGACACGAAACGTGGAAGGACATCTCCGATCAGCTCGCCAGGCGTCAGGTGAAGTTCCCGGACGGAACGATTCTCGTGTGCGACGGCGAGATCAACCTTGCCGAGTCACTGGCGAAACTTGCCGGCGACGAACAACGCTGCCAGTGGCACGTGCAACGCGACCTGTATCACATGATGCGCGTGAACGGAGGCAGGATCAAGGACGTCAGGCCGATGCAACAGCGTCTCGGCGGCATCATGGCCATCGAGCTGCCGAAGGAATCCTTCGAAGCCGTCCCCGAGGAGCAGAAGCAATCCATCAGGGCGAAGATGGAACAGGCCGAGAAGGACCTGGACATCCTCATAGGCGACATCAGAGGCAAAGGCTACTCGGTGGCCGTGAATTACCTTGAACGCGCCAAGCACGCGATGTTCGGCTATGTGCGCAGATGGCTCGCCCTTGGCCTCGTCTGCCCGCGGGCGTCGTCTTTCATCGAGCGAACGATGCGTGCGATAGGCAGGCGCATCAAGAAGCTCGGATACAACTGGAAGGATGAAGGCGTCGGCAAGATCGCCCGCATCGTGCTGAAGCTCTTCGCAAGCGAAGGCGAGTGGGAGGAATACTGGCGCAAGCGCATGGACCTGAACCAGTCCGTCATGCTCAATTTCAAGGTTCTGGAGGT
>JBJFGB010000189.1:0-1829 GCA_051892295.1 Faecousia sp. | reverse complement strand
GTTATTGCGTCTCCTGTGTATTCTGCTCAGTGGGAAATCTATAACGAGGAGACTTTGAGAGAATACAAAACCGCCTTGGCTCAGGTGGTGAACTATTGGGATTTCAGCTGCACCTCCGTGTCTTACGACAGTCGGTACTTCTACGACGCCACCCATTTCCGAAACGCTGTGGGCACGATGGTTCTGGCAGAAATTTTTGGGAACGACGACGTATACCGCCCCGAGAATTTCGGTACCTATGTCACGGCGGAAAACTGTGAGGCGTTTCTGGACGACCTGTTTTCCGCTCCCCCTACAGCGGAGGACGCTTCCTACACCAAGGATGTCCCCATCCTGATGTATCACCATTTTGCGGATGAGGTCACCGCGGACACATATATCTCCCCGGCTGTTTTTGACGCGCAGATGAAAACCCTTTCCGAAGCCGGCTACACCGCGGTCACCTTCCAGGAGATGATCGACTATGTGTATCATGGCGGTTCTCTCCCGGAAAAGCCCGTGTGCATCACCATTGACGACGGGTATTACAGCAATTATGAGATCGCATGGCCCATTCTGGAGAAATACGGCATGAAAGCGACGGTTTTCGCCATCGGCGTCTCCGTAGGCCATATGGAGTACTACAAAGACACGCTCTACCCGATCACCCCGCATTTTGGTTACGAAGAAGCGCGGGAGATGCTTCAGTCCGGCGTGATCGACCTCCAGTCGCACAGCTATGATATGCACCAATGGGCAGATTTCGAGGAGAACGAGCTGGTAAGAAGCTCCATGCTGCCTTTTGATGGGGAAAGCGAGAGTGAATACGCCTCGGCGCTGCAAGCGGATATGGAGCTGTATGATGCTCTGCGTCGGCAGGCGCTTGGTGAGGGCTTCTGTGCGCTTGCTTATCCCGGCGGACGCTACAACAATTTGGTTGAGGTGCTGGTTCACGAGGCGGGCATACCCGTTACCGTTTCCACCCGCACCGACAGCCGGAATGTGTTGGTTCGGGGCCTGCCCCAGAGCCTTTACGCACTGTGCAGAATGAATGTGACGGACCAGACTACCGGCGAGGAGCTGCTGGCATATTTAGGCTCAACCTCTTCCTGACCGAATACGCTGCGTCCGGGGTTCCGCTTGCCGCTTTTTACCGCTTCTGCCCGTAATCTTCCTGAATGCTGCTGCTCCAATCTGCGGAGATAGGCGCATGAGCGCGCACCTGGCAGACAGTTTCCGCTACCTCATCATAGATCACTCTCGTACCCTGCTTGTCGGCACGATAGTTCACGGCTCGGTCTGCACCAATGCCGAAGCGAGAGGCCGTGCTCACAGCGTCGATGTTCGCCGCGAGGAACAGAAACTCCCAGCCGTACTTCTCCTTCTCATGCTCGATCATACGCTTCACGCGGGCTGCATCGTACTGACGGCTGGCGTTTTCCATGCCGTCCGTGGTGATGACGAACATGGTATGCTCCGGCACGTCCTCCGGGCGAGCGTATCGGTGGATGTTGGCGATGTGGTGGATCGCGCCGCCAATGGCGTCCAAAAGCGCCGTACAGCCGCGAACCGTGTAATCCTTGTCCGTCATCGGCTTCACATCCTTCAACTTCACGCGGTCATGGATGACCTCGCTGACGTTATCGAACAGGATCGTGGAGACATAGCACTCGCCGTCCTGCGTCTTCTGCTTCTCGATGAGAGAGTTGAATCCGCCGATGGTATCGGCCTCCAGCCCGGACATTGACCCGCTGCGGTCGAGGATAAATACGAGCTCCGTCGCGTTGTTCTTTGCCATAAGAAAAACCTCCTGTACTGTGATTTCATGGTCACAGTATAGGAGGTTTGCT
>JBJFGB010000188.1:0-1858 GCA_051892295.1 Faecousia sp. | reverse complement strand
CACCAACACTCCCAACAACACATAGCAGCTTCTAGGGCGAGATACACCTATATTTGGCGTTACTTAGTTATGTAATTACCAACTGCATAACTTATGCTAGTATGCAGTTATTCAGTCAAACACGAGAGAATGGAGTCGAACGTGATTTGGAGCTGCATCAATATCAAGGGGGGAACGGCTAAGACCACGAGTACGATCCTTCTCGCCTCAGCTGCGGTTCAGGACGGAAAGACGGTCAAAGTCTACGACACCGACCCGCAAGCCTCGGCAACCCTCTGGGCGCTCCAGGCTGACGAGATTGGCGATCCCCTCCCCTACCCTGTGTTGCCTGCAAACGTGGGTACAATCCGCCATCTGGCGCACGGCAAGGATGACGAGCTCGTGATCATCGACTGCCCGCCCTCCGGCAATATTGTCGATGAAGTTGCCAAGGTCTCCGATTTCATCATCATCCCAAGCTCGCCACGTTCTGCAGATCTCAGCAAGACCTTCGAGACAGTCGCAACCTTCGAGGACGCTGGCAAGCCATACGCGGTCCTGCTCACATCTGCCCGCAAGGGCACTCTCGCGCTCAAGGGCGCGCTTTCCGAGCTTGAGGACGAGGGTGTCAGCTTCTGCAGCTCCGTGATCTACCAGCGCGAGGAGCTTGCCAGTTATTTCGGCAACTCACTCCCGCTCGACGGCGATCTCTATGGTTACAGCGATGTCTACAAAGAACTCAAGGAGGCAACTGGTTATGGCGATTAGTAGCAGCAATAGCGTCAAGAAGAAGCCCCAGCGCAACGTGGCAAAGAGGGCTGCAGCAAGCTCAACGCTCATGGGCAACCAGGACACCACAGGTAAAGGTGACAGCAAGGCCGTGCGCACCAAGCGATCTAGCTTCTCGACTACGCCTGAAGTGCTTGAAGCCATCACGGAAGAGGCTTATAAGCGCCGCATGAGCAGATCTTTGCTCATTGAAGAAGCTATCAAAGCGTACCTTAATCTGGAGTAACAAGCCTTTGACCTGCTGTTATGTAATGAGTAAATGAATAACTTATTTTGTTATGCACTATATAATCTATATACTGGGGCAGGCTGGAAATCACCTATGAGCCAAGTCTTCTACACATCCGACCTTCACCTTGGCCATGAGAATATCTTGTGGCTGGGTTATGGCCGTCCCTTCAAGTCGATTCAAGACCACGACGAGGAGTTGATTTGCCGCTGGAATGAGAAGGTCGGACCGGAGGATCACGTCTGCGTGCTGGGGGACTTCTCATACCGTAGCGCGGTTGCGGTGCATCAGTACCTCGAGCAGATGGAAGGGCACAAGCATCTGATTGTTGGCAACCACGACTCCAAGTGGATGAAAAACGAGAAGGCGCTTGCGCACTTCGAGAGTGTTGATGAGTCGTTGAACGCCCTCGATCTCGACGGAAGGCACCTGTTCCTCACGCACATCCCGCAGATACCGAAGCGGGTGCCCCACGCAGTGATGGTCTACGGCCACATCCACGCCGACAAGCCCGAAGCCGTCTGGCCGTACCTGCGCGATCTCGGAGAGCGCGGACTGGCCCTCAACGCGAGCGTTGACATCAACAACTACGAGCCGGTGACCTTCGAGGAGCTTGTGGAGAACAACCGCAGGTGGCGCGAGGGGGATGCCCGCGAGATTACGCAGTTACTCAGTTAGTAAGTTATTCAGTTATGCACTACTTCCTGATGAACAAAGACAAGGTGGCCGCGCGGCTCGAGATTGAGAGCGGCTACATCGAGAAGGTCGAGCAGGTGGGGGAGTACCTGTCCTATGGATTTGGGCCTGGCCTGTCGTGGATCGACAGCCGCAGGGTTGCCGGGGAGCGCGGCGGCATGGGCT
>JBJFGB010000187.1:0-30648 GCA_051892295.1 Faecousia sp. | reverse complement strand
TAGGGCGGTTTCGCCCTACCTTTTTCGTTTGCCAATTATTATTTTACACTAAGTTATTTGGGTCTCGATATCGGCACAGATTCTGTCGGGTATGCAGCGTCAAGCGAAACTTATGACCTGATGAAATTTCATGGGGAACCGGTCTGGGGTGTAACCACCTTTGAGGCGGCAGCTTTGGCGGAGGAGCGGCGGATGAATCGCACGGCCCGCCGCCGTTTAGACCGGAGACAGCAACGGGTGCAGCTTTTGTCAGAAATCTTTGCTCCTTCGATCTGTGCCGTTGACCCGAATTTTTTTATTCGACGCAAGGAAAGCGCGCTTTTCGCGGAGGACACGCAGCATGGCGTAAAAATATTTGATGGCGGTATCTCGGACATAGAATATCATCGGCAGTATCCTACCATCCATCACCTCATTGATGATCTGATGCACACCGAAGAACCCAGAGATGTTCGTTTGGTTTATTTGGCATGTGCTTGGCTTGTCGCAAATCGCGGTCACTTCCTTTCGGAATTCGGAAGTGTAGAAAAGGTTACGGATTTTGACGTGCCTTATCAGGAACTCCGAGAGTATTTGAATCAGGATTTTGAATGCAGTTTACCATGGAACGACAATGTTCCCGGAAACATCATTCAGGAGATCATGCAAACGGACGTCGGTATCAAGCGGAAGTCAGAGCTTTTTGTTGAGAAGGTATTCAGTGGTAAAAGACCGTCCAAAAAACCGGAAGGAGACTACCCGCTCAGAAAAGATCTTTTTGTGACTCTGCTCTGTGGAGGCAAAGCTTTGCCGAAGGATCTGTTCAACAACGAGATGTACGCAGAAGTTGAATCTGTAGCTTTGGACATGGACGAGGAGAATTTTGAGCGCATTCTTTCGGATCTGGGCGATGACGGAATGCTGCTTCGTAAGCTGCGAGCTATGTACGATTGCGCCCTTCTGAACAAGACCCTGCGGGGCAATGTCAGCATCTCTAAAGCAAAAGTCGCTGTATTTGAACAACATGCCAAAGACTTGGCATGGCTCAAGTATTTTATCCGTAAGTATAAGCGTGATGACTATGGAAAAGTATTCCACCGAGAAGAGGCAGGGAACTATGTTGCTTATTCCTATAATGTAAAAAATTGCACCGAACCGCAGAAGGTAAAGAAAGCGAAGAAAGAGGAATTTAGCGAGTTCTTGAAGAAAATCGTCAAGGAAACCACTGTGGAAGCGAAAGATCAGGAAAAATATGATGATATGATCGAACGATTGACGCAATGCACCTTCCTGCCAAAGCAGAAGGACACGGATAACCGCGTTATTCCACAGCAGCTTTATTTCTATGAATTAGAGGAGATCCTGCGCCATGCGAAAGCCTATCTTGTTTTAGGAGAGAAGGTGGGCAATGCGTTCAAGGATGGTATGCGCCTCAAATAATACTGTGCCTGCGAAACGGCAAGGTATCATGTGCCTGAGTCACTGATAAGAATCCACGAAACGGCTGCGCCCATTGCGGGTGCAGCCGTTTCGTGGTAGGTTGGTGTTTAAAGGTCAAAGAGACTTAATTGCTCCATTGGTTCAAGAGGGGAGGCAAGGGAATTCGGATTGCCGTCCCATGCTTCGTCAATCGGGACGGCACCGCGTTCGATTAGCGCTTGATTCCCCGGATAGCTTTTCTTGTCTCGGCAGAGTACTTTGCACCAGCCGTTTTTTAGATTTTCTACGGCGCCTGCCCATGTTCCGCCCTTGTTGTATTCGGAACGCACTACGACGGTTCCGCAGGATTGCGCATACACATAGCGGTTACGCATCATTGCCATGCCGACATTGAAGGGCGCGTCCGGTTTGGCGACGGATAGAAGCAGCAGCTTCCTGTCCCGTACTGATTTTACGGTTGCGCTTTTTTTCATTTTTTGGAGCATGGAATCGGAGAGGTATTCGACCACGGGAGCGCCGAGGTACAGCGCCTCTTCTGCGGATATGGTATCAATCCCTTTTGCGCCTCCGGAAACAACACCATAGCCCTGTGCAACGGTTTTTTGCACGGTGGTTTTGGTAAAGGCGATGTCGTCCTCGGATACCGTTCTTGAGCCGACATATCCGATATAAGACCGATTTAACAGTTCCATATCCCCGGCGCAGTAGAACAGCGGCGGACAGTGATTACCAAGCATTTTTTTCAGCTTTGCGGGGTATTGCAGATCGGCACGCGTGACCACGGTAATGCCCATGTTTTCATATTCACTCAATGCAAAGGAAAGACTGGCGCTCCTGCCGAGCAGCCGTGTAATCCGCTTTACGGTAGCTTCAGACAGCTGCACGGTTTCAATCAGCGCCTCTTCCGGCAAGTCAAACAGATCCTTTGGCTGAAGTCCTAATTGCAGCAATTTTGCCGCCAATTCCGTCCATTCCTTCGGCTCGAACGGAACGATGCCTTCACCGACACAAAGATGGCTGCACAAGGCAATGATCGCATTTGCATTCTGATTCATCTCAGTCCTCCTTTTGACTGCTGTCGGCAAGGGCAAAGGGATAAACCTCCCGACAGCCCGCTTCCATCAAGCGATATCCGCATACCGTCATTGTCCAGCGGGAATCTACGACATCGTCCACCAACAAAACCTTTTCCGGCACAGGGATATTCTCGCGCACGGAAAAGGAACGGAACGCATTTGCGCATTGGTAAGCGCTGTTTTCCATTTCTTTCTGTTGCTTCGCAGAGGATTTCAGGAGCAAATCGGCAAATTGCATTCCTAAGGAAGCGGCAAGCCTTTCAGCGAAGTTCTTAACCAAATCACTTCGCAGCGAAGGAACACAGCATACATGGGTAATCCCGTGTTCCAAAACCAACGGGCGCAGTATCGCAGCGCTTTTTCCGACCAATTCTTCGCAAAAGCGCTTTTGCGGCGCGTATTTATCCCGCTTTACCAATTCTCCGTATCCCGGGTCGCCGTATTTGGATAGGCAAATTCCGACCTGATTGATATGAGAAATCTGTTTTGCTGCTGTCTCGGAGGAACTTGCCCACCTTTTTCTTGGCTCAATGGGAAGTATAAGGCGATCTAAGTAAGCGGCTGCTTCTTCTAAATATTGCGGCGATACCTCGCGCGGAAGCAAATCTCTGTGCAAGCAATTCGCACAGTTCCCGCAGTCTGCTGCCGTCATATCATCGAGGCAGTTTACCATATACCTGGTGTAGCATTGTTCCGTGCGGGAGTAAGCTTTCATTTGCTCCGTTTCCTTGATGCGTGTCTGTGTGACGGCGTTATAGTGCGCTCGGTCATAAAAGTACGGCTTCGGCGTTGCGTAGTAAAGCGAATTTTCTTTCCGAATAAAGCCGTCATGCAGCAAAAATGTTACCGCTTTCGTCAATCGGCTATGACGGATATTCAGAGCGGCGTCAATCTGCCACTGCTTTACGCCGTCGTTGTCCGCAATAAAATGCATCACGGCATTGGTTTCCTCCTCGCTCGGGAACGCCGTCTTGATAAAATAATTCAGAATTTCCTCGTCCTCTTGTCCGCACATCAAAAAGGCGTATGCGCGGTCAATGCTTCTTCCGGCGCGCCCGATCTGCTGATAGTAGGAAACGATATTGGAAGGCATTTGAAAATGGATCACAAAAGCGATATCGCCTTTGTCATAGCCCATACCCAGCTTAATGGTGGCGACGATTGCCTTTATCTCATTTCGCTTGAATTTTTCCTCAACTTCGGCATTTTTCAGCTCGCCCTCTTCGCCGTTGCGGGCGTAGTAAGCCTCAGCCGCGATGCCGTTTTCCCTCAAAAAAACGCTGAGATAATCACACTCCCGCTGCGTCAGGCAATAGATGATTCCGCTTCCGGGGAGCTTTCGGATGTTTTCGAGAATCCAAGCGTAACGCTCGATTCGGTTCGGCATATGCAGCACCTGGATGGACAGAGAATCTCTCGATAGGGGCCCTCTGGAAATATACACATTGTCGCCGAGCTGTTGTTTTAAATCGTCAACGACACGGTTATTCGCCGTGGCGGTGGTTGCCAGCAGAGGGACATTCGGCGGAAGCTGACGGATTACGTTTTTTAAGCTGCCGTATTCCAGACGAAAATCGTGCCCCCAATCGGAGATGCAGTGCGCCTCGTCAACGACGAACAGCCCAATCTTAATGTTATTCAGGCGTTTCTGCACGGCTTCGCTGAACAGTGTTTCCGGCGTAACGAGGATCAAATCAAGCGCATCGGCTTCCAATGCGGCCAATATACTCTCTTTCCGCTCCTTCACGCGGCTGTTCAATACGTCGCAGGACAAGCCCATTTTCTCTGCCGCTTCTATTTGGTTCTGCATCAACACGAGCAAAGGGCTTACAACCATGGTAACACCGGCATGCCGCTCCCGCAGAAGCTTGGTACAGATAAAATAAACAAGGCTTTTGCCCCAGCCGGTACGTTGGACGACTAAGGTTCTCTGACGGGTCATGGTTGCTTCAATTGCTTCGTATTGACCGTCACGAAAGGAGGCGGATTCTCCATAGAGGGATTTCAAGATAGAAACGGATTGCTGATATATTTCGTTATGATGAATCACCGGCATCGTACGCATCCTCCCATTTCCTGCATATAATGCATTGCGTTTTGTCCGAATAAAATGACCCTGCCGGCTTGGCAGGGTCAAAATCCGATGTTTTCCGCTGCAAGCGCGTTCACAGCGCTTTGACGCGTTGTATATCAGTTTAGCATAAAAGCGAGAGAATTGCAACCGAAATTCGGCAGAGGGCTGCAATGCTTTAAAACGCATACATATGGCGCGCGGTACTGTGAATTACAAATTGGTATAGCCCATAAGATAGCGGTCAACGGCGCGGGCTGCGTCGCGACCCTCTCGAATCGCCCATGCGACGAGGGATTGTCCGCGCCGCATATCGCCTGCGGTAAAGACCTTTTCCACGTTTGTCTGATGATCTCGGTCTGCTACCGTGCCTCTTGCGGTCAGTTCGACGCCGAATGCCTCCGCGACAAAGGGCTGCGCGCCGAGGAAGCCTGCCGCAATCAGGACGAGGTCTGCGGGAACGGTATGCTCACTGCCGGGGATGGGGCGCATTTGCATTCTGCCGTCCGCCCCCTTTACACTTTCCAAGGAGATCAGGATTGCTTGCCGCACATGACCGGTTTCGTCAGCGAGGAATTCCTTGACCGTCGTCTGATACACACGGGGATCGTGCCCAAAGACGGCAATCGCCTCCTCCTGCCCGTAATCGGTTTTTTTGATGCGGTGCCACTGGGGCCAAGGATTGGAAGGAAGACGTTCTGCGGGCGGCTCCGGCATCATCTCCAGCTGCGTGACAGATGCAGCGCCTTGCCGAAGGACTGTGCCGACACAGTCGTTGCCGGTGTCGCCGCCGCCGATGACGAGCACATGGCGATTCTTTGCCTCCTGCGCGCGGCAATCCGAAAAATTGCTGTCGAGCAGCGCTTTGGTTGTCTTTCCGAGGTAGTCTACAGCAAAGTAGATTCCCTTCGCTTCTCGCCCCGGGACATTGAGATCCCGCGGCTTTGCAGCACCGCAGCAGAGAACAACGGCATCATAATCCGCAAGAAGCTTCTGCGCGTCGAAATTGACACCAACCTCAGCATTTGCGACAAATTGCACGTGCTCTCGCTCCATCAGTTCGATACGGCGCTGCACGATGGATTTCTCAAGCTTCATGTTCGGAATACCGTACATCAGCAAGCCGCCGAAGCGGTCACTGCGCTCAAAGACCGTTACTTCATGCCCGCGGCGGTTTAGCAGTTCTGCGACGGCAAGCCCGGAAGGTCCCGAGCCGACGACCGCGACCCGCTTTTCGGTACGCGGCATTTGGGGGAGGGGAGAGACAACGCCGTTTTCAAACGCCCATTCGATGATGCTCAGCTCGTTATCGCGGATGGTTACGGGCTGCGCAGGCAGGTTGCAGGTGCAGGAGGCTTCACACAGCGCGGGACAGACGCGCCCAGTGAACTCGGGAAAGCTGTTTGTGCTGATAAGACGGTAATAGGCGCTTTTGACGTTGCCCTCATACAGCAAATCGTTCCACTCCGGAACAAGGTTTTGCAGCGGACAGCCCGCGACCATACCGCCAATTACGCCGCCGTACTGACAAAAGGGTGTGCCGCAGTCCATGCATCGAGCGGCTTGCGTACGGCGATCCTCCGCAGAAAGCAGCGTATGGAACTCGTGAAAATGCTGAATACGCGCAAGCGGCGCTTCCGTCAGCGTGTCCTGACGGGGATATTCCATAAATCCGGTCGGTTTTCCCATGGTGCGCCCTCCTTAAGCGTTTCTTTCGGCAAACGCCCGCATGGCTGCGGCGTCCGGGCTAAGACCCTGCGCCTGCAAAGCGGTGATTGCCTCCTGCATTTTCTGATATTCCGGGGAGATGATCTTACGGAACAGCGGAAGATAATGCGTAAAGTCATCCAGCAGCGTTGCGGCAAAGGCGGAGCCGGTATTTGCTGCATGGCGCGTAACCATTGCGTGCAGTGTACGGATATCCTGATCCTCGCGCAACGGCTCACAGATTACGGTATCCTTATTGACACGGCGGTAAAGATCCCCGTTTAAATCAAGAACATACGCCGTGCCGCCGCTCATACCTGCGGCAAAATTGTCACCGACTTCACCGAGTACGACGACCGTGCCGCCAGTCATGTATTCACAGCCGTGATTGCCTACGCCTTCGACCACCGCGTCCGCGCCGGAATTTCTGACACAAAAGCGCTCGCCTGCAACGCCCGCGATATAAACCTCGCCGGAGGTTGCGCCGTAGAGGGCGACATTGCCGATGAGGATGTTTTCATGGGGGGCGTAGGCTGCATTTTCGGGCGCGCGGACAATCAGCTTGCCGCCGCAAAGCCCTTTGCCGAGATGGTCGTTGCTCTCTCCCGTCAGACGGAGGGTGACACCCTTCGGCACGAACGCACCGAAGCTCTGCCCGCCGCAGCCGGTGCAGTTGACGGTAAAGGTGTCGTCGGGAAGGGTATTTCCGAAGCGCCGCGTGACCTCGCTGCCGAAGATCGTGCCGAAAGCACGGTCTATATTGCCGACAGCAAGCTCCAGCGTCTGCGCTTCGCCGCTTTCCAGCCCCGGGGCAAACGTGGGCAAGAGTACGCGCTCGTCAAGCGTTGCGTTCAATTTGAAATCAAACTCTGCCACGGGCGTTGGCGGAAGCTGCGGTGCGTCAAGAATCGCGCTGAGGTCTACGGAAGCTGCACTGCCTTGCGCGTCCTCCGTTTGTTCAAGCAGGTCCGTCCGTCCAATCAGCTCCTCGACCGTGCGGATGCCGAGTCTTGCCATATATTCCCGCAGCTCACGGGCAACAAAGCGCATGAAATTCTCCACATACTCCGGTTTTCCGCTGAAGTGCTTTCGCAGCTCAGGGTTCTGCGTGGCAACGCCGACGGGACAGGTGTCCAGATTACATACCCGCATCATCACGCAGCCGAGTGTGACAAGGGGCGCTGTTGCAAAGCCGAACCCGTCCGCGCCCAAAAGCGCTGCAATCAGGACATCATAGCCGCACATCAGCTTGCCGTCCGTCTCCAGCTTGACGCGGGAACGAAGCCCGTTGCGCTGTAAGGTTTGATGCGCTTCGGCAAGTCCGATTTCCCACGGCAGACCCGCGTTATAGACGGAGCTTTTCGGTGTTGCGCCGGAGCCGCCGTCAAAGCCGGAGATCAGGATCGTTCCGGCACCTGCCTTCGCAACGCCGGATGCCACCGTTCCGACACCTGCCTCGGAAACGAGCTTGACCGAGATTGTTGCGTCGCGGTTGGCATTTTTCAGGTCATAGATCAGCTGCGCAAGGTCTTCGATGGAATAGATGTCGTGATGCGGCGGTGGAGAAATCAGACCGACGCCCGGTGTGGAGCAGCGTGTTTCCGCAACCCACGGATAGACCTTTGCGCCCGGAAGGTGTCCGCCCTCGCCGGGCTTTGCGCCCTGTGCCATTTTGATCTGAATCTCTTTGGCGTGCAGCAGGTATTCTCCGGTCACGCCGAAGCGTCCCGAAGCGACCTGCTTGACCGCACTGCAGCGGTCAATGCCGTCTGCGCCGACGGTCAGGCGCTCGCGTTTTTCGCCCCCCTCGCCCGTATTCGAGCGTGCGCCGAGACGGTTCATTGCGATGGCGAGACACTCGTGCGCCTCGGGGGAAATGGAGCCGAAGCTCATTGCGCCCGTGCGGAAGCGCTTGACGATTTCGTCCTCGCTTTCAATCTCGGAAAGAGGCAGGGGCGTATCCGCCCATTTGACGCGGAGCAGGGAGCGTAAATTCGGTGTCGCGCCCCGGGGATAGAGCGTTGCGGTGTATTGCTTGAAAAGCTCGTAATCCCCGGTGCGCGTCGCTTGCTGCAGCAGAGAGATGGTAAGAGGATCGTAGCGGTGCGTCTCCTTCCCGCCGCGCTCGCGGTGGATGCCGGGACTTTCCAGTGTCAGATCCACATAGAAGCCCAGCGGATCAAACGCCTTGCTGTGCAGCTCGTCAATCTGCTTTTCCAGCTCCTTCAAGGTGATGCCGCCGATGCGGCTGAGCGTGCCGGTAAAGTATTTTTCTACGACAGCGGGGTCAATGCCGACGGCCTCAAACATTTTTGAGCCTTGATAGGATTGCAGCGTCGAAATACCCATTTTGGAGGCGATCTTGACGATACCCGCGACGACGGCACGATTGTAGTCCGCAATGGCTTGTCCGGCGTCCTTGTCCAGCAGCCCGTTTTCGATGAGCTGCAAGACACTCTCATGGGCAAGATAGGGATTGATTGCGCACGCGCCGTAGCCCAGAAGCGCGGCAAAATGGTGCACCTCACGCGGCTCGCCGCTCTCTAAGACCAGCGCAACGGAGCTGCCCTGCTTGGTGCGGACAAGATGCTGATGGATTGCGGAGACCGCGAGCAGAGAGGGAATGGCAACATGGTATTCGTCTACCCCCCGGTCTGTCAGAATGATGATGTTTGCGCCGTCCTTGCAGTGCTTGTCAACCTCCACAAACAGACGGTCAAGGGCTTTCTCCAGCGAGGTTCCCTTATAATAGAGAATCGATTGTGTGGCGACTTTGAAGCCGCGAATGCGCAGATTCTTCAACTTTTGCAATTCCAGATTCGTGAGAATCGGGGTATCAAGCTTGATGGCATTGCAATTCTCCTCGCTCGGAACGAGCAGATTGCCCATTGCGCCGATATAGACGCTTGTGTCGGTGACGAGCTTTTCACGGATTGCGTCAATCGGCGGGTTCGTCACCTGCGCGAAAAGCTGCTTAAAGTATTCAAACAGCGGACGCGGATAGGCGGACAGCACGGGGATCGGCGTATCGCAGCCCATGGAGACAATCGGCTCGGCGCCGGTTCTTGCCATGACGCAGATGCTGGAACGGTAGTCCTCGTAGTGATAGCCGAACGCTTTTTTCAAACGCGCGCGGTTTTGCACGGTGAACTGCTGCGAAGCGCGATTCGGCGCCGGCAGCTCGGAAAGCCGCAGCATCTGACGGTCAAGCCACTCTCCGTAAGGATAGCGCGCGGCATAGCTGCTCTTCAGCTCGTCATCATCAATCAGGCGACCCTCTTTCGTGTCGATCAGGAGCATTTTACCCGGGCGCAGACGGTCCTTGCGGATGATATGGCTTTCCTCCACCTCAGCGACACCGACCTCGGAGGCGAGGATCAGCTCATCTTCATCCGTGATATAGTAGCGGGAGGGACGCAGACCGTTGCGGTCAAGCACTGCGCCGACAACATCGCCGTCAGAGAATAAAATGGAGGCAGGACCGTCCCAAGGCTCCATCAGGATGGCATGATATTGGTAAAAATCACGCTTGGCAGGGGAGAGGTTGCGCTCGTGACTCCACGGCTCAGGGATCAGCGTCATCACCGCTTGCGGCAGCTCCATTCCGCTCATTATCAGGAATTCCAGTGTGTTGTCCAGCATCGCGGAATCCGAACCGTGCGGATCAATAACCGGACGCACCTTATACATCTCGTTTGCCAGTGCCGGAGAGGACATACCCTCCTCGCGCAATGCCATCTTGTCCGCGTTGCCGCGTATGGTGTTGATCTCGCCGTTGTGCACAAGCAGGCGATAGGGGTGTGCGCGCTCCCAACTCGGATTGGTATTCGTAGAAAAGCGCGAGTGCGTCATTGCGATGGCAGACTCGTAGTCCGGGTCTCGCAGATCGTCGTAGAACAGACGCAGTTCTCCGACCAGCAGCATTCCCTTATACACAATGGTACGGGAGGAGAGAGAGACAACATAGGAATCCTCGGAGCTTGCCTGCTCGAAAATACGGCGGACGATATAGAGTCTGCGGTCAAAGGGCAAGCCGGCTTCACAGCCGAGGGGCTTTGCAATGAATGCCTGATATATGGCGGGCATTGCCTCTGCTGCGCGCGTTCCGATGATTTCGGGATGGACGGGTACTTTACGCCAGCCGAGAAGCTCCATTCCCTCCTGCCGCACCATCAGCTCAAACATTTTCATCCGCTGACGGCGCAGAAGTCCGTCCTGCGGCAAAAAGAACATACCGACACCGTAGCTGCGTGCGTCACCGAGCTGGATCCCCTCCTGCGCAGCCGCTTTCAGGAAAAATTTATGAGAGATTTGCAGGAGAATGCCGACACCGTCGCCGGTTTTTCCCTCAGCGTCTTTCCCGGCGCGATGCTCCAAATGCTCAACAATATGCAGCGTGCGTTCCACCAAGGCATGTGAGGGCTTTCCCTTGATATTGATAATCGCGCCGATGCCGCAGCTGTCGTGCTCAAAGGACGGATCATACAGCGGCGGCGCGGGTCGGTGATTTGCTTCGAACAGCATAAAAAAGCGCTCCTTCCGTAGCTTGTTGCTTGCCATACATTATACTATTAAAGTAAATTCTTTGTCAAATATGCGCTGTTTCGTGAAAAATGACGAATTCTGTATAAATTAGGGACGAATTTGTATAGAATATATCCATAAAAGCAATAAAATGAAAGACAAATGTCCGCGATATAGGGACGAAATGCAGATAATCATCCGCCAAAGAAGTACGAAAAAATTTTTTGTGCATTTTTAATCAATATTCAAGAAAAAACGATACATTTTTCTCTGTTCTTTGTTTGGATTGCAGCTTAAAAGAATAAAAACACTGCCTTGACCGTAGCCAAGGCAGCGTCCTTGAGGTTTGACTTAAAACGAATCATTGTGTCCACAGCTCAGAAGTTTTTAGATATGGCATTGATTTCAGTGCTTCAAAATCAGCACAATTCATCGTCGCTCGGCTGCGGTGCGCTGTGTTCTCCGCACAGGGAAGGAACCTGTTCCGTCGCCGACCATCAGACGGTATTGGGCTGCCAAATGACGCCATGTATGCTTATCAAGCGTTCCGGTTTCCGGCAGATCGCCTGCCTTTTGCAGCCAAAGCAGCGCATTTGCCGTCGGTTCATCGAGTGTTCCGGTCACGAGCAAGGTCGGCATATCGTAATAGAGCCGTGACAGAGCCATGAGCATCCCCTGCACAAGGTAGACATGCAGATTCTTTGATCCGCGCTCAAGCACTTGATTGGGCTGCAGGATAATCTGTAGCGGCGCTGCCTCAGCTTGCAGAACATACGCGTGCTCGTAATCCTTTACCAGTGCGTCCCAGGTTGCTTGGTCGGTTACGCCGTTCTGAGGAAGCCCCTGAGACGCTTGATATTTTTTCACTGCTTCGTGCGTCTCCTTTCCGTAGATGCCGTCTCTGCCTAAGCCCTGCTCCGGCAATACGACCCGCAGCATGGTCTGTAAGTCATGAATGGGGGCAGGCACCGGTGTTTTTGCAAAACTCATGGAATCCCTCCTGTTATGAAAAATCCGTATCGCCTAAGCTGAGCGTTTCCCCCGGATACTGTGACAGCGGGATCACCGGCTCTTTGATGAGCGTGATAGCGCGGTTATAAAGCGCGTTCCATGTCTGCGGACCGACGATGCCGTCCTCCGGAAGACCGGCGAAACGTTGAAACGCACGCACTGCTTCCTGTGTTCGCGGCCCGAAAATACCGTCTACCGCAACGGGCGGAATGGAGGGCACATACTCTGCCATCACGTTCAGCATATACTGAAGCTGACTGACCTTTTGTCCACGGCTGCCGGATTGCAGGTTGTTCGGCGCTTGCCAGTTGATTGCATAGAAGGTCTGTCCCTGTGATTCCAGCTCGGCGAGATTGGTTACGCCGACATACAGCCGCACAAGCTGGTACCACGTTGCTTCGCCGATAATTCCGTCGGGTGTCAAGTCGAAGATCTCTTGGAAACGTCGAACGGCAGCTTCCGTCTGTTCCCCGAAAATGCCGTCGGTGGCGACACGCGGGATCGCGGGATAATTATCGCCGACGCGGTTCAGCATGACCTGTGCCTGAACGACACTGGGCCCTCGCGAACCAACGCGCAGCGGTGTTCCGGGATAGGAGGGGGTGTAGCCCCGCACGGGCGCATTATTGACAATTTCAATATTGTCGCCGTAGTAGTACCGCAGAATCTGCACGGAATTCAGCCCCTGCTGCGCCAAATTCTGAGAGCCCCATTGACTCAGACCTTCACAGGTGACGGTGGTTCCGTTACAGAATTTTGCTGCCAGCGGTTCAATAAAACCGATGCGGCGCAGATAATCGGAAAAGATCCTGTCGGTAATTCTTGAAACACTGTCAAAATAGCATCTGCCGTTGATAAATTTTTGGTCGATGGCGGTGGAAGACGTGATGTCAAAGTCATAGCCACGACTTCTGTAAAACTCCGTATAGACACGGTTAAGCGCAAAGGAGATGATTGCGAGAATATTCGCAGTCAGTGCGCTCTCGTCCCACGTCGGATAGATTTCGCTGGAGGCAACATTTTTCACATAGTCCACGAATGGCACACGCACATTGGCGGCATTTGCGTCCGGTGCGCCGAGGTGGACCGTGATGCTTTCCGGGATGTACGGAAGAATTTCCGGCATGGCTTATAACTCCTGCGGGGTGACATCCACAAGCTCGGTCGTGTTGAAGCTGTCGGGATTTTCCCCGAGCGGAAGCATCTCCACATTCAGCTCGCTGGTGATCCCCGCGAAAAGCTGCGCGTTTTCGATCAGCACGCGATCAAAACCAACCTTCTCAATCGTGATATTTACCTTTGTAAAAGGAACGGCCTGCCCGGGAGTCAGACTTTCGCTGCGATTCGGCGTGCTGATTGGAATCGGCGTGGTTCTGCCGCTCCAATCCGTGATGCGTGTTGCGATCAATTTTGCTCCGTTTGTACCTTGTTCCGTGACAGAAACCGTTGCGCCGACGACCGGAAGCTGCGCCGAAGATGTGTAAGTGCGAACAGTCAAATAACCGCCTTCTGCCATAAAGCACCTCCTTGCATGCCGCGACGATGAAACCGCCCGCAGGCGGTATTTCATCGGCGGTCACTGCATATAATCTATGCGCAGGGGAGCGAAAAGGTGCGCAAAGCCTCAAAGGTACTGCTTCATCTGATTGAAGTTTGCCTGCTCAGTCTGGAGAAGACGCTTCGAGAGCGTCGAGACCTTGGGGTCGAGAACACCCATGGTGCGGATGTTGTGCATACTCTTGATCATTCCGCGCGTGCTGCCTTGCAGCATCATTTCCGCGATTTTCGCCGTCGGATCAAGGCTGGCGCGCACACGCATCTTTGCCGAGAGGGCAGAACCGTATTTCGCCATCGGATTAAGATTGCGGGCATGCTCTCCTCGTTCGTGTAAAAGACGATCCGCTTCGGTATAGATTTGCTCATATTCATTGAGCTGTGCGCGCAGTACATTTCGGAAATCACGATTGACCGTTTCATTCATCACGGTTTTAATGCCGTTGCAGCCCATCTGTGTTGTGCGGCAGATCGAGTTGAGCATTGGAATATCGTTCTCCATTTCTATCACCTCAGGCTTAGGGTGGCGAGGAAGCGCGAAATTATACGGAATAAATCAAGAAGAAGAATTGACATTTTGTGTGAAGAACGATATAATAAAAAAGCATGATTGCTTCGGCAAGGAAAAGGTAAAGGAGAATGTACTATGCATTACACAATGACGATTGCCGGCGTGACGAGAGATCTTCCCATTTGCAAGGTTTCGGACGACCTCTATATCGGTGCCTTCGTCATTTTCGGTGACGTTGAGCTCACGGTCGCAACTGCCGGCGCTCTGCTGAAAAAGGCTCCGGAATATGACTATATGATCTCTGCGGAGGCAAAGGGAATCCCGCTGATTCATGAAATGGCACGTCAGAGCGGGCAGAATAAATATTTCCTCGCGCGCAAGGCCCCGAAGCTCTACATGTCCGGTGTGTTTGATGTTGCGGTCAACTCCATCACTACCGCGAAGGAGCAGCATCTCTATCTTGACACGGCAGACGCAGAATTGATGCGCGGTAAGCGGATTCTGATTGTGGATGATGTCATTTCCACGGGAGAATCTCTTGCGGCAATCGAAAAGCTTGTGCTGGAAGCAGGCGGCATCGTTGCCGGACGAATGGCCATCCTTGCAGAGGGGGACGCGCAGGAGCGAGGAGACATTATTTATTTGGAAAAGCTGCCTGTTTTCAATGCGGACGGAACGGTCAAAAACTGATACATAAAGCTTTGCAGTGCCGTGGGTATTCCCGCGGCACTGCTTTTTTGCAAGCTGTTACTTGCGGTTCTGGTTTTGCTGATTCTGCTGGCTCTGCTGGTTCTGCTGATTCTGTTGCTTCTGCTGATTCTGACGGTTGTTCTGATTCTGCTGATTCTGATTACGATTTTCCATATCCGTATCCTCCCAAAAGTCATTTTGCGGTCGAACCGCATCGGTAGTATACCCGTGCCGGGGTTATTTATCCTTTGGCTTAAAAATCAGACCCGCAAGCCAGCCGAAAAGAATCGCAGCGCCGACACCGCCTGCCGCCGCAGTCAGTCCGCCCGTAAAAATGCCGAGGAAGCCCTTTTCCTGCACGCCCTCCTTGACACCCTTGGCAAGCAGGTTTCCGAAGCCGGTTAAAGGAACGGTTGCACCCGCGCCTGCAAAGTCGACCAGCTTTGGATATAGCCCGACCGCGCCGAGAATCACGCCGATGACAACATAAGAAACCAAGATTCGTGCAGGGGTCAGCTTTGTCTTGTCAATCAGAAGCTGTCCGATCACGCAAAACAGACCGCCGACCAAAAATGCTTTCAAATAGTCCATTGTTTCAGCTCCTTTCCGTTTCAATGGAGACTGCGTGGCAGACCGCAGGAACGGATTCACCCTGCTGTGTGGTAAGCGGCGACAGAAGCGCACCCGTGCCGCAGAAAAGCAGGCGTGACAACTCGTGGCGACGCATTTTTCCCAGCAAATGTCCGCACAGGACGCTTGCGCTGCAGCCGCAGCCGCTGCCGCCGCAATGGACATCCTGCTTTTCCAAATCAAAGATCATCATGCCGCAGTCCTGATAGCGTGTCCCAAGCCGTACGCCCTCACGGGAGAACAGCTCATTTACAATTTGATGCCCGAGCTTTCCGAGATCGCCCGTGACAATCAGGTCGTAGTCCTCCGGTGCGAGAGAAAGATCATCGAAATGTGCCCGCAGGGTTTCGAACGCCGCCGGTGCCATGGCTGCGCCCATATTGTTGGCATCCTTAATGCCGCGGTCAACAATTGTGCCGATGGTCGCATTGCGCAAGAAGGGACCGTTACCCGTCTGACCGAGAATTACCGCCCCTGCACCCGTTACCGTCCATTGCGCCGTCGGGGTGCGCTGTCCGCCGTAACCGAGCGGAAAGCGATACTGACGCTCAGAGGAGGCAAAATGCGACGAGGTGAGCGCCAACGCGCGTCGGCAAAAGCCTGCGCTGATGCTCATGCCTGCCAAAAGCAGACTCTCCGCCATGGTGGAGCAGGCACCATACAGTCCCAGTGTCGGTATTCCGTTTGCGCGCATGGAAAAACTGGAACCGACACATTGATTTAAAAGATCGCCGACAAAAGCAGCGTCTAAGTCCTTTTCCGTCATGCCCGCTTTGTCCAGCGCAAGCTGCAGGGCGTTTTTTTGCATTTGCGTCTCCGCCTTCTCCCATGACTTTTCTCCAAAGGTTGTATCCTCAGAGACAATATCAAAGCAATTTGCCAGCGGCCCCTGCGCCTCTTTTTTTCCCGCGACAGAGGCGAAGGATAGAATTGCGGGTCTGTGTAGAAACTCGATGCTTTGCTTTCCGCGATGAGCTGATTCCATAGTGTAGCCTCCCAAAAGTCTTGTGCTTAGTATGCGCAAAGCGCGAAAAGCGATACTCCGCAACGAAAAAAAGATATTACGCAGCGACCTGCAAATCGCTCAGAAGGCTCCGTGTGATATAAAGAAAAGGAAAATTTTTTACAATCCGGCAAGATATTCTTGACAATCAGAAATAGAATTGCTATAGTATTATTAGAATAATTCTAAATTGTGACCGGGAATGACGAAAAATGACGAAATATGAAAGAGCCATTTACGAGATCATCATTGCCTCTCATGCACATTTAACAGCCAATGAGGTATTTGAGAAGCTGAAGCTGCGGTATCCTGCGGTTGTTTTGGCAACGGTATATAACAATTTGAATAAGATTTGTGAATCCGGACTGATCCGTAAAGTATCCGTGGCAGGAATGCCGGATCGGTACGACACAGTTAAAAAGCACGATCATCTGGTCTGCAAGCAATGCGGGAGGATTTTAGACATTTCCTTTGAGGATTTAACCGCGCCGCTGCGGGAGCAGTTGGGAGAAAGCTTTTTATATTATGATCTGAAGGTATATTATCTCTGCCCGGAGTGCAGAAAAAGAATACATTGTGAAGAAAATGTCCGCATATAACGGATTATTTTGAATAGGAGGATTTAAAATGCTACAAGGAAAAACGGCAATTGTGACCGGCGGTACCCGAGGTATCGGCTTTGCCATTGTAAAGAAGTATTTGGAGAACGGAGCAAATGTGGCGATTGTCGGTTCACGCAAGGAATCGGTGGACAAGGCGCTCGAACAGCTTCCCGACTATGCTGATCGTATTATGGGTATCTGGCCCGACCTGTGCGATCCGGCAGCGGTGGCAGAGTCCTTTGCGGCGGTCAAGGAACGCTTCGGGAGGGTAGACATCCTTGCCAATAACGCAGGTGTCTCTTCCAGAACCAGTCTTTACGACTACACGGTGGAGGAATTCGACAAAATTGTGAACCTGAACCTGAAGGCGGTGTTTGTCTGCTCGCAGGCTGCGGCACGGATCATGAAGGAGCAGGGCGGTGGCGTGATTATCAGCACCAGCTCGATGGTCAGCCTGTACGGGCAACCCTCCGGCTGCGCATATCCGACGACGAAGTTTGCGGTGAACGGTCTGACCAAATCTCTGGCAAGAGAACTGGCGAAGGATCATATCCGCGTCAATGCGGTAGCGCCCGGTGTGACCAAGACGGATATGATGGCGGCACTGCCGCAGGAGCTTGTTGACAAAATTTCCGCAGGAATCCCGCTCGGACGGGTGGGCGAACCTGAGGACATCGCAAACGCATATTTGTATTTGGCGAGCGACTTAGCGAGCTATGTTACCGGCGTAGTGCTGCATGTAGACGGCGCTGCCATGACCTGAGGAGGTATTTGAAATGGACAAGAAAACAATGTACAAGCTGACCTACGGCCTGTTTGTGTTGACTGCGCAGTCGGAGGGAAAAGACAGCGGCTGCATCATCAACACGGCGGGGCAGGTCACGAGCGAGCCCAATCGGATCAGCATTGCCGTGAATAAGGCTAATTTTACCCATGATCTGATTAAAGCGAGCAAGAAGTTCAATGTTTCGATTCTGAGCGAGGAAGCCAAGTTTGAGACCTTCCGCCATTTTGGCTTCCAGTCCGGAAGAACCGTGGATAAGTTCGCGAATTACACGGACTGCAAGCGCAGCGCTAACGGTCTTTATTATATCACTTCCGGCACGAACGGCTTTATCAGTGCTACCGTCGAGCAGGAAATTGACTTAGGCACCCATACGCTGTTTATTGCGGCGGTGGACGATATGGAAGTCCTGTCTGACGCGCCCTCTGCCACCTATGCTTATTACCAGTCCGACATCAAGCCGAAGCCGGAAAAGCCTGCGCAGAAGGGCAAGACCCAGTGGCGCTGCACCGTCTGCGGTTATGTCTATGAAGGCGAGGAGCTGCCTGCGGATTTTGTATGCCCGCTGTGCAAGCATCCTGCCTCTGACTTCGAGAAGGTTCAATAAAATAATTATTTTCAAATAGATCAAGGAGGAAAAACCATGAAGTACCTTTGCAAAGTATGCGGAGAAATTTTTGAGGTAAAGGACGGCGAAACACCGGTGTGCCCGCGCTGCCGCGCAACAGGGGAGAAGCTTGAATCTGTTGTTGAGGAGCCGAAAAACAAATACGCCGGCACGCAGACGGAGAAGAACCTGCACGCCGCCTTTGACGGCGAATCGGGCGCGAGAAACAAATACACTTATTTCGCCTCCGTCGCAAAGAAGGAGGGCTATGAGCAGATTTCCGCGCTGTTCCTCAAGACTGCCGAAAACGAGCGTGAGCACGCGAAGATGTGGTTCAAGGAACTGAACGGCATCGGCAATACCGCAGAGAATCTTCTCGCTGCCGCCGAGGGCGAAAACTATGAGTGGACGGATATGTACGACGGCTTCGCGAAAACCGCTGAGGCAGAAGGCTTCCCTGAGCTGGCAGAAAAGTTCCGCATGGTAGGCGAGATCGAGAAGCACCACGAGGAGCGCTACCGCGCGCTGCTGCATAATGTTGAGACTGCTGCCGTGTTTGAAAAGAGTGAGGTCAAGGTCTGGGAATGCCGCAACTGCGGTCATATCATCGTCGGCACTAAGGCACCCGAAACCTGCCCCGTCTGCGCGCACCCGCAAAGCTATTTTGAAATCAGCGAAAAGAACTATTGATTCAATACATAAAAAAGCTTCCGCTCCCCAAACAAAGGAGAGCGGAAGCTTTTGCCTTGTTTAACCGACGATGCGGTGTGCGCAGAGATAACGGTTTGCATACCAGCTTACCGAAAGATCGGTGATGACGACACCCGTTGAGGAATTTTCGGCGTGGACGAATTGTCCGTTTCCGATGTACATACCGACATGGGAAGCTGTGCTGCCGTAACCGAAGTAGATGATGTCGCCGGGACGCAAATCTTCGTATGCGACATAGTAGCCGTTTGCAAGCTGCGCGGTTGCGGTGCGGTTGATGCTGTAGCCGAACTGCGAGAATACATACTGCATAAAGCCGGAGCAGTCAAAACCGGAAGGGGACGAGCCGCCGTAAACATAGGGATAACCGACGAACTGCTGCGCATATGTAGCAATCTGCTGCCCAAGATCCGTCGGCGTAGAAGCGCTGCCGGAAGACGTTCCGTTCGCGGAAGAAGTTGCTGCGCGGCCCGCGTTATTTACGGGCTTTTCCAGCAGGGTGACCAGATCGCTGCGAATATAACCGATCTGACCCTCATATCTGACCTTGTACCATCCGCTATTGAAGCCGAAGATCTCGACTTCTTCGCCCGCCTTGAGCTGATCCAGCATTGTGGTGCTTGTGGACGGACCGTTGCGCAGATTGACAAGACTTGCATCCACAGAGCCTGTGCCCAGCTCCACATTTTCACGCGTCTTCACTGTCAGATAATCGCCATGCATATAGCCGATGTGCAGATTATAATTGACTAAGTACCAGTCATCGACCTGACGAATGATGACGACCGAGTCGCCCTTCTGCGCAATGGTAATTACATCGGCAGAAGTGGAGGGTTTCTCACGCAGGCGTAAGCCGCCGCGCGCCTCAACGATGCCGATGCCGGTTTTCAGCTCCGTCGCAGAGGCGGAGGACGCCAGCGTGAACACGATGGACAGGGTGAATACAAGCAATACTATGAGTTTCAGATACCGTTTCATAATAACCTCCCGTGGTCTTTGCTTACTTTGCGTTCAATGCACGCTCGAGCCATACACAGCCAACATCCAAAGCCGTATAGAACCCGTCTTTTTCGCTTTTCTTCACAACGCGGTCACGCGCCTTGACATCCTGCGCCGTGCGCTGGAGCTGGACGGAAACCTTCGTTGCCAAATCAAGATCCTCTAATTTTTTGGATTCGAGGATCTGCAGCATGACGATATACTCGTCAGCCATTGAACCATAATAAATCAGATTGTCCTTTCGCATCAGGGGACGGCCCTTGTACATCAGGACTTCATTTTTTTCGGACATAGATACCTCCAAAACAAAATGTAACCAGATTGTAACATATAGAAACGAATTTGTCAATAATAAATTTTCGCCGGAAACAATCGTGACAAAAACGATACGGTGCTGCAACCGGTTCGGAATGTGCAATGCGGAGAAAAAATGGATGTTGTGGGACTTATGAAACGGAAAAAGACGGGGCTTTCGCAGACGCGAAAGCCCCGTTGCAGTGGATACTAATCGAAAAGATAGTGCCGCACAAGCTCTTGAAGAAGCTCATCGCGGTCAAGCTTACAGATGAGGCTGCGAGCGTTATTGTGATTGGTGATATAGGTCGGATCCTCGGAAAGGATATAACCGACAATCTGATTGATGGGGTTGTAGCCCTTTTCGGTGAGGGAACGATAGACCTCGGAGAGAATCTGCTTCATTTCCTCGTTGGTATCTACGGGTACGGTGAATTTAATGGTGTTGTGATCCAAAACGCCCGCCTCCTTTGCCTGTTTTCTCTATCATATACCAATTTACCGATAAAGTAAAGAAAAAACCATGAACATTTTGGAAACAATGCGGTTACCGCAGCGTATCGCGGTAGTTTACGCACAGTCGGTAGTGCCTGCACGAGATTGCCACGTCGCTGCGCTCCTCGCAATGACATAATAAGCTACCCCTCTTGTCATTGCGAGACCAGTGCGCACACTACCCGCAAGGGGTACGCCGCATCCGTAACGCTCCTTCGTCGCGAACGGCTGCGCAGTGGTCGTGGCAATCTTCGGCTATAAGTTAGTTTGCATTTTGTAGTTCCTGCACAGGATTGCCACGGGCGCAGGTACCCTCGTAATGACATGGATGGGCAGCGTGTACGCAGTCGGTAGTTCCGGCGCGGTCTGCGTTAGCGGAGCTTTGCGCCGAGTTCGGTTTCGAGGGCGTTGAGGACGGCGGAGATCACGCTGTCGGAGTCTGCGTCGGTCAGGGTGCGGTCGTCGGCACGGAGGGTCAGGCTGAATGCCGTGCTCTTCTTGCCGTCTTCAATGCCCTTGCCACGGTAGATGTCGAACAGACGCACCTCGCGCAGCAGCTTGCCGCCCGCTTTTTGGATGCATGCGGTCAATTCCGCGACGGTCAGCGCTTCGTCGCAAACGACGGCGATATCGCGGCTGACGGCGGGATATTTGGGCAGGGGAACGTAGGTGCTTGCGGGCGCGAGCAGGGCGGAAAGCGCGGTGAAGTCCAGCTCCGCGGCGTAAATGTCCGCGTCAATGCCGTAATTCTTCGCAACGAGCGGATGCACCTGTCCGAAGATACCGACCTCGATACCCTCTACGGTGAGCTTCGCGCAGCGTCCGGGATGGTAAGAGGGGTTGTCCTTTACCGCAGTATATGCGGCGGGACGCACGTTCATTCCTTTCAGGATTGCCTCAATCTCGCCCTTGAGGGAGAAGAAGTCCTCGCCCTCGCCATAGGTGCCGAGCAGCAGGTGCTTCGGCTCGTCCGGCAGCGTCTGCCCTTCCTTCGGGAGGTAGACCTTTGCCAATTCATAGAGCTTGACCGCGCTGTTATGGTAAGCGTTGTTGCGGGCAAGGATGGAGAGCATGGACGGAAGCGCGATTGTACGCATGATGGATGCGTCCTCGCCCAAGGGGTTCTGAATGCGCATGGCCTTGCGCAGCGGAGAATCGGCAGGCAGACGGATCATGTCAAAATAAGAGGGAGAGACAAAGGAATAGGTCAAAATCTCGCTGTAGCCGAGGCTGCGGCAGAGCGCACCGGTACGGTTTTCCAGCACCATCGTACCCGTGTAACCGCCCTCTGCGGTGGCGCTGCGGAACGCGGTGGTCGGGATCTCGTTGTAGCCGTAGAGTCGGGCGACCTCCTCCGCGATATCCGCCGTCTGCACAAGGTCGGGGCGGAAGGAGGGGACGAGGATTGTGCCGTTTTCCACGGGAATTTCTAAACGGCGCAGATATTCTACCATATCCGCCTCAGAAATATCCGTGCCCAGCAGGGCGTTGATGCGCGCAGGCTCCAAAGGCAGGGTGCGCGGCTGCGGAATCTCGTTGAGCACGTCGATCATACCGTCCATGACCTCGCCGGCACCGAGCAGTTCGACCAGTTCACAGGCGCGGTTGACGGCAGGAACGGTCAGCAGGGGATCAATATTCTTTTCAAATTTACCGGATGCCTCCGTGCGCATACCGAGGGCAAGGGCAGTCTGACGAATGGAAGTGCCGTTGAAGTTGGCGGACTCAAAAACAACATCTACGGTGTCCGCGACGATCTCGCTGTTTTCGCCGCCCATGATGCCGGCTAAGCCGATGGGCTTTTCGCCGTCGGCAATGACGAGCATGCCCGGTGTGAGCGGACGGACGGTGCCGTCGAGGGTGGTCAGTGTTTCGCCCGCCTCGCTTCTGCGGACGACAATCTTGCCGGAGCCGACATAGCGGTAATCGAAGGCATGCATCGGCTGACCGTATTCGAGCATGACATAGTTTGTGATATCGACGATATTGTTGATCGGGCGCACGCCGTTGGCGCGCAGACGCTGGCGCAGCCACTTCGGAGACGGCGCGATTTTGACATTGCGCACCATGCGCGCAGTGTAGCGGCGGCAGAGATCGTCGGCGGGAACCTCCACATCCAGCAGGTCAGTCAGATTCCCTGCAGCGCCGCCCTTGACAACCGGCTCGTGATGGCGCATCGGGCGGTCAAACGCAGCGGCTGCTTCACGGGCAAGACCGATGATGGAGTAGCAGTCCGGGCGGTTGTTGGTGATCTCAAAATCAACGATCGTGTCGTCGTTGCCGATGACGGCGTTGATATCGTCGCCGGGCTTGCAGTCCTCCTGCAAAATCCAGATGCCGTCCTCGATGGCGTAGGGAACATCGTTGAGGGTCAGCCCCAGCTCCTTGATGGAGCAGAGCATGCCGTTCGACACCTCCCCGCGCAGCTTGCCCTTTGTGATGTGAATCCCGCCGGGCAGGTAGGAATTGTGCAGAGCGGCGGGGACAAGGTCGCCCTCGTGGACATTCTGCGCGCCCGTGACGATCTGCACCGGCTCTTCCTTGCCCACATCCACCTGACAGACCCACATATGGTCGGAATTGGTGTGGCGCACGATGGAAAGCACCTTACCGACGACAACATTCTTGATCTCAGAGTCCATGCGCTCATAGGTCTCGACCTTCTGACCGGCGACGGTCAGGGTTTCCACAAATTCCTTGTCGGAAATATCCGAGAGGTCAACAAAGTCCTCATTGAGCCATTTTCTGTTCAGTTTCATTGCTGTACCTCCTTAAAATTGCGACAGGAAACGGATATCGTTGTCGAAGATCAGGCGCAGGTCGTTAAAACGCAGGCGGCCCATTGCCATGCGCTCGAGGCCGATGCCGAAGGCAAAGCCGGAATACTTTTTCGAGTCAATGCCGCAACCCTCCAAAACCTTCGGATGCACCATGCCGGCGCCCAGCAGCTCAATCCAGCCCTCGCCGTGGCAGGTGGAGCAGACCTGACCCGCGACCTCGCCCGTGCCGTGGCACTTGAAGCACTGCATATCGACCTCGCAGCTTGGCTCCGTGAAGGGGAAGTGGTGCGGACGGAAACGAACGACTGCGTCTTCACCGTAGAGACGCTTGATGAGGGTATCCAGCGCGCCCTTGAGGTCACCCATTGTGATGCCCTCGTCGACGACCAAGCCCTCGATCTGGTGGAACATGGGGGAGTGCGTTGCGTCCGCCTCGTCCTTACGGAAAACACGACCGGGCGCCAAAATGCGGATGGGCGGCTGCTGATTTTCCATCACCCGAATCTGCATGGGGCTGGTCTGTGTGCGCAACAGGACGCTGTCGTCATCGTCAAAATAGAAGGTGTCGGAGCGGTCGCGGGAGGGATGCCCCTCTCCAATATTGAGGCGGGTGAAATTGTAGGCTGCTTCCTCGACCTCGGGGCCGTCCACGATGGTATAGCCCATGCCGATAAAGATCTCCTTGACCTCCTGCAGCACCTTGTTCATCGGGTGCTGGTGTCCCATAGAGATTTCTTTGCCGGGAATGGTGACGTCGACTGCTTCGGCGGCGAGACGGGCTTCCAAGGCGTTTGCCTCCAGCTCTGTCTTGCGCGTTTCCAGTTCCGCCTCCAGTTCGGCGCGGACGGTGTTTGCAAGCTGCCCCATGACGGGACGCTCCTCTGTAGAGAGCTTACCCATCTGCTTCAGAACGGCGGTCAGCTCGCCCTTCTTGCCGAGGACGCGTACGCGCACGGCATCCAGCGCGGCAAGGTCCTGCGCGGCATGCATTGCCTCCAGTGCTTGCTGCTTAATTCTTTCGAGTTCTTCTCTCATATTGTTTCTCCTTCTTTGGTGAAATCACAAAAAATAAAAGCCCTTCGCCCAAAAGGGGACGAAAGACCATGCTTCCGCGGTACCACCCGCAATTCGCCGCGCAAAACGGCGCACTCTAACCGATAACGGGGTAAACCGTTTCGACCTACAGGCAGACGCGTTCAGCCGAAAGCTCACGGGGGAAAGCCGCATCTGCCTGCGGTAGGCGCTTTCCAGCGACGCGCCCTCTCTGCAACCGCGTTACGACAGCCGACAGCCCGATCATAGCTGTTCCGTATTCTACCCGATTTTAGCACAGATTCGGGAAAGATGCAAGCAAAGATTTGACTATTTTTTTGGATTTCATTATAATATAGGCAGATACAAAACGGAATGGGGGAGAAACCATGGCAAAGGTTAAGACCTATCGCGTATGGGAGACAATCGGTGGCGCGGAGATCAGCGCATGGCTGCCGCGGAGACCGAGGAATGCCCATAAGGGGGACTTCGGGCGCGTTCTGCTTTTATGCGGCGCGGTCGGTTATACCGGCGCTCCCGTGCTTGCCGCAAAGGCAGCGGTGCGGACGGGCGCGGGACTGGTGTTTACAGGCGTGCCGCAGGCGGTCTACGCGATTGTTGCGGGTCGTCTGCTTGAACCGATGGTCTTCCCGCTGCCCGATGCGGACGGTATTCTCTCGGAACAGGCGATACCTGAAATTTTGCGCCGTTTAAAGACCTGCGATGCCTGCCTGATTGGCTGCGGACTGGGCAGAGGCGAGGGCGTTCGGCGTGTTGTGGAGGCGGTGCTGTCTGAAGCGGTCTGTCCGGTCGTTGTGGACGCCGATGGCATAAATGCGCTGGAGGGGCATATAGATGTATTGCGCGGCGCGGCTTGTCCCGTCGTTTTGACGCCCCACGACGGCGAATATGCCCGTCTGATGGGTCAGATGCCGACGGAGGATCGCCGCAAAGCAGCGTGGAAGCTGCATGAGGCGACGGGCGCGACCGTTTTGCTCAAGGGGCACCGCACGCTGATCTGCGGAGAGGGCGGCTGCTACGTCAACCATTGCGGCAATCCCGGCTTGGCAACCGGGGGCAGCGGCGATGTGCTGGCGGGAATCCTTGTCTCCCTTTTGGGGCAGGGCTTACCGCCGACCCAGGCGGCTGCCGCTGCAGCATGGCTGCACGGAATGTCCGCGGATATCTGTGCAGAGCACCTGGGCGAATACGGTCTGCTGCCCTCGGATCTGCTTCACATGCTGCCGCGACTACTCAAATAGGGAAGTGATAGCCTTGCGGCGAATCTTTTTCGGTACTTTACTCTGCTTGCTGCTGTGCCTGAGCGCCTGCGGCGGGGAGGAAAACGCGGTGTCTCCGGCAATTGAATTCCGCGCCGCTTTGGTGCAGGCGAACGGATGCAGCTTTCAGGCGGAGATTGAGGCGGACTTCGGGGACTATACGCAGCGCTTTACGGTTGTCTGCGAGACTGCAACGGACGGCACAGCGAAGTTGACCCTCCTTGCGCCGGAGACGATTGCGGGCATTACCGCAACCGTCTCCGACAGCGGCGGAAAAATCACCTACGACGGTATGGCGGCGGAATTCGGACTGCTCGCGAACGGAGAGGTTGCCCCCGCTGCAGCGCCCGCGCTGACGGCGCAGTGCTGGACTTCGGAGTATATTGCCTCAGCCGGCTACGAGGAGGGGCTGTGCCGCGTGACCTACGAAAAAGGGTTTGATGAAAAAACGCTAATGGTGGACACTTGGTTTGAAAATGAGGTTCCAATTTATGCCGAGATGTGCTATAATAATCAACGGATTCTCAGACTGACGATTTCTGATTTTCATTTTAACTGACAGAAGGAACAATATGGATTACTTAAAGCGAACTTGGGCGGATATTTCGCTCGATCATTTAAGCCACAATTATCATGCGCTCCGGGAAAAGCTGCCTTCCTCGTGCCGCTTCCTCGGCGTAGTGAAGGCGGACGCTTACGGACACGGCGCAGTGCCGATCAGCCGCTACCTGACGGAGCTGGGCGCGGAATACCTCGCGGTTTCCAATATCGAAGAGGCGGTGCAGCTGCGCAGAGGCGGCATTCGCGGCCCGATTCTCATTTTGGGCTATACACCGCCCAAGCACGCGGAGGATTTAGCAAAAATGGGGCTGCGGCAGGAGATTCACAACCTCGAATATGCCCGTATGCTCAATGAAAAGTTAGAGGGCACCTCTTTGCGCATCCGCGTGCATATCAAGCTGGACACGGGCATGTCACGCCTCGGCTTCTTTGCCTACAATTGCGAGCGCACGGTGACGGAGCTGCAAGAGGTCGCCGCGATGAACCATTTGCTGATAGAGGGCATCTTTACGCATTTTCCCGTTGCGGACTCCGTCGACGGCGCGGATGAAAACTTTACGCGCACGCAATTTGAGCGCTTCCAGCAGATGCTTTCGGCACTGAAAGGCGTTGGCATTGAGCCGCAGATTCGCCACTGCTGCAACAGCGGCGCAAGCGTGCTCTATCCCGAATTTGCGCTGGACATGATCCGTCCGGGCATTGCGACCTACGGTGTGCTGCCGTCTTCCGATCTGCGCGGCATGATTGACCTGAAGCCTGTGATGCAGCTTCGTTCGACAATCTTCCAGATTCGAGATTTCGAGCCGAACATCACCGTCAGCTACGGCAGAACCTACACGACCTCCGAACCGGAGCGAATTGCCGTGGTGGGCATCGGCTACGCGGATGGGCTTTCCAGAAGCTTTTCCAACAATATCTCCTTCCTGCTGCATGGCAAGCGCGTTCCGCAGATTGGACGCATCTGCATGGATATGTGCATGGTTGATATCTCGCGCGTCCCTGAGGCGCAGGTCGGGGATACCGTGACGATTTTCGGCACAGACGGGGACGATACCATTGAGGTGGACAGTCTTTCCTGCCGTCTGAACACGATCCCGTATGAAATTCTGTGCGGCATCAACAAGCGCATTCCGCGCGTTTATCTTGACGGAGAAAATGAGACGGAGATCCTGCAATATATTGTTTGAGCCGACATAGAATGAAGCGGAGTTCCGCTGAATAAATTTTGCTTCTGCGTGGGAGAATAAGGATACCGCGGTTACATAGAGGTCTATGCGGCCGCGGAGACGAATTACGGAGCGTGAAGCAAATGGATACAACCGTAAAGAGGGGCGACATTTTCTACGCGGACCTCAGTCCTGTGGTCGGCAGCGAGCAGGGCGGCACAAGGCCCGTCCTCATCGTGCAGAATGACACGGGCAATAAGCATTCTCCAACTGTCATAGCTGCGGCAATCACCAGTCAGACCAACAAAGCAAAGCTCCCGACGCATATCGAGCTGACGGGCGGAAGCGTCGGTCTGAGTAAGGACTCCGTAGTGCTGCTCGAGCAAATCCGCACGATTGACAAGCGGCGTCTGCGCGAACACATGGGACGGCTGGACGAAAGCATGATGAATCGCGTGGATAATGCAATCGCAGTCAGTTTCGGACTGCCGAAGGTATAACGGACGATCCCTCTCGCATAGACTGTGCGGGAGGGATTCTGCTATGGAACTGGCAATTACGGAACACGGCGATCGGATCGGCTCGCTGACAATGGAGCAAGACGGGCTGTTTTGGAAATTTGTTTGCAGCATAGGTTCAGAACGGGAACAACTTCGCCGCATTTTCGTCTTACATCAATGGAATGTGGAATATCTTGGGGTTCCCGATGAAAAAGGAACGCTGGAAGCAAAAATTCCGCGCAGCCATCTGCCGCATGGTGCGGAAGCAGCCCTTGCAGTCAGACACCCGCGCGGCTCATGGCTGCCATGGTGCGGTCTGCTGGAGGGAATCTCAGTCGCAGAGGCTTTCTTCCGCAAGGACGGTACTACAATCGAGCTGGCGCTTCCGCCGCAGGAGGCGCTGAAATTTCCCGCATGGGCGGAGGATATGAAAACACAAGAGGTGTACGGTATGCAGACGGCAGTGCTGAAGCTTGCGCATGACGGGCGCCTACCTCAGAAAGAGAATGGAGGAATTACAGATGAAGAAGCTGAAGAAATGGATTGCCCTGTGTCTGACGCTGTGCTGCCTGATGACACTCCTACCGACGACGACGGCTTTGGCGGCGAATGGGCAGAAGCTGATTGCCCTGACCTTTGACGACGGACCGGGACCTTATACCAACCGCCTGCTCGACGGACTTGCCGAACGAAATGTCCACGTGACCTTCTTTGAATTGGGAATGCGCGCGGAGGAATACAAGGAAACCACGCGGCGCATCTATGCAGAGGGACATCAGGTCGCGCAGCACGGCTACGACCATCCGACTTTGACGACGCAATCCGATGAACAGGTGCGATGGCAGATTGATCACACGAGGGATATCATTAACGAAGTCCTCGGACAGAACTTTACATATTATGTCCGGCCGCCCTACGGCGATTGCAATGCCCGTGTTCTGTCGCTGCTGAACGCGCCCGCGATTTTTTGGTCGATTGATCCGGTGGACTGGCGCGACCGCAACGCGGATACCGTCAGAGACAGAATCGTTTCCAATGCGTATGACGGCGCAATCATTCTCTGCCATGATATTTATTCCACCACGGTCGACGGCGCGCTGATGGCAATTGATAAGCTGAAGGCTGAGGGCTATGAGTTTGTAACGGTCAATGAGCTGTTCCGCCGCAGAGGCGTAACGCCGCAAAATGGTGAGCGTTATTCTTCCTGCAAGCCGACGGAAACGCAGACGGAAGCCGTTTCCGCCCCGACGGTTGGCGCGGAGCTGATTGACGGCAGAATGAAGGTGAAGCTGTCGGCGGATCCCGGAGCGGCAATCTATTATACCTTGGACGGCTCAGACCCTGCATTTTACGGCACGAAATACACGGAGCCGTTCTCCTATCCGGCGGGGGCGACGCTTAAGGCATGCGCCGCGTTTCACTTAAACGGCAGCCGCAGCGAAACGGTCACGAAAAAGCTGGACTCGCTGGGAATTGACCCAATCGTTAGCGTGCAAGACGGGAACGTCGTTTTTACCAACCAAAACGAGAATGCAGATGTGTATTTTACAACGGACGGAACAGAACCGACGACAAACAGCCGGTGCTATACGGTGCCGTTTGCATGCTATGACGGCGTGCTTCGTTTCTGCGCGCTCGGCGCCAATGTCAGCACTGCAACGCAGACAATCTTTGTAACGGCAAACGGTAATCTCTTCTTGGATGTTCCAAATACGAGCTGGTATTTTCATAATGTTGACCGCGCCGTCGCACTCGGTATTTTCAATGGGACGGGAACCTACCGCTTTGATCCGGATACCGGATTGACCCGCGCGATGTTTGTTACGACGCTGTACCGCCTGGTAAAGGAAAAGGGAAGGGATGTGTCGCTCAAGGGTACGCAGTCCTTTTCCGATGTTCCTGCCGGACAGTGGTACACAGAAGCGGCGATATGGGCGTCTGAAACCGGCATTGTCCGCGGCTATGAGGATGGGACCTTCCGACCGGAGCGCAGCATTTCGAGAGAAGAAATGTGCGCGATTTTGGACCGTTTGCTGACGGTGCTGGGCGTGGAAACAGACGGAACGGCGAAGACTTTTGCGGATGCCAGCAGCATTTCCGACTGGGCAAAGGACAGTATCGCGCGCATGTCTGCCTGCGGCTTGATTGAAGGGCAGGGAAATAACCGCTTTGCCCCGCAAGCGACCTCAACGCGCGCCGAAGCGGCAACCGTACTGCTCCGCCTCTATGATCTAATTGGATAAAATTGAGTAAGTTCCTGCACGAGATTGCCACGGCGCAAGCGCCTCGCAATGACAAATGAGGGCAGCCTAACCGTGTCATTGCGAGGAGCGCAGCGACGTGGCAATCTCTTGTATATACCCCCAAAAATTTCTGCACCCTTGTAGGGCGGGGACATGTCCCCGCCGTGTGCAGGAACTACCAAGTACGTACAAACTTGTTCATACCTACTGTCAGCCGCTTCGCGGTCGGCGGGGACATGTCCCCGCCCTACAGAATTGCGCTCCCTTTATGAGATCATCATAAAGGGAGCGCAATTATTATTCTATTGCTGCGCGGAGGGCTTCTATAAAGGCTTGGGTCATGCGGCACATGTATTCGGGTTTGCCGGAAAAGCTTCCGGTCTCGGCGTGATTTACCGCCG
>JBJFGB010000186.1:0-7218 GCA_051892295.1 Faecousia sp. | reverse complement strand
GGTACGAGGTTGATCGGAGTTTCGTCTGCGGATGGGTTATTGCAGGGCGTTGGAGAGGGCAGCGAAGGTGGGTATGTCTAAGGTCTCGCCTCTTACGGTCGGGGAGATGCCGACGGACTGCATAATCTCCGTCAGCTCTGCCTTACTTTTTTGCGGGAAGCCTGCGGAGAGGCAATTGAGCAGCGTCTTTCTCCGCATGGCGAACGCCGCGCGGACGGTGCGGAAGAACAACGCCTCGTCCGCAATCTCCGCAGGGGGCTGCGTGCGCGTTTTCAGGCACACCACCGCGCTTGTTACTTTCGGCTGCGGCATGAAGCAGCTCGGCGGCACATCGAACAGGAGCTTCGGCTCGGCGTAATAATTGCACAGGACGGTGAACGCCGAATAGTCCGCACTGCCCGCCTTCGCGCAGATGCGTTGGGCGACCTCCTTCTGCACCATGACGGTCACGGAGGCAAAGCAGCGGCTCTCCAACAGCTTTGTCAGCACGGGAGAGGTGATATAATAGGGTAGATTGGCACAGGCGGTCGGGGTCAGGTCGCCGAATTTTTCCGCCACGAGCTTAGGTAGGTCTGCCTTTAGTGCGTCGGTAAAGAGAATTTCAAGATTATCGAATTCTCCGACGGTCTTTTTTAACACGGGGCGCAGGGTTGTATCCACCTCCAGCGCGACGACCTTGTTTGCGCGGAGGCACAGCTCCTGCGTCAACGGTCCGAAGCCGGGCCCGATCTCGACCGCGCCGCAGGTTTCGTCGATGCCGCTTTCGCGGACAATGCGCTCGGGCACCCAGCGCTGCGTCAGGAAATTCTGCCCCTTGGATTTGGAAAAATGAAAGCCAAATTCCGCAAGCAAGCTGCGCATGACCTGCGGATTACAAACATCGAGCATAAATAAACGCACTCCTTCTCCGCTATTTTAACAGAGAAGGAGTTGTTTTGCAAGTGTTTACAGTGAGGAGGGGGGTCCGTTGTCCGCGACGGATGAACGGGTCTGTGCGTAGTCGGTGGTACCTGCACCGGCTTATGACATGTCGCCGCCCTACAGGGGTGCGGTGGTTTTTGAAAGTGCCTGCATGAGATTGCCACGTCGCTGCGCTCCTCGCAATGACATGGAGGGGGAAACTTGTGCACGGTCGGTGGTGCCTGCACCGGCTTATGACATGTCGCCGCCCTACAGGGGTGCGGTGGTTTTTGAAAGTGCCTGCATGAGATTGCCACGGCGCAAGCGCCTCGCAATGACATTGAGGGGAGTACATACATATTTGAAAGTGCCTGCACGAGATTGCCACGTCGCTGCGCTCCTCGCAATGACATGGAGGGGGAAACTTGTGCACGGTCGGTGGTGCCTGCACCGGCTTATGACATGTCGCCGCCCTACAGGGGTGCGGTGGTTTTTGAAAGTGCCTGCACGAGATTGCCACGGCGCAAGCGCCTCGCAATGACAGGGGTGGGGAGTTCTTACAAATCAGGAAGTGCCTGCACGGGCGCGTCAGGGATGCCGCGCGCTACGTTGGCGTGGCGCATAGGGAGAATCAGCTTAGGATGTAGACCGTGCAGGTGCGGACGCCGAATTCCCAGCATTCATCGATGGTATCGAAATACAGGTCAACCTTATACCCCTTGATTCCGCCGCCGGTATCCTCCGCGGTGCAGTAGCCGTAGATATACTGCCCGTCATTCGAGACGATATACATCTTCGTGCCGAGGGGGATATAGTTCGGATCGACCGCAATCGCGCCGACACGGGCGACAGTGCCGCTGTAGGTATAGCCCGTGTAGCCCTCGCAGGAATACGCCGTGGCGCTGACGGTCAGGACATCGGTATAGGTATAGGTCGTGCCGGAGGCGGTGGTAATGGTGCCGTTGGCGATACCCTCCGTTGCGCCGGTCTTTGCAGGGTCGCTGTTCCTCTCGGGAATCACGCCGATGGTCTCCGGCACGCGGTGGTCGGGATCATCCGGCTGTTCGGTAATCGCGCGGTCAGGTCCCTTCACGACGAGCCTTGTGACCGTTTCCGTCACGGTCGTCTCGTCAACGATCTCGCGGGAGCCCTCCTTGCCGTTTTCATAGACGATCTGCGTCTTATAATGCACGACGCCGTCCACACCTTCGATCAGCACAAGCTCCTCCCCTGCCGCAAGCTCGGGGTCCTCATAATAATTGGTCTGATAAGGGATCGTCTCATCATGTTCCACGATCTCGATCTCCTTATGTACGATCTCTACGATCATGCCGTCATAGGTCAGCGAATCGCGCTCGCAGGATAGGATATCATTTGCGCCAAGCGTGATGTTGAGCCTGCCCAGCAGCGCGGAAACCGTTTCGCCATAGGTACCGATGACGCTTCGCTCTCCCCGATGGATGACGGTGACCATCTGCATCCGCTGGATGTCAATGCGTCCGACGCCGTCATGATAGGTCGTGGTGTAGGTATCCTCCTCGCTCAGCTCGATCCCGGCCTCGTCCAGAACGACATCCGGATCCGTGCTGTAAGATTTGTGAACCGTTACATGATCTCCGTCCGTGATCACATAATTGTTCTGCGCAAAAACAGTTTGCGACAGCAACCCCGCAAGCGCAGCTGCCATGACCGCAATGGCAAGCAGTCTGTGCAGCCAATTTCTGCGGCGCGTTTTCTGTTTTTCCGTTCTGTGCATCAGAGTATCCTCCTTTCGGTAGTGTTCGGTTTCAAGCGTGAAACTATTGTTACTTTATTGTAACACCGCTTTAATTATAACATTTTTTTCTGATTTGTCAAGCTTTTTTGTGATTTTTCCGGTTTTTACAAACTTTTTAATCGATTATGTAAACGTGTGATAAGGACAACATAGGCGAGATTTTTCCCCTTTTCAGCACTACATCTTGTGAAACAGTTACAATTCAGTTAACATAATCAGTATGAAAAGAAACCATTTGACAACCGCATAAAAAAGTGCTATATTGAGGGCACAAAGAGGCTGTGACGAAGAAAAACGACGATTTTCGGGCAGGCAGAGAGGGAGCGGTCGGTGCAAGCTCCTGTGTCCGTTCGCCGCTGAACCGCTTCCGAGCCGCCTGTCTGAACGGCAGCTTGCTCATTAAGACAGGACGGGTGCGCCCGTTATTGCGCGAACGAGCGGCAGCGTTTTTGCGTTGCAAGCAGGGTGGAACCGTGGGATTTTTTCTCACCCCTGAAGTATTTCGGGGGTGATTTTTTGTTGCCCCGACACAAAACAAGGAGGAAGCAACCATGTCTGAAGAAAACCTGTACACCTTTGAAAACGAAGCCTACCGCAAGACCTACTGGCACACCTGCTCCCATGTGATGGCGCAGGCGGTCAAGCGCCTGTATCCGCAGGTCAAGCTTGCCATCGGGCCGTCCATTGACAACGGCTTCTACTACGACTTCGATTCCGACTTCTCCTTCACGCAGGAGCATTTGGACGCGATTGAAGCCGAGATGAAGAAGATCTGCAAGGAGCGTCTGCATTTGGAGCGCTCGGAAAAGCCCCGCGAGGAGGCAATCGCCTATATGGAAGCAAAGGGCGAGCCGTATAAGGTCGAGCTGATTAACGATCTGCCCGAGGACGCCGTCATCTCCTTCTACACCCAGGGCGAGTTCACCGACCTGTGCGCCGGCCCGCACCTTGACTCCACCGGACGCATCAAGGCAAACGCCTTTAAGCTGACGCAGTGCTGCGGCGCTTACTGGCGCGGCGACTCCAACCGCAAGATGCTGCAAAGAATCTACGGCGTCGCCTTCCCGAAGAAGGAGGAGCTGGACGAATACCTCCGCAAGCAGGAGGAGGCGCGCAAGAGAGATCATAACAAGATCGGCAGAGAATTGGAATACTTCACCACCGTGGATGTCATCGGTCAGGGTCTGCCCATCCTGCTGCCGAAGGGCGCCCGCGTCATTCAGCTGCTCCAGCGCTGGGTCGAGGACGAGGAGCAGAAGCGCGGCTACCTTCTCACCAAGACGCCCCTTATGGCAAAGCGGGAGCTGTATAAGATCTCCGGTCACTGGGATCATTATCTTGACGGCATGTTCGTCCTCGGCGATCCGGACGACGAGACGAAGGAGTGCTTCGCCCTGCGTCCGATGACCTGCCCGTTCCAGTATCAGGTCTATCTCAACCGTGCCCGTTCCTACCGCGATCTGCCCATGCGCTTGGGCGAGACCTCTACCCTGTTCCGCAACGAGGACTCCGGCGAGATGCACGGACTCATCCGCGTGCGTCAGTTCACAATCTCCGAGGGACACCTTGTCCTCCGTCCGGATCAGCTCGAGGAGGAGTTCAAGGGCTGCCTCGATCTGGCGAAATACTGCCTCGAAACGGTCGGTATGCTCGAAGACTGCACCTTCCGCTTCTCCCAGTGGGATCCCGCGAACCCCAACAACAAGTATGAGGGCACGGCGGAGCAGTGGAACGAGGCGCAGGAAATCATGGGCAGAATCCTCGACGATCTCGGCGTGAAATACACCATCGGCATCGACGAGGCGGCGTTCTACGGCCCGAAGCTCGACATTCAGTATAAGAATGTGTTCGGCAAGGAGGACACCATCGTCACCATTCAGATTGACATGCTGCTGGCGGAGCGTTTCGGCATGGAATACACCGACCAGAGCGGCAAGAAGGTGCATCCGTATATCATCCACCGCACCAGCCTCGGCTGCTACGAGCGCACGCTGGCATATCTGATTGAGAAGTACGCGGGCGCGCTGCCGCTGTGGATGATGCCGACGCAGGTTAAGGTGCTGCCGATCACCGACCGTGCGCACGATTACGCGGACGGGCTTGTGGAGAAGCTCAAGAATGCCGGTATCCGTGCCGAGGGCGACTTCCGCAGTGAGAAGCTTGGCTACAAGATTCGCGAGGCGCAGCTCCAGAAGATCCCCTATATGCTCGTCGTGGGCGACCGCGATATGGAAAACGGCACGGTCTCCGTCCGCACCAGAGGCGGCGAGGATTTGGGCGCGATGACGCCGGACGAGTTCATGTCCAAATGCCTGTACGAGATTGCGACCAAGGCGAAGAACTGAGACAGAATGCGGCATAGGGAGGAGGTATCTGCCCTATGCCGTATCGACTGATAACTAAGGACTAAGAGTGAATAGTGAATAGTGAATGGTGAACAGTGAATAACGAAGGGGCGCTCCGCGCGGATTTCAAACGCTGGCGGCTAATAGCCGCCCCTACGAGAAATCTCGCAGTTCTCGCCGTAGGGGCGGATATTATCCGTCAGGTGCAGGAACTACCGACGGCATAGCAATTCGTTCCTTCGTACCGTCTGTCAAATCAGGTATATCAAAATTCAAAATCCGTAAGGAGCACACCGCAGTCCTTCACCATTCACTCTTAGCCATTAGTCCAAAACAGGCGCGTCAGGGATGCCGCGCGCTACGGCTTCCCACAGACCGCCACCTATTCACCATTCACTATTCACGATTCACTATTCGTTATTCACTGTCCTAATCATAAACCGATCCGCGTGTCGAAAACTCTCGGCATGCGGATCGGTCTTTGCTTTTTTCTCTGATTATGGTATAATGAAGAAAAAATCATCGGAGGGATGACAATTATGGAGAATTATGTTAACTTCGCAGTGGAAAAGGCGCTCGAGCTGCTGGGCATCGACAGTCCGACGGGCTACACCGGTGGGGCGGAGGACTTTGTATTGCGGGAATTTGCGGCACTGGGCTTTTCCGCAAAGCGGACGGTCAAGGGCGGCATTCTGATCGACCTCGGCGGCGCGGACGAAAATGATGCCCTTCTTTTAGAGGCGCACGCGGACACCCTCGGGGGCATGGTCGCGGAGATCAAGGGCAACGGCAGGCTGCGCATTGTCAACGTCGGCGGCATGAACGCCAACAACGCCGAGGCGGAGAACTGCCGCGTTGTGACGAAGTTCAACGGCGTGTACGAGGGTACCTTACAGCTTGTCAACGCCTCGATTCATGTCAACGGCGACTATTCCTCCACGCAGCGCAAGTGGGACACCGTTGAGGTCGTTTTGGACGAGTGCGTGGAAAGCGCGGAGGATGTGAAAAAGCTCGGCATCTCGGTGGGCGATTTCGTCTGCTTCGAGCCGCGCACCCGTGTGACAAAATCGGGCTACATCAAGAGCCGTTTCCTGGATGACAAGCTCTCCGTCGGCATTCTGCTGGGCTTTGCGAAATTCCTGCACGACGAGCATTTGACCCCTGCCCGCCGCGTCTATGCGCACATTACGGTCTATGAGGAGGTCGGGCACGGCGGCGCGGCATCCGTCCCGGCGGGTGTGACTGAGGCAATCTCCGTGGACATGGGCTGCGTCGGCGACGGGCTGCAATGCACCGAGCGGCAGGTCTCCATCTGCGCCAAGGACTCGGGCGGTCCCTACTCCTACGAGGTTGTGCGCAAGCTGATCGCCGCCGCGCAGAAGGAAAACGCAGACTACGCCGTGGACATCTATCCGCACTACGGCTCGGACGTGGAGGCGACCCTGAGCGCGGGACACGATCTGCGCCACGGGCTGATTGGCGCGGGTGTCTACGCCTCCCACGGCTATGAGCGCAGCCACAGGGACGGCGTTCTGAACACCCTGCGGGTGCTGAAGGGATATCTGTTCTGATGCGGGCACGGTATTGGCTGATCTCCGCTCTCGGGCTGTTCGCGCTGGGCGTATTCGTTTGGCTGACAATCTACGGGTATCAGTTTGCCGGCTTTCTGCTGTGCGCGGCGGGTGCGGTATGCGCGGTGTTCGGCGTGCTTGCCCTGCTGCAAAAGCGTTTCCCGAAGACCGCAAAGTGGTTTCGGCGCGTGTTTACGGGGCTGCTGGCAGTTTTTCTGCTGCTCAGCGCTGCAACGGGCATATGGCTCGGCGTATCGATGGACGGCGCGGAGGAGCCTGAGGCGGAATTCGTCGTCGTTCTCGGCGCGGGGGTGGACGGCACCGTACCGAGTCAGGCGCTGCGGGAACGCTTGGAGGCGGCGCAGCAGTATATGGCGGAATATCCCGACGCGATTTTGATCCTCTCGGGCGGGCAGGGCAGCAACGAGAACCTCGCCGAGGCGGAGTGTATGTACCGCTGGCTCACGGAGCGGGGCGCGGATCCCGAACGGCTGCGCAGGGAGGAAAACGCCACGAGTACGGAGGAGAATATTGCCTATTCCCTCGACCTGATCGAGGCGGAATTCGGCGTGCGTCCGGAGAAAATCGGCGTGATTTCGGCGGAGTATCATCTGCTGCGGGCAAG
>JBJFGB010000185.1:0-7253 GCA_051892295.1 Faecousia sp. | reverse complement strand
AAGCGCGTCGGCGAGCTGTACGGCTGCCACGTCATCCCGTCCCCGCACGACGACGTCGAGGGCATCCTGCCCACCATCGGCTAAGCCATGTACATCGGGCAGGTCGTCGGCTGCGTAGTTGCCACCGTGAAGGAGCCGAATTTGGAGAATATTCCGCTCCTCGTGGTGCAGCTCATTGAAAAAGGCAAAAAAACCAAAATGGTCGTGTCGGCGGACGCGACCCGGCAGGCCGGCAGAGGCGACTTCGTCTATATGATCGGTTCGAAGGAGGCGGGGCGGATGTTCCGCACGAAGAAAACGCCCGCCGACTCCGCCATCGTTGGCTTTATTGATTCGTATAATGTTCAACTGAAACCCGAAGAATAATGTTTGGAGGAAAATAACTATGAAATTAGCACTTGGTATGGTCGAAACCCGCGGCTTGATTGGCTCCGTTGAAGCAGCCGATGCCATGGTCAAGGCGGCGGATGTTCATCTGATCGGCAAGGAGCAGATTGGCTCCGGTCTCGTCACCGTGATGGTGCGCGGCGATGTCGGCGCGGTCAAGGCGGCGGTTGACGCGGGCGCTACGGCGGCAAAGCGCGTCGGCGAGCTGTATGGCTGCCATGTCATTCCGTCTCCCCATGACGACGTCGAGGGTATCCTCCCGAAGATGGGATGAAGCTGGCAAGAGTCGTCGGGAATGTCGTTTCCACGATCAAGGACGCAGGCTACGTCGGACAGAAGCTGATGATCATCGACTATATTGATGAAGACGGCAAGCTGACCGGCAATCAGGCGATCGCCTTCGATGTGGCGGACGCCGGCATTGGGGACACGGTCATCGTCAATGTGGACGGCGGTGCGGCAAATATGTTCCTCGGCAGACAGTGTATTGCGGACCTGACCATTTGCGGCGTGATCGACCATCTGACCATTGACGGCGAAGTAAGGGAGTATCATTGACTATGGATGTGGAAGCAATCAGAAGAGAGGTAGAGCGGCAGGTGCTGCAATACTTCCATATCGACACCGTGCCCGCCTCCTGTGCGGGACTTGTGACGGGTACGGATGTCATTTCCCATTTGGAGCATTCCCTGCTCAATCCGGACACCACGCTGGAGAAAATTAAGGCGGAGTGCGCCGTAGCGCGGAAATATTCCGTGGCGGCGGTTTGCGTCGCGCCTTACTATGTCCCCGCCGCCCGGGAGGAACTGCTTGGCAGTCCCGTCGCGGTGGGTACGGCGGTCGGCTTCCCGCACGGCTGTATGTCCCAGGCGGCGAAGCTTGCCGAGCTGCGTGAATGCATGGCAAACGGCGCAACGGAGATCGACGTTGCAATCAACGTGCTTGCCATTAAGTCGGGTAGACTGGATGTTGCCCAGCGGGAGCTGGAGGAGCTGGTGCGCTTTGCCTGCGGCAAGGCGAAATTGAAGGCGGTCTTTGAGCATGCCCTCTTTACCGCTGAGGAAAAGCGTGCCGTGCTGACGATGCTCCGCGCCAGCGGCGTGGATTACGTCAAGATCCAGAATATGCTCAGCGGTCACGGCGCGCGCGTCGAGGACGTCAAGCTTGCCTATGACATTCTGGGCAGGAATGTCGGCATCAAAATCGACGGCGGCATTAAGACCCTTGCACAGGCGGAGAGCCTGCTTGCGGCGGGCGCGACCCGTCTCGGTCTGACCGCCACGGCAAAGATCGCCGAGGAAGCGAGAAACAACCGATAAGCCTTTGAAAACGTTCTGTAGGGCGGGGACATGTCCCCGGCGGTGCAGGAACTACCGACTGCGTACGGAGTCGTTCGTCTGAACTGTCTGCCGCTGCGCGGACGGCGGGGACATGTCCCCGCCCTACAGAGGCCTTTTCGAAGAAACAAAACATACGAAAGGAACCATGAGTATGGATATCAATGAAATTATCAGACAAGTGACGGAGGAAATCTGCTCGAAGTACGGCGCGCAGACATCCGCACCTGCCGCCGGCGGTCAGAATCCCGCCGATATGGCAAAATATATTGACCACACCTATCTGAAGCCCGAAGCCTCCGTTTCGGACATCCGCAAGATCTGCGACGAGGCGAAGAAGTATCACTGCGCCAGCGTGTGCGTCAACCCGTCCTACATTCAGTATGTCGCGCAGCAGCTCGAGGGCAGCGGCGTGACGCCGTGCTGCGTCATTGCCTTCCCCTTTGGCACCTGCACGCCGGAAACCAAGGCGTTTGAAGCTGCCGACGCCGCCACGAAGGGCGCGCGCGAGATCGACATGGTCATCAACGTCGGCGCGATCAAGTCCGGCGACTGGATGCTCGTCAAGCGCGATATCGAGGGTGTCGTGAACGCCGTCAAGGGTCGTGCGCAGGTCAAGGTCATCATCGAAGCCTGCCTGCTGACCGACGAAGAGAAGGTCAAGGCTTGCACCGTCGCAAAGCTGGCGGGTGCGCACTTTGTCAAGACCTCCACCGGTTACTCCACCGGCGGCGCGACGGTCGAGGACATCCGCCTTATGCGCGAGACGGTCGGTTCCGACATGGGTGTCAAGGCCTCCGGCGGCGTGCGCACCTATGACGACGCAGTCGCCATGATCAACGCGGGCGCAAGCCGTATCGGCGCAAGCTCCACCGGCAAGATCGTCAGCGGCGTGAAGAACGACGAGCATAAGTGTGTCAACTGCGGCAACTGCAAGAACCACTGCCCGGCGGGCAATGTGGAGATCCGCAAGAAGCTCTATTGATTCGGAGGCGCAGCATATGAGAAGACCCATGATCGCGGGCAACTGGAAGATGAACAAGACGCCTGCGGAAACCGTTGCGCTGATTCAGGAATTGAAGAAGATCCAGCCGAAGGGCAATGTCGAGGTTGTTGTCTGCCCCATGACCGTGAGTCTGTTTGCCGCAGGCGCACAGCTCAAGGGGACGGAAATCAAGCTGGGTGCGCAGAACGTCCATTTTGAGGACAAGGGTGCGTTCACGGGCGAAGCCAACTGCGCGAGCCTGAAGGAGTTAGGCGTGGAGTATGTCATTCTCGGGCATTCCGAGCGCCGTCAATATTTTGGCGAGACCGATGAGACCGTCAATAAGAAGGTTTTGAAGGTGCTTGCCAACGGCTTGAAGCCCATTGTCTGCGTCGGCGAGAGCTTGGAGCAGAAGCAGACGGGCATTACGAACGAGGTCGTCTGCCTGCAAACAAAGGCGGCGCTCTGCGGCGTGAGCAATGTGCAGATTACGGATGTTGTCATCGCCTATGAGCCTGTTTGGGCAATCGGTACGGGCATGACCGCGACGGCGTCCGATGCCAACCGCACCATCGCTGCGATTCGCCGCGCAGTGCGGGAGATGTTCGGCGACGCAGCCGAGCAGGTGCGCATCCTTTACGGCGGCAGCATGAACGACAAGAACGCAAACGAGCTGATGAGCCAGCCGGAGATTGACGGCGGACTGATCGGCGGCGCGAGCCTTGTGGCGGAAAAGTTTGAAAAGGTCGTCAACTATCACGGATGATTCATTTAAAACAGAACTGTTGAAGCAATGCTGGGGTTGGGCAGAGATGTCTGACCCCAACATTTTTTTTGAGGATGCCAAGGATACCGACTGCAATGGCAGACAGTGCCGGTGAAAAAAACTGAAAATTTTGGAAATAGGGCTTGACAAACGTGTATTATTGTATTAGTATGTTAATACAATAATACATGAACAAGGAGGTGCTTGGTTTGCCTTGGAAACTGCAAAGTGACCGTCCGATTTGGATGCAGCTTGCTGAAGTACTGACGCAGCGCATTGCTTCGGGGCAGTATCCTGCGGGGATTCGTATTCCGTCGGTGCGTGACCTTGCTGCCGATGCCGGCGTCAATCCGAACACGATGCAGCGGGCGCTTACCGCGTTGGAGGAACGCGGGCTTGTTTCGGCACAGCGGAACACGGGGCGCTTCGTCACGGAGGACACGGCTTTGATTGCCGAGACGAGGAAAACACTTGCGCTGGAGGAGCTTTCCGCCTTCCGCGAAAAAATGCGTCAGCTTGGCTTTGATGCAAACGAGCTTGCACAGCTATTACAAACAAAGGGGGAATCCACATGAATGAATTGGTTTTGTGCAGCAACGTCGGCAAAATTTATGATGCCGTGAAGGCACTTGACGGGGTCAATTTACAGCTCCCAGCAGGGCGCATTATCGGTCTGCTCGGTCCGAACGGTTCAGGCAAGACGACGCTCATTAAGATCCTGACCGGCTTGCTCCGCCCAACGGAGGGAACGGTGCGCATCGACGGCAAGGAGATCGGACCGGAGACGAAGGCAATCGTCAGTTATCTGCCGGATAAAATGTACTACGCGGGTTGGATGAAGACCAAGGATCTGATGGAGCTGTTCGCGGATTTCTATGCCGATTTCCGCAGAGATCGCGCGGAGGCGATGTGTCAGGCGCTCGGCATTGGTTTAAACGCCAAAATCAAGAATATGTCTAAGGGTACGAAGGAAAAGCTGCAGCTCATTTTGGTGATGAGCCGAAATGCCAAGCTGTATCTGTTGGACGAGCCGATTGCGGGTGTCGATCCCGCGGCGCGCGAGTTTATTTTGCGCACGATTTTGACAAACTACTCGCCGGAGAGTACAGTGATGATCTCCACGCACCTGATTGCGGACGTGGAGCCGGTGTTGGATGAGGTCATTTTCCTCAAGGAAGGGCGCATTGTCCGCTATGACAGCGTGGACAATATCCGAACCGCCGAGGGAAAATCCGTCGATGAGGTGTTCCGCGAGATATTCCGTACAATTCCGATGGGAGGTGTTTGGCCGTGCTGAGAAAGCTGCTGAAATATGATTTGCGCGCCAATATGAAAATATTCCTCTTCATTTGGCCTGCAATCCTTGTCTTTGCCGTGATTGAGCGTTTGGCTATCTCCGCCGATCTGGATGGCAAACTCGGCACGGTGCTGGTCTCTACGACGACAACAATCTTTGTGCTGGCTGTTGTTGCCGCATGCATTGTTTCACTGGTAATATCCATTGTCCGCTTTTACTCCGGCTTGCTGCGCGACGAGGGTTACCTGATGTTCACGCTGCCTGTGAAGCCTTGGCAGCTGATTCTCTCAAAGTTTCTCACCGCACTTTTGACGGTGATCGTGACGGGGATTATCAGTGTGCTTGCCTCGTGGTATCTCTTTGACGGGATCAACGGCTTCTATGAGGTCGCAAAGATGCTATGGAACGAGCTGGATTTGCCGTCGGGCATGACCCTCCTGCTGGTCGGTTTGATTCTTTTTGCCTCCATCTGTATGTTGCTACTGCAAATCTATCTCTCCTGCTCCATCGGCCAGCTGTTCAAGCGGCATCGCATTCTCTGGTCGGTGCTGGTGTATTACGGCATCAACGTTTTGATCGAGATTCTCTCCGTCAGCGGCTTGATTGGCTTCAATGCTGTCTCCGCGTTTGCATATTCGGCAACGATTGCGGAGGCAAACGCTTTGCTGGGCGTTGTGCTGGCGGTACAGATCGCGCTTTGCGTGCTGTATTTCTTCCTCTCGGAACGCATCCTTCGAAAAAAGTTGAATTTGGAATGAACCTTTTCCCTGACGCCGCCCAAAAGGGCGGCGTTTTGGCATTTTTAACAAGTATTTCATTCGGTTTTTGTGAATTATGCCGTGTTTTTTGGCATTCCGTTTTGACAAAAATTGTGCTATGATATTTAGACCATCAAATAAAGGAGATGCAATATGAAACACTTTATTTCCCGGGCGCTCTCTGTTTTACTGGTGTTTGTGATGCTTGTTGCGAGCTTTGCAGGCACGGTCTCCGTGAGTGCCCTGTCCACCAATACTGCGACAAGACATAAGACCTGTACGCAGCTTTCTTCTCAGGCAAAGAGCTACTATACGGGCGAATATACTTATGCCACGATGTCGAAGCTTGACGGCGGCACGGAAAGCTGCTTACAGGCGGTCAACAGCCCGCTTTACAAGAGACTGCATACGCTGATGGCATCTACTATGACCAACAGTGTTTCCTACAAATCCCTAACGGATTACTGGGATGAGACAGACAATAATATGCTCATCTACAGCGACAAGACGACTAACAGCAACATCAGCCGCGAGCATGTTTGGCCGAAGAGCCGCGCTTCCTTCTACCAGTCGGGCGGCGGCAGCGACCTGCACCACCTGCGTCCGGAGGATAGCAACGTCAATTCCACGCGCAGCAACTACACGATGGGTAATGTGCGTGATGTGATCTCTAACTACACTACCTACAGCTACGGCGGCAATACAGTTCTCTATTTGGCCAAGTCCAACGACCTTGTAGAGGTCAACGACAACATCAAGGGCGATGTGGCGCGTATTTTCCTCTATGTCTATGTACGTTGGGAGGAACCGAATCTGTTCGAGAATACGCCGAATCCCGTGATCGGTTCCGGTGACGACGAGAACAACGGCAAGAAGGTCATTGCAAATCTGGACACGCTCCTGCAATGGTGCGAGATGGATCCTGTGGATGAGTGGGAAATGCGCCGCAACGATCTTTGCCAGGATGTGCAGCATAACCGCAACATTTTCATCGACTATCCCGAATACGCATGGCTGCTCTTCGGACGCGAGATTCCCACCGACATGGTGACTCCCTCCGGTGAGGCGGCTCTCTCCGGCCCGCAGTATACGGTGACGGCAGTCTCCAACAATACCAATTACGGCACGGTTTCCATGACCGGCAAGACGATTACCGCAACGCCGAAGACCGGTTACACAGTCTCGGGTTATGAAGTCTCTCCCGAAGGCGCGGCGACTGTGACGCAGAGCGGTAATACCTTCACTGTCAGCAATGTTACGGCGGACTGCAAAGTGACCATCAACTTTGCGCCGAAGACCGCCGCGACGATCACCTATATCGTTCCGAAGGGCGTGACGGTCAGCGGCACGACGGAAAGCTATGTCGGCGACACCGTGACGCTTGCCTCCGTCAGCGGTACACCTGCGGACACCGAGGGCTACAGCTTCTACGGCTGGGCGGAGAAGGAAATCGCGGACACGACAATGGCACCCTCCGTGCGGAAAGCGGGCGCGAGCTATACCGTCAAGGCAGCGCAGACGACCTTCTACGGCGTGTTCTCCTATGTTGACGGCACGACGACGCATTATCTCACGAATCTCTGCAAGCATGAGCACACCCACACGGAGACGGTGGAGCCTACCTGCACGAAGGACGGCGCGGTGAATACCGTTTGCGACGATTGCGGTGCGGTGATTGCCGCAACGCCGATTGGAAAGACGGGACACGACTATGAGGATACCG
>JBJFGB010000184.1:0-1887 GCA_051892295.1 Faecousia sp. | reverse complement strand
ACCAACATCAGCTATCCCGTTGTGCAGCATCCCACGGACAACGAGTATTATCTTACCCGCAACAGCGACCGTAATTATTCTGCCAACGGCGCGATCTTTTCGGAGACGTATAATACCACCGATTTCACGGATCCCGTTACGGTTCTGTATGGCCACCACATGAAGTCCGGCGCAATGTTCGGAAATCTCCAGCAGGATTTTTCCAATGGTTCGTTTTTTGCGGAAAACGAGATCATAAAGATCTATACGGACGAGGCGCTGCTGGAGTACGGCGTATTTGCTGCCGTTCCCTATTCCAGCGACCATCTCCTTTACAATTACGATTTCAGCAATGAATCCGTATTCACATCTTTTTTTCAGGGCGTTTTCAACGTCCGCAGTCTGGATGCCCAGTTCCGGGAGGAATATGCCCCGGAGCCCGGGGATCGTGTCTTAGTCTTGTCTACCTGCCTGGCAGGCAATAACACCCGTCGCTTTCTGGTGATGGCAACTTTGTTGTCATGACCATATATATAAAGCGAAATCTTTGAGGAAAGGAGGATGATTCCCATGAGAAAAATTCTTTCCATTGTGGCTGTCATTGCGCTGATCGTTGCGCTGTCAGTCCCTGCGTTCGCGGCGACTCCCAGCATTGTTTTTGCGGGGGATTCCGTCACGACCGACACCACCATTGAGACCGAGAACGGTACGCTGACGGTGGAAGTTACCGAGGCGGAAATGGCAGAGAAAGAGGAAACGTCGCTGCCTGACGCTGTTGAGGCGGCCGTTCAGGAAGCCATTGAAGCGGGCGACGTTGCCGAAGGCACCGAAGCCAGCGCTGTTGAGGTCGTCAACGTCGATCTGGTCGATGAAGCAGGCAACGTGGTTTCCGAAGAATACTTTGAAAACGGCGGCAGCCTCAAGGTTGCCTTTGCCCGTGATGACACCACACAGGAAGTGGTCGCCGTTCTGTACTGGAACGACGCTACGCAGGCGTGGGATTCGGCGGCTTTCGAGGTCGGTGCGGATGGCACTATCGTTGCCACCTTTGAGCACCTCTGCACTGTCGCGTTCGTTCTGAAGAAGATAGAGCGCGATCCCGAACCCGGCGGAGAGACCGGCGGAGAACAGCCGGCGCCCGGTCCGAAGGATCCCAGCAAGTCTCCCCAGACCGGCTACAATGTCCTTGGTTGGGCCATTGCCGCAACGGCTCTGGTTTTGGCCGCTGGCTTCTGCTTTGCCGGCGCCCGTAAGGTCACCGAGTAAACAGCGAGCCTTTTTGCGCGCAAAAGGGCGTCTGACCGCCTTACGGTCAGACGCCTGATTCTAAAACCATCCTACGGAGAGGCGGTGAGCGTGTCAATGAAAATAAAGACCATCAAGGCTATATTGATCGCCCTTTCCGCGGTGGTGGTGATCGCTGTGATCATCCTGCTGTGCGCCCGTTTTGAGGCCAGCCGGGATATTGCGCCGGAGGGGGCCGGCACGGCTGCCAGCTTTTCCACCGTTCGGGCGGAGGAAGAAGCGGTCGATGCGGTATCGCCGCTGGAGGATGACAGCGAGACTGTTCGGACCATTTATTATAATGGCCGGCAGTATTTATTGAACGACAATCTGACTACCCTGCTGATTATGGGTATTGACGATTTTGAGTTGACGGAATCCAACACCTATCGGAACACCAGCCAGGCAGATTTCCTTTTGCTGGCTGTATTTGACCATGAAAGCAAGACCTGCTCGCTTTTGCAGATAAACCGGGATACCATGGCGGATATCCCCGTGCTGGGCGCGCTGGGTGATCATATAGGGCTTACGACCGGGCAGATTGCCCTGGCCCATACCTACGGCAGCGGTCTGGAGGACAGCTGCGAAAACACGGTGGACGCGGTCTCGCGCCTGCTGTATGAC
>JBJFGB010000183.1:0-1919 GCA_051892295.1 Faecousia sp. | reverse complement strand
TAGCGTTCCGGATTCTGGTCAGCATATCTGCTACGGGATCGGTGATTTGCATGTGTTTGACCTCCTTTAGAAGTTACGGGCTGAACCCGTTAAGACGCCGGAGTATCAGAGGAATGTAAGCCGCGCGCGGCTCCATTTTCCCCTGACTTCCGAAGTCTGTTTTACATTGGAATCACACAGGATTGTGTGTTTTTGCGGACACGAAGCCCAAAATCAAATTACCAGCTTGCCTTGCGAACGCCGGGGATTTCGCCCTTATAAGCCAGCTCGCGGAAGCAGATACGGCAAACGCCGTAGTCACGCAGGTAAGCATGGGGTCTGCCGCAGATCTTGCAGCGGTTGTAGCGGCGGGTGGAGAACTTGTTTCCAGCCTGCTGCTTGAGAATCATAGCCTTTCTTGCCATTTCGTCTTCCTCCCAAATTAAGCGTGGAACGGAGCGCCGACCATGGTCAGCAGGTCCTTGGCTTCCTCGTCGGTGTTCGCGGTGGTGCAGATGCAGATATCCATGCCGCGGATCTTGTCGACCTTATCGTACTCGATTTCGGGGAAGATGAGCTGTTCCTTCAGACCCATGGCGTAGTTGCCGCGGCCGTCGAAGGCGTTGGGGTTGATGCCGCGGAAGTCGCGGACACGGGGCAGCGCCACATTGAACAGACGGTCGATGAACTCCCACATCTTGTCGCCGCGGAGGGTGACCTTCACGCCGACGGTTTCGCCCTCACGAACCTTGAAGTTCGCGACGGACTTACGCGCCTTGGTGGTGATGGGCTTCTGACCGGTGATGGTGGCGATGTCCTTGCAGATGGCTTCGATTTCCTTCGCGTTGTTCTTGCTCTCGCCGCAGCCGACGTTCACAATGACCTTCGCGATCTGGGGAATCTGCATGACGCTCTTGTACTGATACTTCTTCATCAGAGCAGGAGCGATCTCAGCGGTGTACTTCTCTTTCAGTCTTGCCATTTCTTCGTTCCTCCTCCTTAGATTTCCTTGCCGCACTTCTTGCAGACGCGAACCTTCTTGTCGCCGTCTACGTTGAAGCCGACGCGCACGCCCTTCTTGCAGTTGGAGCAGTAGAGCTGCACCTTGTCCACACGAATGGGAATCTCGCGCTTGATGATGCCGGAGACATCGTTCTGCTTACGCGCCTTGACATGGCAGGTAGCAACATTGACGCCCTCGACAATGACCTTGTTCTCCTTGGGCATGGCGGTGATGACCTTGCCCTTCTTGCCCTTGGACTTGCCGGACAAGACGATAACTGTATCGTTCTTCTTAATGTTCATTTCCGTTCCCCCTATTAGATGACTTCCGGCGCGAGGGAGAGGATCTTCATGTATTCCTTGTCACGAAGCTCTCTTGCAACCGGCCCAAAAATACGGGTGCCGCGGGGATTCTTGTCGTCCTTGATGAGGACGGCAGCGTTCTCGTCGAAACGGACATAGGTGCCGTCGGCGCGGCGGACGCCCTTTGCGGAACGAACGATAACAGCGCGAACGACTTCGCCCTTCTTCACCGTGCCGCCGGGCGTAGCCTTGCGGACGGAAGCGACGATGACATCGCCGATATTGCCGAACTTACGCTTGGAGCCGCCAAGCACACGGATGCACTTGATCTCCTTCGCGCCGGTGTTGTCGGCAACCTTCAGAAAAGTTTCCTGTTGGATCATTTAGTTGTCGACCTCCTTACTCAGCCTTCTTGATGATTTCCACGAGGCGCCATCTCTTGTCCTTCGACAGGGGGCGGCACTCCATGACCTTGACGGTATCGCCGACGCCGCACTCGTTGTTCTCGTCGTGCGCCTTCAGCTTGTAGGTTCTCTTCACGATCTTCTTATACAGCTTGTGCTGCACGCTGTCCTCAATTGCAACCACGATGGTCTTGTCCATCTTATCGGAGACGACCTGACCAACTCTGGTTT
>JBJFGB010000182.1:0-7452 GCA_051892295.1 Faecousia sp. | reverse complement strand
CTTAACTTAGTGACATTGGGACATGTCCCCGCCGACCGCGAAGCGGCAGACAGTAGGCATGAACAAGTTTGTATGTACTTGGTGGTTCCTACACGCGGCGGGGACATGTCCAAGCCCTACAGGTGCTGTTTCATTTATCGTGGTGCGGTTTTCGCATGTGGATTGCGAGACCCCCCGCGCCCGTGGCAATCTCGTGCAGTAACCCCCGACCGCGCACAAGCTCCCTTCCCATGTCATTGCGAGGCGCTTGCGCCGTGGCAATCTCGTGCAGTAACCCCCGACCCCGCACAAACCCATTCTCTTATTCCCCATCCACCAAATCGGTAATATCCGAATTCAAAATCCGCAGGAAGCTATTCACTATTCACTATTCACTAAAAAACCCTCCCCTCCGACCGTTTCCGATCGAAGGGGAGGTTTTTTATCATAATATATCTTACTTCGCGTATTCCGTCGCCTTGGTCTCGCGGATGACATTGACCTTGATCTGACCGGGGTATTCCAGCTCGGACTCGATCTTGTGTGCCAGCTCGCGGGCAAGCAACACCATATTGTCCTCGGAGACCTCCTCGGGCTTGACCATAATGCGAACCTCGCGGCCTGCCTGAATCGCGTAGGACTTCTCGACTCCGGGGTAAGAGCCGGTCAACTCCTCTAACTTTTCCAAACGGCGGATATAGTTTTCGACGTTCTCGCGTCTTGCGCCGGGACGTGCCGCGGAAATCGCGTCCGCCGCCTGCACCAAACAGGCGATGATCGTGCGCGGCTCAACGTCGTTGTGATGCGCTTCGATCGCGTGAATGACGTCGGGGGACTCGTTGTACTTCCGCGCCAATTCGACGCCGAGCTGCACATGGCTGCCCTCCATCTCGTGGTCAACGGACTTGCCGAGGTCATGCAGCAGACCGGCGCGCTTTGCCAGAGCGACATCAACGCCCAATTCGCTTGCCAAAAGCCCTGCAATGTGGGCAACCTCGATGGAGTGGTTGAGCACGTTCTGTCCGTAAGAGGTGCGGTATTTCTGCTTGCCGAGGAGCTTGATCAGCTCGGGATGCAGATTGTTGATGCCGGTCTCAAAGGTGGCGCGTTCGCCCTCCTGTTTGATGACCCGCTCGACCTCCTTGCGGGACTTTTCGACCAAATCCTCAATGCGGGTCGGGTGAATTCTGCCGTCGGCAATGAGCTTCTCCAGCGCAAGGCGGGCAATCTCGCGGCGCACCGGATCAAAGGACGAAACGGTGATCGCCTCCGGCGTGTCGTCGATGATGAGATCGACGCCGGTGATGGATTCGAGGGTGCGGATATTTCTGCCCTCACGACCGATGATACGACCCTTCATTTCGTCATTCGGCAGCGCGACGACGGACACGGTGGCTTCTGCGGCATGATCTGCGGCGCAGCGCTGAATGGCAATGGAGATAATCTCCCGCGCCATCTGATCGGCGTTCTCCTTCGTCTCCGTCTCGATCTCCTTGAGCTTCATCGCTGCCTCATGGCGGCATTCGTTTTCGAGACTTTGCAGGAGCTGGGCCTTTGCCTCCTCCTGCGTCAGTGCAGAGATCTTTTCCAGCATTTCCAGCTGGCTCTTCTTAATGAGATTGACCTCCTCCTGCGTTGCCGCGACGGCGGCATGACGCTTGTGCAGCTCCTCCTCCTTGCGCTCGAAGGCGTCCAGCTTCTTGTCGAGGGACTCCTCCTTCTGCTGCAGGCGGCGCTCCTGCTTTTGCAGGTCGCTGCGTCGTTCTTTGACTTCCCTTTCGTATTCGGTACGGGATCTATGGATTTCTTCCTTTGCTTCGAGGAGCATTTCGCGTTTCTTGCTCTCGCCGCCCTTAATGGCTTCGTTGATGATACGCGTCGCCTCGTCCTCGGCGCTCTTGATTTCGCGCTCGGCGACCTTTTTGCGGAAGAGCACGCCGATGAAGAAGAATAGCAGTGCAGTCACGGCTACAATGATGAGCCAAAAATACCATTCCATATTTCCTGAGAATACACCTCCTGTTTCTAAAATTCGGGTTTTCCTGCCTCGGCGATCCAAAGCAAGTGCAGAATGCGAAAAACGCGGAAATGACCTGAAAAAACCGTTTGCCAATGCCGGAAAAGCCCGCGTTCGATGCCAAAAAGCACCGGACGCATCGTTTGGCAAAAGCAAGCGGATCGGAACCATTCGGCGCAATTACGCAATTCCAAGAGAAAGCAACGCCCGACCGCGCTACCCCACGCGCGGCGCGAGCCATACTAATCCACGGTTTATTTTACTGTCCACACCGCAAGATGTCAAGTATTTTTTAAATATTTGTAAACGCCCCGCCCCCCACGCCTTGACACCGCGCCCGTAAAATGCTAAAATAGGCACGGCATTGTTTCTGAGAAGCGTTGAAAGTTGAAAATGGGAAGTGGAAAGTGGAAAGTTAGGGTGCAATAATGGTATCTGAAAAGGCCTTTGCTTTTGCGGTACGGATTGCGAAACTATGCCAACATCTGCAAAATGTGAAACATGAATATGTGTTTTCCAAGTAACTGATACGAAGCGGAACCGGCAGATATGCGAGATTGAGACGCCGTCACCTCAGGGATGGTTTTAAAGGAGAGACCGCGGTAATGAATGCAAAAGTGAAACGCTTACCAAGCAGTTTTTTTCGGGAAAACCCATTGATGGAGATGTCAGCTGCCGTGGTTGCGCATTATATGATCACCACAAGGCTGACCAAAGAAGAGGAGCAAATAGACTCAAACCTTGCGGAACATGCCATTGATGAGATTCGCAGAGAAAAAATCCTGCAGGAGCGTCAATATATTGAGCAAACGGATGATCCTGCCGTCTTGGTGGAGCTCATGCGCAAAGGGCATGATATTCTTAACCGGCTGCTGCTCTGTACCAAAATTCTATCCCTTCATGAGCAAACGATGCCCCTGCTCCTCAAGCGGTATCGCACCTGTGTATTGGATTCTTTTATCGATGCGGCAACGGAAGTCCTTGCAACAGGCGAAAAGAAATATGCGCAGATGCTGCGGGAAATGTATGCGGATATTCGCTGCCCTTTCGCGCAGGCTTGTGCTTGCCTGGTATTTGGAATGCAGGGGATGGAGCAGGAGATTCCTTTTTTGCTCAGCGAATATACGCGTTTTCAGCGTGAATATCCGGAGGAAACCTATCACCAGCATCCTCTTTTGGCGCTTTATATTCTACACGGGAAGTTTTGATTTGCTTGTAAAGAAGGTCTTGCTCCTGTAATCGCTTTTGCCCTTCCGCAAATGATCTTATAAATAACAGCCGGGTATTTCTCGACTGTTCATATGCGGGCATGATGGAACTGGCAGACATGCAGGATTTAGGTTCCTGTGCAGCAATGCGTTGGGGTTCAAATCCCCATGCCCGCACCAGAAACGCCCCGTGGACGGCGGCTTAGATAAGAGATAATGGATAATAGTGAATAGTTTATAGATTTTTGCCGCAGTTCGCGGCGTTTCTGTATTATTCTCTATTCTCTATTATCTCTTATCTATTCTCTAAAGGAGAGCACCGCTATGAGTCAAGACAGCATCATTTTGACAAAACCCTGAAACTTGCAGCGCGAATCGTGAAGCTTTATCAGTATCTCAGTAAGGAAAGTCTGTCTGTGTTAGTGAATACAAAGTAACCCGTATTTTGCCGGAAGCTCCGGAAAAGCAATGGCCGTCTGTTGAGGCTGTCAAAATAGTATGGAGTGCCGTGTGTCAGAGTTCGGATTCACCTGCGAAAGTCTCGAAATATCTTTTCCGTACTGATTAGACAAATAAGAACCTCACGGTTGATAGAAAGTTATCTTCCGTTAAATAGATTTAATAGAGATTTGGCTATTTTGTATAAATCTATGCAAAAAAGATTGTGAATTGCGACAAAATTATTATACTGGAAAAATGTATAAAAATGTGATAACATGTATTCACTAATTAAAATAAGGAGATGGCGCCATGAAAAGAACAATGAAGCGGCTTGTATCAACTCTACTCATATTTGCAATCGTTTTTTCCTTGCTCGCATCCTTTTCCCTGACCGCCGGTGCTGCGACATATACGTACAACACCGGTAAGCGCGGCACAGTTTGCACCTCCCTCAGCTCCAAGGCCTCTGCCTACTATACCGGAAGCTATACCTATAGTACATTGGCTGCGCAGAGCGCCTCCACCTTGAAGGCAAATTTGAAGACTCTGATGACCAGCACGCAGACCAAGGTTACTTCCTACAACGAAATCAGAACATTAACGTGTTATTCCGACGCAAATGCCGGCAGCAGCTCCCAGATAACGCTTCTCTACACTTCCAATAATGTCAGCGGCGCATGGGACAACGGTGTTACTTGGAACCGTGAGCATGTCTGGCCCCAAAGCTTAGGCACTTTCACTACTTCCAATGCCGGTTCCGACCTGCATCACCTGCGTCCGGCGGATCCGAAAGTAAATGCCACCCGCGGCAACCTGCCTTATGGCGAAGTTACCGGCTCCGGCACCTATAATACTGCAAAGACTTCCGCCGGCTCTGTTGGCGGCTATTATAACTCCACCTATTTTGAGCCCCTGGATAATGTTAAGGGTGACATTGCCCGTATCCTGCTTTATGTTTATGTTCGCTGGGGCGAAACCAATTTGACAGAGGTTTGCCAGAGCACCGATATGCTCCTGCAGTGGATGAAAGATGACCCCGTTGATACATGGGAAATGGGTCGTAATGATGCTGTCCAGTCCATTGAAGGCAACCGCAACGTTTTTATCGATTATCCTGAATTTGCATGGCTTATTCTGGGTAAGAGCGTTCCCTCCGGCATGACGACACCTTCCGGCTCGGCCGGCAGTTCTTCTTCCGGCTCCGGCAGCAGCAGCACAACTACTACGAAATATGTTATTTCTTGGGGCAAGGCATCTGCCAGCACCGGCAGCGGCACCATCGCTGTTACCGCGAATGGCTCTTCCATTACCAGCGGCAGCTCTGTTGCCGGCGGCAGCACAATCAAAGTTACTCTGACTCCTGCCTCCGGTTCTACGGTTTCCAGCCTGACGCACAACGGCAGCGCAGTCTCCGTCAGCAACAATTCCTACTCTTTCACACTGAGCAAGAATGCCAGTTTGGTTGTTACCTGGGGCACCAGTTCCTCTACCGTCCAAGGGCGGAACTCCGAAACTGAAGTCACGCTTCCGTTTACGGACGTATCGGAGGGCGACTGGTATTACGAGTATGTAAAGTACGTGTACACAAACAATATCATGTCCGGTATTACCGAAACGCAGTTTGCCCCCAATGTCAACCTCAAACGAGCCGAATGGGCGGCTGCGCTGTATGCAGTCGATTGGGAGCCGCAGGTAACCTACACTGCCAAATTCACCGATGTGTCGGAGAGCGATTGGTATGCGAAAGCCGTTATCTGGGCGAGCAACGTCGGCGTGGTAAACGGAATGGGCGACGGCACCTTTGCGCCGAACAACAACATTACGCGCGAGCAGTTGGCTGTTATGCTTTACCGTTATGCAAACTATATCGGCTATGACACGAGCAAGCGCGCAAGTATCAGCGCTTATTCGGATGCAAGCAGCGTAAGCTCTTACGCCACCGAGGCTATGCGTTGGGCGGTTGCCGAAGGGATCATCAACGGAAAGACGGCAACTACCTTGGTTCCGCAGGGCAATGCAACGCGTGCGGAATGCGCGACGATGATTGTGCGTTTTTTGAACACGGTATATCAATAACGGAAAAAGTGCAAAGCTGATAAATAAAGATTCAATCATCAGTGTTGGGTTCAGGTTCACCTGAGCCCAACATTTTTATAGACCTAAAATGTTGCGGCTATAGGGTTTGCTCGTTTTCACCTTCTCTTAAACAAGTTTTCTCCGTACAACATGTCCCCCGCAGAGGTTTCATAGCAATGAGGCGAACGGTTTCTCCGCTTGTCATTGCGCGACCGATGCAGACGTTCTCTGATCAGCGTTATGCGCTGTTTTGTCCTTCTCCCTATTGACAAAGGGAAGCTTGCTTTGGTATGATAAAGGTAAATTCAGAATAAGGAGTCTTGCAATATGGCTGCTTCGAATCAATGGGTTCTGACCGATGAGGATAAGGATAAATTCATCACCGCGCTGACGGAAAATCTTCCCGCGCTGCGGGCAAAGGTCGGCATCTCGCAGGGCGATTTGGCGCACCTGATTGGAGTCTCCCGCCAGACCTACGGTGCGATTGAAGGCAAGCTCCGCAAAATGTCATGGGACACCTACCTCTGTCTGATCTTCTTCTTCGATTATAATCACGCGACGCATCGAATGCTGCGCAGCATCTCCGCTTTCCCCGATGAACTGATTGAACGTTTTAACAATGGGGTGCTGTCTCCTCTTTCCATAGATTCCGCACTGCTCATCGGTGATGGCATCCGGGGTCTGCTTGAATGCTTAGACGAGCAGGCGCTCCATGCAATTCGAACGGTCATGATGGTGGAATACGCGCGCTGCACAAACCTTCCCGGGGACGCAGTCGTCAAATCCTTCAACGGTGTCTCCTTTGACACTGCCAAGGTCGCTCCCTCCTGCATTAACGCAGCCGAGGCGCTGAAAAGGTATAAGGAGACGCAAGGCAAGCATGAGTAATCCTGCAAAAGCTGCGGCAAAACGCTTTCTCAGAAAATACCGTCTGACGCGGATCGACAGCAAGACGCTGCAAGCCGTGCTGAACCGTCAGGGCTACACCGTCGTCGAATTCAACCGATTTTGCGAGGACGACGCTCAGGAGCTCCTCCACGCGCTCGGGCTGGAGCAGTATGCCGCCTCCTCCAAGGGCTTTACCTATGTGTCGCAGGAGTTTCGTTTGGTTTTTCTGCACAGCGATTTGAACGAGGAGGAGGCGCGCATGGTGCTCGCACATGAGCAGGGGCACATCTTTTGCGGTCATGTGTCAAAGCAGCCGATCCTCGGAGAGGATGTGCAGCAGGAGCATGAGGCAAACGAGTTTGCGCATTTTCTGCTCCACCCGCCGCTTTCTCTGCGCCTGCGCTTGTTCGTACGGCGCCATAAAAAGCTCACCATCGCGTTCCTTTCCGTATTTGCAGCACTGTTGCTTGCATGCGGCATTTTCTCCTTTGTAAGCAGGGAACGCTCTTATTACGGAGAATACTATCTGACGGAGACCGGTGCAAAATATCATACTGCCGACTGCGGCTATGTACGCAGCAAAGACAATATCCGCCGCATGACGAAAGAGGACTATGCCACAGGGGATTATTCTCCCTGTGAAAAATGTATCCCAACCGAATAACCCCTCCATACACGGAAAGCCTTATCGGGTCGGCGGTCTGTCCCCGCCCCGATAGAATGACCACCCTGAAGCTTCAAGCAGCTCAGGGTGGTCTGTGTTTTCTATGTTTTATTTCGTAATCAAGTCCATCGAGCGATAGAGAATCGTTGCGACCTGCGCTCTGGTGGCGCTGTCCTGCG
>JBJFGB010000181.1:0-1942 GCA_051892295.1 Faecousia sp. | reverse complement strand
CTGTCCTCGTAAGCGTGTATGCGCGCGCCTATTGCGCTGGACAGCTCTGCGTTTTCCTTCCGCCTGCTGCGAAGTTCATAGAATTTCGCGTTGGCCTGCTTGACCGCCTCAGCATAGGACGCCGCGTCGGTGATGTTGTAATCGCTCATGACGACCATCAGACCGGTCGCATCCTCCAGACGGCGATCCTTCCGGTTGGGCGGGACAGTAGATTCAAAAATCCGGGAAGCCAGCACATAGCGCAAATACAGATTGGACACATCCTCGCCCTGAGCAATCAGTGCCTCGTCCATCTTCTTCTCATACTGCGCCCAGGCATTCAGCCGGGCCAGCCGGGCCTGCATCTGATCAAGCTGCTTGTTCTGCGCACGGATTCCACGATTCCGCTTACTTACCTCTGTCGGGATGCCGCGCTGCTCCATGGCGCGCGCTTCCGGGCCTTCGTGAATCATGGGTATGCGTGCTTTACCCTGCCGGACATAGCTTCGATGATCGACAAAGCCCTGCGAAAAGCCTGCCTCCCGCAGCGCTTCATTGATGGCGTCAGCAGCTGCTGCGCGCCAGATTTCTGCATTGCCGCGGTCATCCCAGTCCACGGTGTTCTCCTTGTGCGTTTTCCAACGCCCTTTCTGCTTGGCGGGAATGCGGTTTCCGTCCGCGTCGAGATTGTACACCAGCCTGCTCTTGGGTGCCCAGCGCCCATCTTCCTGCAAGGCCCGCATGGTCAGCATGATGTGAACATGGGGATTGCCGTCTCCCTTGTCGTGAAAGGCTACGTCAGCGCACATGCCCTTGTCCACGAAGGTTTTCTGCACAAACCTGCGGATGAGCGCGATGTTCTGCTCGTGCGTCAGCTCGGCGGGAAGCGCCAGCTCCACCGTGCGGGCCAACTGCGCATCGCGCTTCGTTTCGTTCCATTCCACGCTGTTCCACAGCACATTGCGGTCAGCGTATTCCGGCGGCGCGTGCTCGGGCAGCATGACCTCGGTGTACACCACATGGCGCTTCCGGGTGTAATCGTGTGTAGTGCCGTCCCATGTGTTTTCCTGCCGCGTCGCGCTGATGTACGCGGACGCAGCCACAGCGGAACGTCCCTTGTTCCGCGAGATGATCTTGATCGGGCAGTGAAAGAAATTCAATGCATCCTCCCATTCTTTAGCTCCCGCAGGAGCTGCGTCGTATCACGGGGTGTGGGGCTTGCCCCATCGCGGACGAAGTCCGCAACAGCCTCGCAGAGCGCACGACATACGCCCGTTGGGTGTATGTATAAGTGCGCACTTGCGTGAACCTTGTAGGGGGACGCCCCGGGTTTCCCCGAAACGCCCCCGTCCGTTACCTGCCAGCGGCAAGCTCCTGCATGAACGCAGAGAACTGCGCGCTGTCCATCGATATGGTCTGCGGAAAGTACGCCTCCAATATGGCTCCGTGTTCACAGAGCCGGTGGTTGCGTGCCTTCCGCGCCTTTTCCTTGTCGCGGTTTTCCTGAAGGATTTGCCGGTGCTTTTCCTGTACGGTTTTCAGCTCGTCCTCATCCTTCGGCATGTTTGCCAGCAGTCGGTCAATATCCAGCATTTTTGTCTCCTTTGAATCAAATAGAGGTACGGGTGAATCAGTCTGCATCACCCGTGCCCCGGTATTTGTGGTTTGTGATTCACGCTGCATCGTTTCTCCCGGATCGTGATGCAGCTTGAATCATGGGTCAGCCTCCGATAAAGCCCAGGTCGATGGGGCCTTGACTGAAATCGGGCGCAGGAATGTTGTTCAGGTCGGGAAATGTGTTCTGCCGGGGCGGAGCCGATACGGGTGCAGCGGATGGATTGTTCTGCACGGTCTGTGTACTCTGCGTTGCGCCCGCCACACAGCCGGCGATATAGGATGGCAGCGTCCTCTGCAATTCGTCCATCACGCATTCGGTGATCCTGCGGGTCATGTCGGCGAGCTG
>JBJFGB010000180.1:0-1945 GCA_051892295.1 Faecousia sp. | reverse complement strand
CAAAGGGCGGTCAGGTCACCGAATACCCCTTGGAATCCCGCGAAGCCCTTGAAACTGTTATGTCATTGGTCCAACAAAAGCCGGATGATATCGTCAAGGTAGGCATCGACGCGGACGAACTGTCCGTCACCAAAGCCGAGAGCAAGGCGACCTACGGCGAAATTCAGGCGCGCGTCAAGGAGCAGACCGGTCTGAACGTCACGCCGCTGTACATCGCGCAGGTGAAGCGGAAATACGGCATCATAGAGCGCGAGTGCTACAACAAGGCGAAGTCCGAGAGCGCAAAGATGCTGATCTGCCCGCCGGATAAGGAAAAGGCGATTGAAGAGGCGCTGAGGTTCTTTGGGATGATTGCGTAACAGGTCATGACCTCAGCGCATATCAAAATGATCATATTTCAAACACCCATCACGGAAAAACGCGAGCAGTTCATGCTGTTTCGCGTTTTTCCTTTCTGCCTTTGTCCATCATCTCTATGCAATGCTTTATTCACATAAAAGCAAGAGTAATTCTTCTTTTCGTATGTCTGTCGATTGCAAAGATGCAACATATATCGTATAATGATGGTGATACCGCTTGACAGCAGGAAGGTGAACCTTGATGGCAACAAGTTACAACAAGCTCTGGAAGCTGCTCATCGACAAAGGGATGCGCAAGAAGGACCTGCAAATCGCCGCAGGCATCAGCTCCGGCGTCATCACCAAGATGGGCAAGGGCGAAGCCGTCACCACGACAGTGCTTGCCAGGATTTGCAAAGCCCTCGACTGCAATATCGGAGACATTATGGAATTTGTCGATGACGAGGATTAACGCACAACGGAGATTCAGGAGGCCAAACCGATGGACGCTCGTATGCTCAACACCATTGCAAACTTTATCTGGGGCATCGCCGATGATTGCCTGCGGGATGTGTATGTGCGCGGCAAGTACCGCGATGTGATTCTGCCGATGACGGTCATCCGCCGTCTGGACGCTGTGCTCGAAGACACCAAGCCGCAGGTGCTGGCGATGAAGAAGACGCTCGATACGGCAAGCATCACCAACCAATGGGGCGCACTATGCAATACAGCCGGGCAGGCCTTCTGCAACGCTTCGCCCTTCTGCCTGCGCGACCTGACCAGCCGCCCAACCCCGCAGAAGCTCAAAGCGGATTTTGAGGCATATCTCGACGGATTTTCTCCCAACGTGCAGGAGATTCTGGACAAGTTCAAGTTCCGCAATCAGATTGACACCATGATCGAAGCCGACATTCTCGGCGCGGTCATCCAGAAGTTCATTAGCAAGGACATCAATCTCAGCCCGAAGCCGTGCGGCAATCTTCCCGGCCTGGACAACCATGCCATGGGCACCATCTTCGAGGAGCTTGTGCGCCGCTTCAACGAGGCCAACAACGAGGAAGCCGGTGAGCACTGGACACCCCGGGATGTCGTGGAGCTGATGGCTGACCTTGTGTTTGCGCCCATTGCGGATCAGATCAAGGACGCCACCTATTCCTGCTATGACGGCGCATGCGGCACGGGTGGTATGCTGACGGTGGCGCAGGATCGCTTGAACAAAATCGCTGCGGAGAACGGCAAGAAGGTCTCCATCCATCTGTTCGGGCAGGAAATCCAGCCTGAAACCTATGCCATCGCCAAGGCAGACATGATGCTTAAGGGCGACGGCGAGGAGGCCATGCACATTGCCTATGGCTCCACGCTGTCCAGCGATCAACACGCAGCGCGTTCGTTCGACTTCATGCTGGCAAATCCTCCCTACGGCAAGAGCTGGAAGACCGATGCGGAAAAGATGGCTTCCGGTAAAAAGAAGGAAATCCTCGATACCCGCTTCAACGCTGCCACCGCGGAAGGCGAGCCGCTTTCGATGATTCCCCGCTCCTCCGATGGTCAGCTGCTGTTCCTGCTCAACAACATCAGCAAAATGAAGCAGGATACCCCGCTGGGCA
>JBJFGB010000179.1:0-1953 GCA_051892295.1 Faecousia sp. | reverse complement strand
AGATCTTGGTGAACAGCTCCGCGTCCTTTTCGATGTTCTTGCAGCCCATGATGACGAGGGGCAGGTCGGTCGCTTCCGCAACGGACTTCGCGATCTCGACGCACTCCTCGACGGACTTATTCTCGCCGTTGGGATCGGCGCCCTCGAGATGCAGGCAGATGAAGGATGCGCCGTGCATCGTCTCAACGCGCTTCGCCATTTCGGCGGGGGTGGTGCAGCCTGCGTAGAATTCCTGCAAGCCCTTCTGCGGATAAGCCGCGATGCCTGCGTCGGTGATCTCTACGCCAATCTTCGGCGCGTTCTCAATGGGCGCGTCGAAGGAGTAGAAGGGCAGGACGTTCACGCCGCCGAGCTTGCAAGCCTTGTCCCCTGTGCCGAGGGTGACAGTGGCGATCGACGAGGTAAATGCCTGCGTTTTGGGTTCAAAAGCCATGGGAATACCTCCTGAATTTGTTTACGGTCAGCGCCAAAACGCCAACCGGGATTTACGTGGGAATAGGGAATAACGAATAGTGAATAGTGAATAGTGAATAGTGAATAGTGAATAGTGAATAGCGAGGGCAGCCTTCCCGTGTCATTGCGAGGAGCGCAGCGACGCGGCAATCTCGTGCAGGAAGTGGCAAATGCGTACAAACCTACAGCCTGAGATTGCCACGACCAGTGTGCGCACTGGTCTCGCAATGACAAATTAGGGAAGCCTTTCCGTGTCATTGCGAGGAGCGCAGCGACGCGGCAATCTCGTGCAGGAAGTGGCAAATGCGTACAAACCTACAGCCTGAGATTGCCACGACCAGTGTGCGCACTGGTCTCGCAATGACAAATTAGGGAAGCCTCCGCCCTACAGGGGTGTTTCTTATAAGGATAACTGCTTCAGCAGGGCGTGAAGTGCCTGCTTCATGGGGCTGGTGTCGGGGATCTTGGAGCTGGGTCTGCCGTCGCAGTCGGCTTCGTACACCGCCTCGTCCTGCGGCAGAACGCCGAGAAGGTCAAGCTTCTGCGCCGCGATCTCCTCCTTCACGCCCTCGGACAGAACGCCGTTCGGGGCGCGGTTGACAATCAGGCGCATGGTGCCGGGCTTCAGATTCAGCTCCTTCACCATCTCCGCAATCCTGCCGACGGCCTGAATGCCTCTGCGGGAGCAGTCCGAAACGAGCAGCAGCGTGTCCACATGGGGCAGCGTACCCCGGGCGATGTGCTCCATGCCGGCTTCGTTGTCGATGACCGTGTAGCGGTAGTTGCCGACATACTTGTCCACCTGCGTCTTGAGGATGCCGTTGACATAGCAGTAGCAGCCCTTGCCCTGGGTTCTGCCCATGACGAGCATGTCAAAATCGTCCTCCTCGACAAGGGCGGAGTTGAAGCGGTATTCGGCGTAATCCGCCTTGGTCATGTTTTTGGGAATCACGTCGCCTCGCAGCTCCGCCTGGGCGATCTCCTCCCGGACGGCGCCCAAGGTCGTCTCAACTTCGACGCCCAAGACCTCGTTGAGGTTCGAGTTGGCGTCCGCGTCCACGACGAGCAGGGGACCCTTGCCGTCCTTGATGAGCGCGTCAATGAGCATGCCGCAGACGGTCGTCTTTCCGACGCCGCCCTTTCCGGCGACAGCGATGGTATGGGTCATAGGAAAAATCTCCTTTATGGGGAATTGCGTTTGTGGGAAGTTGCGATGTTCTACAGGAAAACCTCCAAATCTGTCATTGCGAGGAGCGCAGCGACGTGGCAATCTTGGGCAGGCACTAAAGAATGCGTACAAACCAACAGCCTGAGATTGCCACGACCAGTGTGCGCACTGGTCTCGCAATGACAAAGGGGGTAGCTTAACCGATTAGATCAGGTCGAGCAGGCCGGCTTCCTTGGCGATGCGGGCGACATCGTCGTACTTGTTCAGTGCGTACAGATGGATGCCGTTGATGCCGCAGGCGCGGTACTCGTCGATCTGACGGATGGTGTATT
>JBJFGB010000178.1:0-7628 GCA_051892295.1 Faecousia sp. | reverse complement strand
TGCGGTGCTGGATGGACATCGCGCGGCGGTAGAGCACGCGGTTGTTGATGCCCCAACCCTTCATGCGCTCCACGGTGTAGCCGAGCTGCTTCAGCTTCGCCTGCTCCTGCTCGTATTGCTTAAGCTGGCGGTTGAAGCGCTCCTGCTTCTCCTGCAAATAGAAGGTGTAATTGCCGCTGTAAAAATCCGCCTTGCCGCCCGTAATCTCGATGATGCGCCCGACCACGCGATCAAGGAAAAAGCGGTCATGGGAGATGGTCAGCACGGTGCCCTTGAATTTCAACAGGTATTCCTCCAACCACTCCACGCTTTTCAAGTCCAAGTGGTTGGTCGGTTCGTCCAACAGCAGAATATCCGTCTTTTCCAGCAGCAGACGCGCTAAATTCACGCGGGTCTTCTCTCCTCCCGAAAGGCGGTCAAATTTCTGCTCGCGCATCTCCCGGGGAATGCCCAAGCCGTTGCAGATTTTGTCAATCTCCGTGTCCTGTTCGTAACCGCCGCCGGTCAGGTAGGCGTTGCTCAGACGGTCATATTCGTCTAAAAGGGCTTTCGGCGCGGATGCCGTGAGCTTTTCCGCCAGCGCGTCCATTTTGCAGCGGATTGCCTCCAAGGGTGCAAACGCCGTGCGCAGGACGTCCTCGGCACTATAGCCCGCGGGATAATGCGGAATCTGCGAGATCAGTCCGAGGCGCTTGCCCGCAGCAATCGTAATCTCCCCCTCGTCCGGGGTCAGTTCCCCCGTCAGGAGGCGGAACAGGGTCGTCTTTCCGCATCCGTTGCGCCCCATGATGCCGACGCACTCGCCCTCGCTGATGTCGAAGCTCAGCCCATCTAAAAGCGTCTGCCCGACCTCGAAGGACTTGACCAGTTCTTTTACCGAAATGTCAATCATGGTGTTCTCCGTATCGTATCAAGAATTCCTCCCGGGACATCAGCAGATTCAGCGCGTCCAAAAAGGCGTTCGCGCCCAAATGCGCGGGCAGGCGCAGCTCCTTTTGCAGCCTTACGCGTTTTTCCGCGCTGCCTGCGCCGCCGGACAGTCCCGCGAGAAACAGATCTGTCTTTGTAATGCGTTCCGTGGGCGCGTCGGTCTGCTCCGTCTGCGCGCCCGCGTTTCGGAGGGCAGCAAGTAAAATTTCCGGCGTCATGCCCTCCACGCCGAGCTTGCCCTCCTTGCCCGCGTGGGTTTTGCGGCGTTCCTTGCCGTAAATATCGGGGATATAGGCGTGCAGCACCTTGTCCTTCGGCAGCGCGCCCTTTAGAAAATTGCGGATGACGAAGCCCGCCCCGTCCGAGTCCGTCAAAATAATCAAGCCTCTCGTCTGCGCCACGCGGCGGAGAAAGTCGAGCAGTTCCCGATTCTTCATCACGCCGAAGCCGTTCGTCTCAAAGATTGGCGCGTCCACGAGCTGGGACAGCGTATTCTTGTCATACCGTCCCTCAACGACAATCGCCTGCCGGAGCTTAATCATGCCGCGCCTCCTCCGCAAGGGTCAGAATCAGCGTCTCCAGCAAGCGCTCCGGCTCGTCATAGGAGGTCTTGATCCGGTAGTCCGTCTCACAGCACAAAAGCACCGCCTGCCTGCAAAAGCGCTCGGAAAAACGCCGCGCCTGCGTCATCGTCTTGCCTGCGGCGTAGGGAGCCAGCCCGCACACGGACGCCAGCTCCGCCTCACCCTTGCCCTCCGCCTGCAAGACCTTTGCCGCGTTCAGCCGCCGCATCTGCGCGCCGACGGCAGCGACGATGGGGATCGCCTCGGTCTGCATTTTCAGCAGCTCGTTCAGCCGTCCGAGCGCCAAGGCGAAATCCCGCTGCGCCAGCGCGTCGGTGAGCTGAAAGACCACCGCATCTAAGGTCGGCTCCACCACCGCGTCGATGTCCGCCCGGACGACCGTCTCCGCGCCGGAAAAGGCGCAGATTTTTTGAATTTCGCCGTGCAGCCGCGTCATGGAAAGCCCGCACTGCTGCAGCAAATAGCCGCAAAGCTCCGGCGCAATCTGCTTTCCGGCAGCACGGAAATGCCGCTGAATCCACGCCCGCAGGTCGCTCTCGCTCTGATAGCGGAACTCGACCAGCACCGCGTTCTTTTCCAGTGCGTCCCAGAGCTTTTTCATGCGCTTGTCCGGCTTAAAGTCCGTATAGGTCAGCAGGAGACAGCAATATTCCGGCACGTCCGCGAGCATTGCCGTCAGCCTTTCGCGGTCGCTCTCGTTCAGCTCGAAAAGATCGACCTCCTCCACCAGCACCAGGGAGCGCTCCGCCATCATCGGCAGCGCCTCCAAAGCGTCCGAGAGCGTTTGGAGGGAAAAATTCTCCGTGGTCAGCCGGTGGAAGTTAAAATCCTCCGTCAGCTCGTCTAAAAGCTGCTTTTTCAGCTGCTCCGTATAATACCGGCGCAGATAGTCCTCCTCGCCGTAAAACACATAGAAGCGGGCGGGTGATTTTTGCTTCAGGTCATTCTTCAGTTGTTCCAAACCCTTTGTGCTGCCGCTCTGCTTCTTTGCCATTTCGTTACCTCAAGATTGTAATATCTCCGTTCCGATCCGTGCGGTATACCGCCGCGCCGATGGCGGCGATGCGCGCAAGCACCTCCGGAGTCGGATGCCCGTAGCGGTTTTTCCCGACGCTGATCAGGACGATGTCCGGCGCAGTCGCCAAAAGCAATGCCTCACTCGTCGAGGTTTTGGCGCCGTGGTGCCCCGCGACCAGCACCTCCAAATCGGGAAGGGTGTGGGTTTGCAGCAGTTCCCGCTCCTGCGCGCTTTCCATATCGCCCGTGACAAGTATATCATATTCCTGCGCAGAGAGCAATGCGGCAAGCGAAGCATTTTTTGCGGAACCGTCCGTCGGCGCAAAAAGATTGAGTGTCCCGCCGTCAAAGGTAAGCGTCGTGTCCTGCGCGATAAAGCGGTAGGAAATGCCCGCCGAAATTGCCTCCTGTATCAGCCGTTCGCAATTGTCCGTGTCATCCTCGACCGCGGGCAGCAGCAGCTCGCCGATCTCGATTCTTGCCATCAGCTGCAGCGCGCCGCAGATATGATCCGTGTCATAATGCGTCAGCACCAGCACGTCGACCCGCCGCCTGCCGGACATCAACAGGGAGCGGGCAACCGTCTCGCCGTCCGCGTCGCCGCTGTCGCCGCCGCAGTCAACGAGGGCGGTAAAGTCTCCGCTCCGCAGCAGCACAGACTGTCCCTGCCCCACGTCATAGACGGTCACCGCCGTCTCCCCCGGCTCCCATGCGGAGAAGCAGCAAGCGCCGACAAGCGTCACCAGCATACAGGACAGCAGCACGGCGGGATGCTTTTTCCCCTTCAACGGCAGGAAATAGACCCCCAGCAGAACATACACCAGTACGAGCCAAGCGACGATATAGCCGCTGTTCGTGTAGACCGCCGCGTAAGGCAGCTTCGCCAGCGACCGCACCAGCCAAAGCACGGCGCGGACGGGATAGGAAACCACCCATGCCCCCGCCACGCCGACACTCGGCAGCAGCCAGCCAAAACACAGGAGCAAAAAGGCGCACGGGAAAATCAAGCTAATCAGCGGCAGTATCAAGAGATTTGTCAATGGCGCAATGAGCGAAACGACGCCGAATGCCTCCGCAATAAGCGGCTGTGTCAGCGCCGTTGCGCCGAGACTCGCGGCTAAGATCGAAGCACCGCTGCGCAGGAGCTTTGAAAGAAGGGGTGCGCACTTTTGCAATGTCTCGTCATGCAAAAGGCGCAGCAGGCAACGGTAAATCCGCGGTGTGAGCAGGAGAATGCCTGCCAGCGCCCCGAAGGAGAGCTGCAAGCTGATATTCGCAATCGCCCACGGGTTGAGGGCAAGAATGACCATCAGGGCAAAGCTCAATGCGGTCGGCGCGTCGTTTTCCCGTTTCAGCAGGGGTGCCAGCAGCAAAATGCCGTTCATAATGACCGCCCGGGTAACGGACGGCGTAAAGCCGAGCATTGCCGCAAATAGAACCATGACAAAAATGCTGATGATTGCGCCGAGTCTTTTCCGCTTCAGGCACAAAAGCATAATCACACCGACCAAAAGCGAAACGTGCATACCGGAGACGGCGGCAATATGGGAAATGCCTACAATCGACATCTCATTGCGCGTGCGGTAGGAAAGCCCGGAGCGGTCGCCCGTCAGAAGCGCGCGGACAAATCCCTCGGTGTCGTCCGGAAACAGCTCGTTGATATGGTCGCGGATTGCATAAACCGCTGCCGTCGGATAACAGCGCAGCGGAAGGCTTTCCGCAGGCGTGATCTCCGGTTCTCCGCGCTGGAAGCCCAAGAGGGAGATATCGCGGGATTGATAATAAAGATTCTCCGAGTCGCCACTGCCTCTTGAGACATCGACGACCTCGGCATTCACCGTCACGGTGTCTCCGAGGGAGATTGTTTCGGGCGCGCAGTTCAAATAGAGCAGAATCCTCCCGCCTGCCAGCCTTGCCTCCACGCGGCAGCCGTAGGTTGTCTCCTGCGGCAGATCGCTGACCTCAACGGAAATCAGCCGTTCTTCCCCGCAGTAGTCACGCAGCGGTTCCAGCTTCACCCGCTCATAGCTCCACGACCACAGCAGTCCCACGGCAAGTCCAAGCGCGCAGAGCTTTGCCCGTTTACAGCTCGGCTTACGGAATAGGCTCAGCAAAAACGCCGCCGGCAGCAGCGCAACGGCAAGCAGCAGTGCGATTGCCGGTGGAAGCAGCCACACATACAGCGCCGCAGCCGCCGCAAAAGAGCAAGCAAATATCGCAAGCCGCCGCATGGTCGTCCTCCCTTCGAAAAAAGGGGCGAAGCCACCGCCCGCCCCTGTCTTTTTTCAAAAATATTCCAAATCCCCTGTAGGGCTTAGGACATGTCCCCGCCGGTGCGGGAACTACCGACTGCGCACAAGTTCCCCTTCCATGTCATTGCGAGGCGCTTGCGCCGTGGCAATCTCGTGTTGGAATTACCCAAGGCGTATAGAACCGGCATTAGATTGCCACGCCTCGTTCCTCGGCTCGCAATGACAAAAAGGAAGCTTTCCGTGTCATTGTGAACCGCGCACCGGGTCCGGCAATCTGTGTCCCGTCCTTGCACAAAGCAATCAGTTAAAACTGCCCAGTGTCTTCCCACCGAGGACATGGAAATGCAGATGCTGCACCGTCTGTCCCGCGTCCTCGCCGCAGTTCGTCACAACGCGGTAGCCGTCAGAAAAGCCGAGCACGCTCGTGAGCTTCCGGATCACATTAAAAATATGCCCGATCAACTGCTCCTGCGCCTCATGAATTTGATTTGCACCGGTGAGATGCTCCTTCGGGATCACAAGAAAATGCTGCGGCGCAAGGGGCTGAATGTCATAAAACGCAAGGCACAGCTCGTCCTCATAGAGCTTTTTTGAGGGGATTTCCCCCGCAATGATTTTACAGAAAATGCAGTCGTCCATCATAAGCACTCCTTCATTATTTCACATTATCCGCAACATAGCCGTCCACAATCGCCAGCGCGTCGTCGAGCTTGAGCGCGTCCTTGCCACCGCCCATGGCGGAATCGGGCTTGCCGCCGCCGGAGCCGCCGCAGACCGCGCAGACCTCCTTGACCAGCGCGCCCGCCTTGATGCCGTGGGCAACTGCGTCCTTGCCGCAGACGGCGAGGATTGTGATCTTTTCGCCCTGCGTGCTGGCAAGCACCGCCACGGCGTCCGCAGCGCGGTCACGAATTTGATCGCCCATCTTCCGCAGATCGGCAGGCGCGACATCATTTCGCACGGCGGTAAGCACCTTCAGTCCCTTGACATTCTTTGCGGAGAACAGCACACGCTCGACCTCACCGGAGAACAGCTTGTCTTTCATGCGGTCAAGATTCTGCTTCAGTTCCTTGATCTCCGTCATCACGCTGTGCGAACGCGCCAGCAGCTCTCTCGGCGTGGTCTTCAGCTCCTCCGCCGCTTCGAGCAGCACGCGGTTCATCTGCTCCGTCTGCTGCAGGACGAGCTTGCCCGTGTATGCCTCGATACGGCGCACGCCGGAGGCGACGGATGCCTCGGAGGAGATACGGAAGGGGCCGACCTTTGCGGTGTTATCCAAATGCGTGCCGCCGCAGAATTCCAGCGAGTCGTCGCCCATCTTGACCACGCGGACGGTATCGCCGTATTTTTCGCCGAACAGCGCGGTCGCACCCAGCTTCTTTGCCTCCTCAATGGGGAGGATCAGTGTATCGACCTCGTCGCCGCCGAGCACCATTTCCATGACCTCATTGCTGACAGACATCAGCTCCTGCGTCGTCACGGCGGAGAAATGCGTGAAGTCAAAGCGCAGATGATCCGGCTCGACCAGTGAGCCTGCCTGATGGCAGTGGTCGCCGAGGACTCTTGTGAGCGCGGTTTGCAGCAAATGGGTCGCGGTATGGGCGCGGCAGATTGCCTTGCGGCGGTCGGTGTCGATGGAGACGGTACAGGTGTCGCCCAACTTGAGCGTGCCGGACTTCACCACGCCGTAGTGCATATATTTGCCGCCCTTATTCTTCTGTACGTCGCGGACCTCAAAGACGCCGTTGGGCGTCTCGAGCGTGCCATGGTCGGCAACCTGACCGCCCATCTCGGCATACATCGTCGTGCGGTCGAGGACGACAACCGCCTCCACGCCCTCGGCGATTTCGTCGCGCAGTTCATCCTCCGCGACGATGGCAAGCACCTTGCCGTCCGTGACCGTGTTTTCGTAGCCGACGAATTCCGTCGCGGGCATCTCCTGCCCGAAGGTCATACCTGTCCAACCGAGGTCACCGAGGGCCTTTTGTGCCTCTTGTCCACGAACTCTTTGCTCCTGCATCAGCTTACGGAAGGCGTCTTGATCGACCTCCATATTCTCCTCCTTCGCCATCTCAATGGTCAGGTCGATGGGGAAGCCGTAGGTGTCATAGAGCTTGAACGCGTCCGCGCCGGAGAAGACCTTCTCTCCCTTTTCTTTATGGGCTGCAAGCATCTCTTCATAGATACGCATGCCGCCATCGATGGTCTTGGCGAAGCTCTCCTCCTCGGAACGCACAACGCGGGTAATATACTCCGCGCGCTCGCGGAGGTAGGGGTAATGCCCCTCGTTTTCATGAATGACCGTCTCGACAACCTCGCAGAGGAAGGGCTTGTTCACGCCCAGCAGCTTGCCGTGTCTTGCCGCGCGGCGGAGCAGGCGGCGCAGGACATAGCCGCGTCCCTCGTTCGAGGGCAGCACGCCGTCCGCGATCATAAAGGTCGAAGCGCGGATATGGTCGGTGATGACGCGCAGGGAGACGTCCTTCTCATGGCTCATGCCGTAGCTCGCGCCGGTCAGCTCCGTCACCTTGTTGGTAATGTTCATCACGGTGTCCACATCGAACAGGGAATCGACATCCTGACAGACCACCGCCAGGCGCTCCAAGCCCATGCCCGTGTCGATATTTTTCTGGACGAGGTCGGTATAGTTGCCCTGTCCGTCGTTGTCAAACTGGGAGAAGACGTTGTTCCAGATCTCCATATAGCGGTCGCAGTCGCAGCCGACGGTGCAGCCGGGCTTGCCGCAGCCGTACTTTTCGCCGCGGTCGTAATAGACCTCGGAGCAGGGGCCGCACGGGCCGGAGCCATGCTCCCAGAAGTTGTCCTCCTTGCCGAAGCGGAAGAT
>JBJFGB010000177.1:0-7633 GCA_051892295.1 Faecousia sp. | reverse complement strand
CATTTTTCCTGATGCCTGCTGCAATTGCTTGACTATTCGCGATATATGCTTTAAAATAAATGTAATAAGCAATAACGTAGGGAGGAAGGTTCGTATGCTCACGCTGTTTTTGGCGATGATCGACGACAAACCCGATCAGGAGACCTTTGAAAACATCTATCATTCCTATCGCAAGCAGATGCTTTTGGTCGCGCAGCGGGTTTTAAACAATCCGCAGGACGCGGAGGACGCGCTGCAAACGACCCTTTTAAAGCTCGCGCAGCACATCAAGTCTGTCCCCACGGGCGATCCGAAGCAGCTTCGCGCTTATGTCCTGACGGCTGCTAAGAACACCGCGCTTTCCATGCTCCGCGAAAAGAAGGCGCGCGAGAAGACGGTCGATATATCCGAGCTGCAGCTCCCGTCGGAGGAGGAGGCGCTTTTCGAGCAGGTGCAGGCAAGCATGGACTACGAGCTGCTGCTGCGCGCATTCCGTCGATTAAAGCCGCAATACCGCGAGGTGCTGATGCTGATCTGCGTGCAGGGGCAGAGCGTTCAGGAGACGGCAGAGCTTCTGCACCGAAAGGCGGGAACCGTCCGTCAGCAGCTCTCCAGAGGGAAGCAGCTCGCGGTCGCACTTTGCAGAGAGGAGGGGATGTCGTTTGAAGACCATCGAACGCTCGCCGTTTGACGAGGCAATGCTGGACGCCGCTTTAGAGGATTTTTCCGACATTCCCGAAGACGAGGACGACATTGATTTGGAACTCTCCCCGCAGTGCTTGGAAAAAGCCGAAGCGCTCGTCCGCAAGACAAAGCGCCGCACATGGCACTATGTCAATACGACCGCAAAACGGATTCTCCTTGTCGCCATCATCTCCGTTCTTTTGGCATCCACCGCAATGGCAATCCCCGCCGTAAGGAACGCGGTGCTTGGCTTCTTCATTGTCGATAATGGACCTGAATTCAAGTTTATTTTCGACGCAGAACTGATTGCTGCTGCGCCGAAGCGGCTTGAAACCGTGTATTTTCCGACCTACATTCCAGAAGGTTATCATAAGGTAGAGGATTTTGAGTCCATTTCTCGCAGTTGGGTTTCGGTAGCGTGGGAGGATGGAATTCATGAGTGGGAATGGATCATATATTCACAGGAATGTATGCCGGAAGCCCCTGACTCCAGCGGGTATAACCTCAACGCAGACGACGTTGAAACACAGTTATTGGTTTTGGGAGACTATGAAGTTTTCTATGTGCACCATCTCGGGGAAGTACATACCTACAACTGGACAAACGGCGAATATTTCTTTTACTTGTCTTGTCCTGAGTTTATGTCACAGGAGGAAATGCAGAAAATCTTCTTCAGCATTCAAGTCGATCCCGATGCCATCTTTGACGATATGGAGTAACTCAAAATAAAAATCAGCAGCCCATCGAAAAATTTCGGTAGGCTGCTGATCTTTTGTAACAGATCGGCTCTGTTCCGCGTTTTCATGATTAGAGCGGTAAAGGAGGTGGTTCCCGGGTGTGAAGCCGTTCGAGGAAGCATTGATTGACGCTGTTTTGGAAGATTACGCGGTTCTTCCGTGCGACTCTGCGGACAGGGCGGATCAGCATTCCCGAAACCGGAAAAAAGACAGAAATCATGCATCTCGCCCACCGATTGAGATCGCGCGCCGGTCTCTATGGCTGGCGAAAGACAAAAAACATATCTTCCTGCAGCCTGAGCCCAACACAAGGCAGTATTATTTCCGAACGCAGGAAAACAGGGATATGTTTCTCCGTTTGCTGCTGCAAAGCGGCTTCGTCTTGCAAAAGCGATCTTAACCAACTCTCACATAACGCCCATGGTGCTTCCGATACTGCTCTGCACCTTGGGCGTTTCTCTCAGCCGGACAAACGCATCCACTCCTGTAGCTTTCAAGCAGCGGGAAAAGGAGGAAGCGGCGAGCAGGACGATTGCTGCATCAAGAACGAACCGAACAAAAAATCGGCATTATATCAGGCAACTGCGGAAGCAGCATGATTACTGTCCCGTAATTTCCCTTTGGAGCTTCTTTGTCAGCTTCTCAAACACCAGCCGATAGGAGCTGTCGCAGAGATCCCGCAGCACGTCCTCCGGCACTGCACCGTCGAGAAAAACGGAGATCCAGTGCCGCTTATCGCAGTAAAAGCCGGGCACGATATCGGGAAACTCCGCACGCAGCAGCTCCGAACGGAGCGGGTCGCATTTGAGCGTCAGCAGCTCGCGGCAGTCGTAGCCCTTGTGCTCCGGTCCCGGCTGGCAGGTCGCCGCAAACAGCTTTCCGCCGACCTGATAGCGCCACCACTGCCATTCAAGCTTATAATCCTTCACCGCGCCTGCCTTATCCAGCAGATACGCGTCCAACCATTCATATTTGTTCATTTTCTCCTCCAAAAAACAGCGGATGCCTCGCGGCACCCGCTGTAAAATGTGAATTATTCTTCCTCGTTCTTCTTGGCATCCTCGATGATCTTTGCCTGATTCATCTGCGGGACTTCCTCGTAACGGACGAACTTGAGGGAGTAGGAGCCTCTGCCCTGCGTCATGGAGCGGAGGTCAATGGCGTAGCTGCTCATCTCGCCGATGGGGACTTCCGCGTCAACAATCTGCCAGCCGCGGTTTTCGGGGTCGGGATTCATGCCCATGACACGGCCGCGGCGCTTGTTGAGGTCGCCGATGATATCGCCCATGTTGGCATCGGGGATGAAGACCTTCAGCTCACCAATCGGCTCGAGGAGCGTCGGCGCGGCGGTGGGCAGGCCTTCCTTATAGGCGATGCCCGCAGCGGTCTGGAACGCCATATCGGACGAGTCAACGGGATGGTAAGAGCCGAAGTACAGTGTGGACTTCAGGAACACGACAGGATAGCCCGCCAAAACGCCCTTGCCGATGCAGTTGCGCAGGCCCTTTTCAACCGAGGGGATGAAGTTCTTCGGCACGCAGCCGCCGACCGTCTCGTCGGCAAAGATCATATCCTCGGTCTCGCTCTGCGGCTCAAAGCGGATGTAAACGTCGCCGAACTGACCGTGACCGCCGGACTGCTTCTTGTGACGGCCGTGAACCTCGACCTTTTTCTTGATGGTCTCGCGGTAAGCAATCTTCGCCGGACGCAGCTCCGCCTCGACCTTATACTTGCTCAGCAGCTTGGAGATGATAACGCTCAGGTGGATATCGCAGACACCCGCGATGATCATTTCCTTCGTCTCGGGATCGTTGCCGTAGGTGAAGGAGGCGTCCTCCTCATTCAGCTTGACCAGACCGGACGCGACCTTATCCTCCTGCCCCTTCGTCTTGGCGTAGATCGCCATGCGGTAGCAGGGCTCTGCGTAGGTCATGGGCTTCACGGTGACAACCTTACCCGGAAGGCCGAGGGTGTCGCCGGTGCGGACGGAGGCAAGCTTGGTGAATACGCCGATGTCGCCGCAGCAGACCTTTGAGGTCTTGGCATTATCCTTGCCCTTCGGGAAGAAGGTGTTGCCGAGCTTTTCGTTGTCGCCGGTGCGGGCATTGACAACGGTCAGGGTATCCTCCATGTCGCCGGAGATGACCTTGAAGTAGGAGTTCTTGCCGTACTGATCCGCCACGGTGTTGAACACGAACGCCATCGGGCTGCCTGCGGGATTGAGCGCCAGCTCAGACTCATTGCCGTCCTCATCGACGGTGACAACGGGCTTGCCTTCGAGGGGAGAGGGCGCAAACTTCTTGATGTTCTCCAGCAGACGGGTCGTGCCGAGACCGGTCATTGCGCAGCCGCAGAACACAGGCGTGACCGTGCGCTGACGGATGCCATCCTTAATGCCCTTGATGAGCTCTTCCTCGGTGAACGGCTCCTCCATGAAGAACTTCTCCATGAGGGCTTCGTCGGTCTCCGCGACCTGCTCATTCAGCTCTGCCATGTATTCTTCAATCTTTTCTTCCGCGTCTGCGGGCAGGGCGATCTCCTTGCCGCTGACGTCGTAAGCCTTCTTCGCAATCAGATCGACCACGCCGACCGCCTGCTCGCCGTTTAGAATCGGGAAGGTGAAGGGAATGGCGGAAGCGCCGAAGGTGTCGCGGATGGCGTCAAAGGTGCCGAAGAAATTCGCGTGCTCTTCGTCAAGCTTGGAAACATAGAACATTGCGGGCAGATTCGCATCCGCAAGGGACTTCCAGCCCTTTTCGGTGCCGACAGCAATGCCGGACTTTGCAGTCAGGCAGATCAAGCCCGCGTCCGCGACGCGCAGGGACTGCACGACCTCAGCGGCGAAATCAAAATAGCCGGGGTTGTCCAGCACATTGATCTTGCAGCCCGCGTACTCCACGGGGATAACGGAGGTCTTGATGGAATACTGTCTCTTCTTCTCTTCGTCGTCAAAGTCGGAGACGGTGGTGCCGTCAGCGCGTTTGCCGAGACGGGTGATTGCCTTCGTCAGGAAGAGCATACTCTCACACAGGGCGGATTTGCCGTCGCCGCCGTGACCGAGCAGCGCGATATTGCGGATGTCCTTCGCAGTGTACATAGTGTTGAAATTCTCCTTTCTGTGCAGTCGGGAAAGGACTGCGGGCGGCATAACATTCGTTGCCACAATTAGTTTTATTATACACGATGGAAAACGAGATTGCAATGACAAATACAAAAAAATCAGAATTATTTGCGCGGTTTTTGTGAGAAAGTGCAAAAGCGGTTAAAATCGAAGCAGCACGAAGGTAAAGAGCGCGTTCAGGCACGCCCAGACGAGCTGGAACGCGGCAAGATGCAGCGGTGAAGCGGTCTCCACGGAATTCCACGCGATCAGCAGCGCGCACACCAGCAAGCCGCCGATCCCCGCTAACAAGCAGAGGATAAGGGACAAAAGCGTCGCGCTGTGCAGGGTGCGTCCCGCCGCTGCCGTCGAAGCAAACGCGCCAAAGGTATCCTTCGCGATCAGCGCGCCCTGCGCATCCGTCTCATGGGAATCGCTTACCGAGAGGCGGAGGCGTTCGGGGAAGGTCGGGAATACCATCGTCTGCGTCTGGATATCATATTTGGAAGCAATCAGCTCCGGGGTAATCAAGAAGTCCCGCGTTGCCAGCACAACGGAAAAATTGCGGTTTGTCAGCACATCGCGCAGTCCCTTTTTCGTCGAGGGCGACGGCTTATATTTGATGGCAAAGATCCCCGCCAACTCGCCGCCGACGGACACATAGACCGCCTGCCGCACGCGTGTGCCTGCGGGCATATGCACGCCCATGCTGCGCATAAAGGCAAGGGTGCCCACCAGCACGACCTCACCCATGACCTCCGCGCCGATGCCGTTATTGTCATAAATGCGGGATTTCGCGGCATGCCAGCGCCTACCGTTTTGCGAACGCAGAAGCGATTCAAAGAGCTCCGTCAGCGGGCTCTCCTCCGCCTCCAAGGCGGCAAGAGCAAAGGCGATTACGCGGGGCGCGGTATGCGTTCCGAAGAGCTTCATACCGTTCGAAGAGATGTGCGAGCGCGGGAAAATATCCTCATCGCGGAGGATGATCGTATGCTTGCCGTTGAAGGCCTTCGCGCCGTGCCAGCCGCAGAGCGCGCCCCCAAAGGAGGCAAGGCGTTTTGCCAGCGCCGCAAAGGGCTTTACAAAGCAGAGCGCACCCGCAAAGGGGATTGCGCCGAGGAGGAGCAGCAGCCAAGCCTGCACAAAGCCGCAGGTGCTGCGGACGCTGAGCAGATACGCCAGCACGCCCGTCAGGGGCAGCATCACAAGCGCATATACGCGCATTGCTTGCTGCGTGAGGTCGGGTCGGAGCAAAGAGCGCATAAAGTCCTCGGTATCTGCCGTATCCCGGCGCAGAGAGGCAGGCTGCTGCGGCGTTTCAAAAATGCCCATTGGCGTATCAAACGAGCAGACGGTGCGCAGCGTATAAAACATCGCTCTGCGCTGCGCCGCAAGCGCGCGGAGCAGGAAGAACAGCAGCAGCGAGAGCACAGGGCAGTAAGTCTGCCCGCCCTGCGGCAGCGTCTGTACCGCGTGGAGCAGCGTCAGCAGGCTCACCGGAAGGGCAAGGGTATTCAGGCTCACGTGCAGGCGCAAAAGGTCGCGCACGCCCTCGAGCAGGACATCATAGGCAGCTGCCAGTGAAAGCACGCCCAGCGCCAGGGAGCACCAGCCGATTCCCGACGCGGAAAGCGGCAGAAAATTCCACTTCGGCTCCGCGCAGACCAGCAAAAGCAGCTGGAGCAAGGTGACAACTCCAAGGAAAAGCAGGCGCAGACGCTGCGTGCCGGAGCCGTCCTTGCAGCGGCGCAGAAGCTCCTGGGGCTTCGGTGCTGCCTCCGGCACTGCAATCCGCACCTTCGGCGGCGTCTCGGCAGGCCTTTTCACCTCTCGGCGTTGAGCCTTCTCAGCCGGTGCCTTCGCCCGCTTCTTCGGCTTTTCCTGCGGTTCCTCCTGCGCGGGCGGTTCCTTCCGCGTCGGCTGCTGCACCTCTTCCTTTTGCACCGGCTTCGGCTTCTCCGGCTCCGGTGCGGACTCTTTGCGCTTCTCCCTTGACGGTCTGCTCTTTTTCGGCTTCGCCGTCTTGGTCGGCGCGTCGAGCTGCGGGTCAACGGGCGCAGAGCGGATGGGTTGGAAGGTCATCGTGTCCGAGCTTGCGCTTTTCTTCGGCTCGTCCGCACCTGCGCCGAACTCACGCAGAATATCGTCGAGCTGGTATTCCTCCGGCGCGTCCGCTTGATTCAATTGTTCCGGCTCGCGTCGTTCCATAAGCTCATCCTCTCTGACGGACAGATTCGTAAAGTAGAATTGCGGCAGCGGCAGAGGCGTTCAGCGAGGAGATGCGTCCCTTCATGGGAATACTCACCTTAAAATCGCACTGCTCCGCGACAATGCGGCTCATACCGACACCCTCGTTGCCAATCACAATGGCGGCAGGCAGCGTCAGGTCGGCTTCATACAGCCGGGTTGCGCCCTCGGCAGCCGTGCCGAAAATCCACACGCCCCGCTGCTTCAGGTCCCGCAGGGTGGCGGCAATATTGCTCACACGCGCCACGGGCATATACTCGATTGCACCCGCCGAAGCCTTACCGACCACGGCGGTCAGCCCCACACTGCGGCGTTTCGGAATGATTACCCCGTGCGCTCCCGCGCATTCGGCGGTTCTCAGAATCGCGCCGAGATTGTGCGGATCGGAAAGCTCGTCGCAGACGACCAAAAGCGGTGCCTCTCCCCTGCTCTCCGCTGCGGCGAGCATATCATCCACCGTCGCATATTCGTGGGCGGCGACGGCTGCAATAATGCCCTGATGCGCCCCGGTCGGGCTCATCTCGTTGAGCTTGCGGCGGTCGATGCGGACGACGACCGCGCCTGCGTCCTTCGCCATGGCAGCAAGTCTGCCCAGCGCCTTATCGGTGTCTCCGTCGGCTAAAAAGACCTTGTTGATGGCTCTGCCGCTGCGAATCGCCTCGGTCACGGCGTTTCTGCCTTCAATCAAGCCCTCCGAGGCTTCCTCCGGACGCTGCGTATCGGAAATCTTTTTCATAAACATTCACTTTTCCCTTAAATTTTTACTTCTGGATATTATAACAAAAAAAGTGGGCGGAGACAATATAAAATGTGTGTTCAGAGAAAATTTCCTTGTAGGTATACAATTGATGTGAGACCAAAGGGGTAGACAAAGGCGATTGAGTTC
>JBJFGB010000176.1:0-33065 GCA_051892295.1 Faecousia sp. | reverse complement strand
CGAGACCCTGTATTCCTTAACTTAGTGACATTGGGACATGTCCCCGCCGACCGCGTAAGCGGCAGACGGTACAGATGAACGGGTTTTTATGCAGTTGGTAGCTCCTGCACCGCCGGGAACATGTCCCCGTCCTACAGGGAGTTTCATGACAATGACAAATAAGGGTGCCTTCATGTCATTGCGAGGAGCGCAGCGACGTGGCAATCTCTTTGGCGTTTCGTCCTTGTACACAGCCGGACATTCCTGCACCGCCGGGGACATGTCCCCGCCCAGAGGGTTTTATCACAAAAGATAGCGCAATACCGCCTCGGTCAAAAACGCCGCTGCACAGGCGGCTGCGGCGACCTTGACAAGGCTCCGCTCCAAAAAAGAGAGGGCAAGGGCAACCGCGCAGCCGATCACTGCGGAAAGGCGGTAGTCCGTCGCGTAGAAGATCGCAGGGATCGTCATAACGCTCAAAACCGCGTAGGGGATATAATACAGGAAGGACAGCAAAAAGCGGTTTTGAATCTTCTTCTTGACCAGTACCAGCGGGAGCATCCGCACAAGGTAGGTCACGCCCGCCATCACCGCCAAATAAGCGAAAAAGGACAGCTTATCCATCGTCGTCCTCCTTTACCGGGCAGGCAAGCGCCGCCACCGCCGCAGCGATCACGGCGCAGAGAATCACGGAAAAGCCCGTGGGGATCCTTTGCAACAGGGGAATATAATAAAACGCACAGCTCAGGAGCACGGCAATCGCCACGCAAAGCGCAGTCGGGCGGTGCTTTTTCACCTTCGGCAGGACGATGGCGATGAACATTGCGTAAATCGCGAGTCCCAAAGCGGAGATCACCACAGCGGGCAGCAGATTCCCCGCAACCGCGCCCAAGAGCGTGCCAAGCGACCAGCCGAGATAGGGCGTGAGGATCAGCCCATAGAGATAGCGCCTGCCCACCGGTGCATTCTGCGCCATGGCAACGGCAAATACCTCATCGGTGTTGACGAAGGCAATCAGAAAGCGGTCGAGCAGGCGCACGCTCCCGCCCAGCCGCTGCGACAGGGACACGGACATCAGCGCGTAACGCAGATTGATCACAAGCTGGGACACCGCAAGCTCTAACAGTGTCCCGCCGCCCGCGATAATGGGGACGGCGGCAAGCTGCCCTGCCGAGGTAACATTCGTTGCGGAAATCAGCAGCGCCTCAGCAACCGTCAAGCCGCTCCCGCAGGCGAAAATGCCGAAGGCAAACGCAACGGAGAGGTATCCGAAGCAAATCGGCAAACCGTTGCGGACGCCCTTGGAAAAGGAATTGATTTCACTCATAGCTCTATGCCTCATAGCGCCCTCCGTTCGCGCAAAACGGAGGTTTTTTGCAGCTTTTATCATAGCACAGCCCGCGCGCCGCGTCAAATTATTTTCGGCATACTTGTAAAACCGGCGGGTTTGCATTATAATAAAAATGAAGGATTATTGCTTTGGGAGGTGCGGAAATGACGGCACTGTGGATCATACTGGGCATCGTCGCGTTTTTCGCGCTGCTTTTGGCGCTGCCGCTGCGCATTTTCTTAAGCTATACCGAGGAAAAGGGGCTGCAATACCGCGTAAAATACGCCGTTTTCCCCCTTGCGGACAGCGAGAAGCCCGAAAAGGCAGAGGCAACTGCTCCCAAAAAGCAGAAAAGCGCCGCCGAGAAGCCGAAAAAGGCCTCGGGCGGCGCGGCGCAGTCGCTGCTATCCTTCCTCGGTTTGGAGGACATCAGCAGCGCCGCGAACGTCAAACGCGCCATTGACGAAAAGGGGCTTTTGGAGACGCTGCACGGTGTGACGGAGGCAGTCGGCTCCCTGCTCAAACGCACGGGTCGGCTGCTCCGAAAAGGCGTAGTCAAGCGGTTTGACCTGCGCATTCTCTGCGGCGACGGCGATCCGGCGGACGCGGCAATGCGGTACGGCACCATCTGCGCAGCGGTCTATCCCCTGGTCACGCTTTTGGACTCCGCAATGAAATGGAAGCGCCGCAAGATCGATATCCGCTGCGATTTCAATGCGGAGGGAACGCATGCCTCCTTTGAAGGACAAGTAAACTACCGCCCGTGGCATTTTGTCTGCTTTGCCTGCGGGCTGCTTTGGCGCTATATCAAACGGAATACCATGAAGGAGGGTAAACCCAATGAGTGAGCTTCTGAAAATTTTCGAATTTACCGCCGAACAGGCAAAGGCACTCTCCAAGGAACAGTCCGTCACGGAGGAACCGATTGTAATCGGCGAGGTCACGGTCATTCCCGTCTCCAAGCTCTCCTGCGGCTTCACGGGCGGAGGCTCCGACCTCGCGCAGAAGAAAAAGGCAGACGGCATTATGGCGGGTGCCGGTGTGAAAATCACCAAAACGCCGCTGTCCTTCCTCGCAGTGTGCGGCAAGGAAGTACAGATTCTCCATGTCGCGGAGGAGGAAGCAAAATCCAAGGGATTGCTCAACGCCCTGTTACCTCTCGTCACGCAACTGAAAGAAAAAGCGAAAAAAGCAGCGCCGGAAACCCCCGACGCCGCCGAATAAAAGGAAAACCTATTGTAGGGCGGGGACATGTCCCCGCCGGTGCAGGAACTACCAAATGCGTACAAGCCTGTTCGTCTGTACTGTCTGCCACTTCGCAGTCGGCGGGTATATGTCCCCGGCCTACTATGCTGTTAAAGCTAAACCTTTATAAAATAGCTTCATAGGCGGATCGTAGGGCACGACGACTCGGTGTGCCGTCCGCGAAGCGGCAGACAGGAAAGGCACGCAGATTTGTACACGATTGGTAGTTCTGCACGGCGCGCCGAGGTCGTTAGCGCAGCCGTTGGCGAGGAACAAGCCTTACGGATGCGGCATGCCCCTTGCGGGTGCGCGTCCTACGGCGAACTGCTGCATATCTCAAAGCTTAGATTCTAAAAAGTAAGGTTTTAGCTTTAACAGAATACTACAGTCATCAAAAAATCACAGTCCCAAGCCCTTTTGCAGGTTCACGACGAAGTCCTGTACATTCGTCACGATGCCGCGGGCGGACAGGCTGCCCCGGTCGGCGAGCTTGTTGACGACGAATTCCGACACATCGACGCAGTAGAAATAGATCTGCCGCACCGTGCCGTCGGGCAGGACGCGGTAGGACGGGGTCATGTTGCCCGTGGCGATGGTGTGCAGCATCGTCGCCATGGAGATCACCGTCGTGGCGCTGCGGATCTGATCGCGCATTGCGTTCTGCGCGGCGTACACATCCCCATAGACCGGTGGCAGCGGACCGTCGTCGCGAATGGAGCCGCCGAGGACATAGGGCACACCGTACTTTTCGCAGCTATAGATAATGCCGTTGTCAATATGCTCGTTCTCGATAAACGCTTTAATGCTGCCGTGATAGCGCACGCGGTTGATCAGGTCGAGATGGTTATAATGCCCGTTCGGCATGGACTCCTGCGTGTAGATATCCTGCCCTAAGGCGGTGCGCAGATAGGCGCCCTCCAAGTCGTGGGTTGCAAGGGCGTTGCCCGCCAAAACCGCGTGGACATAGCCGTTTTCAATCAGCTTTGCCATTGCTCTGCGGGCGTCGGCATCAAAGGCAAAGGCGGGGCCCATGACCCAGACGATTTTGCCGTGGTCGCGCTCGTATTTCAGCAGCTCGTAAAGCTCGTCATAGTCGCGGGAGAACGCCGTCTCGCGGGAACGGTTCTGGCGGAAGGCAAAGACGTCCTTCTCCGTCTTCTGCTCGCGGAAGCCGTCGGGATGCATAAAAATGCCCTCCTCGCAGTTTTCCGTCCGACCCGTGACGATTAAGTCGCCCTTTTTCAGCAGGCGGAACTCGCGGACAATGATTTTTCCGTTTTCATAGACCGCCACGCAGTCCATACGGCTCTCCTCCGCCAAAAGCCATTGTCCCCCGATTTTGAAATACTCGGGGAAGATGCTCATGGCGTGATAATGCTCCGGCGCGACGCCGTCAAAGGGCGCGGGCTTTAAGACAACCTCCGGGGCGTTTTGAAATCTCGCCTCGGAAAAATCGGGCGGGAAATAAGGCTTGAGTGAAAACATGTTCTTCTCTCCTTTCGTATATCCGCATTATACCGCAGGAATTTCGTTCTTGCAAGACATAGGAGGCAATTATGCTGATTTGTATTTTCGGAGAAAGCTGCACGGGAAAAACCACCTTGGCGCAGCGGCTCCTTCCCTACTGCAAAGCAACGCTCTACCACGGCAAGGACTATCTCCGCCTTGCCAAAAGCGAAGCGGCGGCAAAGCAAAAATTCCGCGCGCTTTTGGAAAACGCCGCAGACGGCGACAGTAATATCATCTTTGTCACGACGGAAAAGGAAAACCTGTCTCTCCTGCCGGAGCACTGCGTGCGCATTCTCGTGACCGCGCCGCTGCCGGTCATTCAGGAGCGCTTTGCCAGGAGAATGGGCGGAACGCTTCCCCCGCCCGTCGCCGCGATGCTGGAACGGAAGCACGGCAGCTTTGATCACGAGCCCCACGATCTGCTTGTGGAAAACGGGCAGGAGGACTTCGACGCGATTCTTCGCCTGCTGCGCCGATGAAGCACATCGTAGTCGGTATTTTCGCGCCGGTGGACGCGGGCAAAACGACCCTCTCCGAGGCGCTGCTCTACCGCTCCGGGCAGCGCAGACAGCTCGGCAGGGTCGACCACGGCGACGCGTTTTTAGATAACCACAGCTTAGAGCGCGCCCGGGGCATTACGATTTTTTCCAAACAGGCGCGCTTCCAAACGGAGCGTCTCTCCGTCACCCTGGTGGATACGCCCGGCCATGTCGATTTCTCCCCCGAGGCAGAGCGTGCCATGACCGTGCCGGATTGCGCGATCTTGGTCGTCAGCGGAACGGACGGCGTACAGGCGCACACGGAGACACTATGGAAGCTCCTGCGCCGCTACCACATTCCCACCCTGCTGTTTTTTAACAAAATGGATCTCCCGGGCGCGGATAAAATGCGTTTATTAGAGGATGCCAAAGCACATTTGAGCGAGTTTTGCGCGGAATTGAATGATTTTGACAGCATTGCCCTCTGCGACGAAGGGGCATTGGAGGCCTATCTGACGGAGGGTTCCTTGCCCGACGAGACACTTGCTTCCCTTTGGGCGGAGGAGAAGTTTTTCCCCTGTCTGTTCGGCGCTGCGCTGCATTTAGAAGGCGTGGACGAACTGCTCTCCGCTTTGGAGCGCTTCACCAAGGAACCGTATTATCCGGAGGAATTTGCCGCAAGGGTATATAAAATCGCCCGGGACGCGCAGGGCAACCGTCTGACCTTTCTGAAGGTCACGGGCGGGAGTCTCCGGGTGCGGATGCCCGTTGCCTACACTCCCCGGGGAGGGGAGCGGCTGGAAGAAAAGGTCACGCAGATTCGCCTGTATTCCGGCGCGGACTACACGCAGACGGAGCTTGCCGCCGCGGGAACAGTCTGCGCGGTCACGGGGCTTTCCTCTCTGCTTGCGGGCGACGGTCTCGGCGCGCAGGCGGAGGGCAAGACCGCCCTGCTTGCGCCTGTGATGACCTACCGCATCGGGCTGCCCGCAGGCGCGGAGGTGCGCACGGTGCTTCCCAAGCTCCGCGAATTGGAGGAGGAGGAACCGCAGCTTCGCATCGTCTGGGACGAGCGTCTGCGGGAGATCCACGCTCAACTCATGGGTCAGGTGCAGATTGAGGTGTTAAAGGCGCTGATCTTGGAGCGCTTTGATCTCGAGGTCACCATCGACGGCGGACGCGTGTCCTACCGCGAGACGATCACGAATACCGTCGAGGGTGTCGGGCATTTTGAGCCGCTGCGCCACTATGCGGAGGTACATCTGATTCTCTCCCCCCTCCCGCGCGGGAGCGGGCTGCAATTTGACAGCGTTTGCTCCGAGGATGTCCTCGACCGCAACTGGCAGCGCCTCATTTTTACGCATTTGGAGGAAAAGACCCATCTCGGCGTCCTGCTCGGCGCGCCGATCACCGATATGAAACTCACCCTTGCGGCAGGGCGCGCCCATCTCAAGCACACCGAGGGCGGCGACTTCCGGCAGGCGACCTACCGCGCCGTAAGGCAGGGCTTGATGCAGGCGCAAAGCCTCCTGTTAGAGCCGTTTTACCGCTTCCGCCTGACCGTCCCCGCCACACAGCTCGGGCGCGCAATCAACGATTTGCGGGCGATGGGCGGTTCCTTCGGCGCTCCCGTACAGGAGGGCGACATGACCGTTTTGGAGGGCAGCGCGCCCGTGTCGGAAATGCAGTCCTACATGTCCGAGGTCGTCGCCTATACGCGCGGGCAAGGCAAGCTCGTCTGCGAGGTCGAGGGCTACGCACCCTGCCACAACGCCCAGAAGGTGCTTGCGGAAGCAGACTATGACCCCGAAGCGGACTTGGACAACACGCCGGACTCCGTGTTCTGCTCCCACGGTGCGGGCATGAACGTCAAATGGAATGAAGTCCCCTCCTATATGCACTTGGAGAGCATCCTGCGGGAGACAAAGGAGGACGCGCCGCCGCCCGTCCGCGTGCGGACGCAGAATGTGGATTTGGACGAGCGGGAGCTGCAAAAAATCATCGAGCGGGAGTTCGGGCCCGACAAGCGCACCCTTTACCGTCCGCCCGTACAAACTGCGCAGGAGGCGGTCTCTCTGCCGCCGCGCAAGCAGGAATACCTGATCGTGGACGGCTACAATATGATCTTCGCGTGGGACGGTCTGCGGGAACAGGCGCAAAACGACCTTTCCGGCGCGCGGGAGCGTCTGCTGGACATTTTGAGCAATTACTGCGGCTACCATCCCTGTGAGACGGTGGTCGTGTTCGACAGCTACCGCGTCAAGGGCGGTGTCGGCGCAAAGACGCGGCGAGATAACCTCCGCGTGGTCTATACGAAGGAAAATGAGAGCGCCGATCTCTATATTGAGACCCTTGTGGGCAAGATCGGCAAAAACTACCGCGTCCGCGTGGCGACGAGCGACGCGCTCATTCAGCTCTCCGCGCTCCGCAGCGGCGTGCTGCGCGTCTCGGCAAACGAGCTTTTAGGCGAAATCGAACGCACGAATGAGAAGATCGCCGCCGTCATCCGCGCGCTGCACGAGGAATCGCGCCGCGCCGCGCTGAATGAAAGCCCGCTGCAAAATCTCACGATAAAAAATAAAAATTCTTAAACACAGGGAGGAGCTTTTATGAAAACGGTAACCCTCTGCGGCAATCTCACCGTGCCGCAAAATGCCTTCGGCGCGCTGCCCATTCAAAGGGTGGACAAAGAAACCGCCGTGCGGCTGCTGCGTAAGGCGCGAGACGGCGGGATGCGCTTCTTTGACACCGCCCGCGCCTATTCCGACAGCGAGGAAAAGCTCGGGCTTGCCTTCGGCGGGCATTGGGACGGCATCCACCTTGCCACCAAGACCGAGGCGCGCACGCCGGAAGCCTTTTGGAAGGACTTGGACACCTCCCTGCGTTTGCTCAAAACCGACTGCATCGACCTCTACCAGTTCCACTGCGTCCCCCAGTGCTACCGTCCGAATGACGGCACGGGAATGTATGAGTGTATGATGGAGGCGAAGCGGCAGGGAAAAATCCGCCACATCGGTATCACCGCCCACAAGATTGGCGTCGCCGAGGAGATCATAGATTCCGGGCTGTACGAGACGCTGCAATTCCCCTTCAGCTATCTCTCCTCCGAGCGGGAGCGCGCCCTTGCGGACAAGTGTAAGGCGGCAGGCATGGCGCTGATCGCCATGAAGGCACTTGCGGGTGGACTCATCACCGATTCCGCCGCTGCCTTTGCCTTCATCGCGCAGTTTGACAATGTGCTGCCCATTTGGGGCATCCAGCGGGAAAGCGAGTTAGACCAGTGGCTGGCGTTTTTCGAGCAGCCCGCCGAACTGAACGACGCGTTGCGCAATTCCATTGAGAAAGACCGCGCCGAGCTGACCGGCGATTTCTGCCGCGGCTGCGGTTACTGCGTTCCCACCTGCCCCGCAGGTATCCAAATCAATCAGTGCGCGAGAATGTCGTTGATGCTCCGCCGCGCGCCCTCGGCAGGATGGCTCTCGGAGGAGATGCAGGCAGAGATGCGCAAGATTGAAGACTGCGTCTCCTGCGGCGTATGCAAAACAAAGTGCCCCTACGAGCTGGACACGCCCGCCCTGCTGCGCAAGAACTATGACGATTACAAGCGCGTGCTTGCAGGCGAGGTCAAGGTCGATTGACTTTTTAGGAGGTAAGAAGATGTCCGATCTGCTGATTCGCAATCTCTCCGCCCTCGTCACCTGTGACGATAACGACACGCTCCTGCGGGGTGTGGATGTCTACTGCAAGGATGGGATCATCCGCGCCATCGGAAAAAATCTGCCGCAAAGCGCCGCCCGGGAGATCGACGGCACACATCTGCTGTGCTATCCCGGTCTGATTAACACGCACCACCATCTGTACCAGCAATTCTCCCGCAATCTCCCGCAGGTGCAGAACATGGAGCTGTTCGACTGGCTCAAGACGCTCTATGAAATTTGGAAGAATCTCGACACACAGGTCGTGCGCTATTCGGCGCTCACGGGTATGGGCGAGCTGATGAAAAACGGCTGCACCACCTGCTTTGACCATCACTACGTCTTCCCCGCAGGCGCAGGGGACTTGATCGGCACGCAGCTGGAAGCCGCCGATGCCTTGGGCATCCGCATGGTCTGCTCTCGCGGCAGCATGGACTTATCCGTGAAAGACGGCGGGCTGCCGCCGGACAGCGTGGTGCAGAGCGTGGATGATATTTTAAAGGACTGCGCCCATGTGATTGAGGCGTACCATGACCCCTCCTTCGGCGCAATGCGGCAGATCGTCCTTGCGCCCTGTTCGCCCTTCTCCGTCTCGGCGGAGCTGCTGCGGCAATCGGCAATTTTGGCGCGGCAATACGGCGTGCGCTTACATACGCACCTTTGCGAGACAAAGGACGAGGAGAACTATACCCTCTCCCGCTGCGGTCTGCGTCCTTTGGCATATATGGCGTCCCTCGGCTGGATCGGAGACGATGTCTGGTACGCCCACGGCATCCACTTCACGGACGAGGAATTGGATTTGCTGGCAGAAACGGGGACCGGCGTCGCCCACTGCCCGATCTCCAATATGAAGCTCTCCTCCGGCATCGCGCGCATTCCGGATATGCTGGCGCGCGGCGTAAAGGTCGGTCTGGCGGTGGACGGTTCTGCCTCGCAGGACGGGTCAAATCTGCTCGAAGAGATTCGCGTCTGCTTCCTGCTGCACCGCCTGAATTCGTCAAAAAAAGCCCCGTCGGGCTACGATGTGCTGAAAATGGCGACGCGCGGCTCCGCTTCTCTGCTCGGGAGAACCGATATCGGCTCTGTAGAGCTTGGAAAATGCGCCGATCTGTTTCTGGTCGATTCCCGCCGCTTGGAGCTGGTGGGTGCGACCTATGACCCGAAGAACCTGTTCGGCACCGTCGGTCTGCGCGGCGCAGTCGATTATACAATTGTAAACGGCAAGGTCACCGTAGAAAACGGTCACCTGACCCGCGTGGACGAACCCACCATCGCCGAACAAGCCCGCAAGATCTGCGACAGCTACCTCAGCCGTCCGTAGCGCAGCCCCCGTTCTGTCATTGCGAGGAGCGCAGCGACGTGGCAATCTCATGTATGCTCCGCAATAAGCATACCTAACTCTGTAGGGCGGGGACAGTCATAAGCCGGTGCAGGAACTACCCACCATGTACAAACTTGTTCGTCTGTACTGTCTGCCGCTTACGCGGTCTTAGGGGACATGTCCAAGCCCTACAAGAACAACCGGAAGGAGGCAATCATGAAGCTCTCACCCCCAAAGCTCAAGGCATCCAATCTGTTCATGCTGACTGTCGCGGGAATGATTAACGCCTTTGGTGTCACGGTCTTTCTCGCGCCGGTCAAGCTCTATGACAGCGGCATTTCCGGCACCTCGATGCTCTTATCCCAGATCACGCCGCTGCACCTGTCCGTATTTCTGCTGCTGCTCAATATTCCGCTGTTTCTCTACGGTCTCAAGCGGCAGGGCACGACCTTCACCGTCTACGCAATCTACTCCGTCACGGTCTATTCGGTCTGTGCATGGCTGATTACGGATGTTTTGCCCATTGATGTCAGCATGGCGTCGCCGCTGGCGGGAACTGATCTCCTCCTTTGCGCCCTGTTCGGCGGCCTGATCTCAGGCATCGGCAGCGGTCTTGCCATCCGTTTCGGCGGTGCCATGGACGGCATTGAGGTCATGGCGGTCATCTTCGCCAAGCGGTTAGGCATTACCGTCGGCACCTTTGTGATGGCATATAATCTGCTGCTCTATATCATCTGCGGACTGGTGCTGCAAAGCTGGATTCTGCCGCTTTACTCCATCGTCACCTACGCCGCAGCGCTCAAGACCGTGGACTTTATCGTTGAGGGCTTGGATCGCTCGAAAGCGGCAATGATTATCACCTCCCACCCCGATGAGGTCTGCAAGGCGCTGATAGAGACCTTTGAGACCGGTCTGACAAAAATCGAAGCCTCCGGCGGCTACTCCAACGCGCCGAAAACCGTGGTCTATTTCGTCGTCAACCGCTTCCAGATTGCGCACATGAAATCCGTCGTCCACGAGCAAGACCCCACCGCCTACATCACCATCACCGAAGTCGCGGATGTCTTCCGCAATAATCAGGATTGAAAATACGGCTGCCGCAAGGTTCTTTCCCCCTTGCGGCAGCCGGTTTGATAATGTAGTATTTTGTAACATATAATTCTTGCCGATTGGAAGTTCCTGCACGAGATTGCCACAACCAGTGTGCGCACTGGTTTCGCAATGACAAAGCAGGTAGCTTTCCGTGTCATTGCGAGGAGCGCAGCGACGCGGCAATCTCATGCAGGAACGATCGGCTGAAAGTGCCTACGCAAGATTGCCACAACCAGTGTGCGCACTGGTCTCGCAATGACAAAATAGGATTGCCTTTTCGTGTCATTGCGAGGAGCGCAGCGACGTGGCAATCTCACATAGGAATTATCGGTTGAGGATTCGCGCAGGGAGCGGACGGTGAACCTTCATCGCGCCCTTCGGGCAGAATTCCTGACAGCAGAAGCAGCGGATGCACTTGCTTTTGTCGATGTGCGCTTTCTTTTCGATGATTTCGATTGCCTTTGCGGGGCAGACATTTTTGCACAGTCCGCAGCCGACGCACTCGCTCTTTTTAAGCCTCGGCGACGAGCGCAGCGCCTTTTGCGCGATTTTGCCGAAGGCTTTTCCCGCTTTTCCGGGGAGAATCGACTCAAATTGCAGGCTGCGTCTGCGCTCAATGCGCTGAAAATCCGCAAGCATGAATTCCTCGACCTCACCCGAAAGGGCAACCTCCTCCGCGTTCTCGGGGCACAGCCCGAAATTCGCCGCCGCGCGGAGGGTCGGCACTGCCATCGGGTCCAAACCGATCAGCTTTGCGCAGATCAGATCGACCTTATGGCAATCCGTTCCCGCCAAAAGCGCGCCCATATAGCGAGGCGTCCCCGCAGTGGGTCCGTTGCCCTCCATGGTCTCCACCGCGTCCACCAAAAACAGGCGCGGCTTGAAATAGCTGTTGAGGTCAACGATCATCCCCGCAAAATCCATCGGGTCTGGATAGCGGAAATGGTATTCGGGCTTCATCGTCCCCGGAATGACGCCGAACAGGTTTTTCGTCGCAGCGGAGAGCGACATCATGCCGTGGCTTTTGAGCTTGCAAAAGCTGATGATCGCGTCCGCGCCGTCCAAATAGGCGGTATAGGTAAAGTGCTTTGCGATGTGCGCCTCGGGGAAATCGGCGTTGTTCTGCGAAAAATCACGGTTCAACACCGCGCCCGCCTCCTCCGCCTCATGCATTCCCGTGGCGGCATAGACGCGGTTCAAAAATGCGGCGTTATACAGTCCCCCGGGGCTGTCCCCAATCACCACCGACGCACCCCGCGCAAGGAGCAGCCTTGTCAGCTCCGCAAGCAAAGTCGGGTGGGTCGTCGCCGCCTTTTCCGGCTTCATCGCGGAGACAAGATTCGCCTTGATAACGATCTTCATCCCGGGCTGCACCCACGCCAAACCGCCCAGCGGCTCCAATACCTGTATCAGCGCCCGCGTGCATTCCTCCCGTGAATATTCCGCGCAGCGCACAATGGATACTTCTGTCATATTGCTTCCTCTTTCAGTAAGTATTTCAAAGGATTCTCTTGAATATATTGCCAAATCTCCTCATATTCCGTTCCGTTTCGAATCACTCGTTCATAATAGCTTTTTTGCCATATTCCCACGCCGATTTGTTTGGAAACCCACCGTTTCATCTGCCCGACCACCCTTGATAGCGTAGGGGCGGCTATTAGCCGCCCGCAGTCGTTGGAAAAGCTTAAAATCATATGAATATGGTTCGGCATAATACAATATTTTTCAACTGTTACAGACGGATAACATTGCGGAATATTCAGAATCCCCTGCTCTGCGATGCGCCCGTATTTGGAAAGCGGCAAGTGAAGCACAAAATCTTCATCCTTCATTTGCTGGAGGATAATATCCGCCCCTACGGCGTTCCAAAAAAGGTTCTGTTTGTCCCCAGTGCAGATCGTCACGAAATACGCACCATTTTGACTGTAGTCATATTCCGGCAGACGATTGGGTTTCCGTGTCGGTCGTTCCATAACAATAAGCCTCCGTTATTTGAAGATTTCACAGGCAGGCTACGAAAGCAGACGAATTCTATATCGTAGGGGCGGATATTATCCGCCCGCGTGCAGGCACTTTCGTAATTCGCGGGCGGATAATATCCGCCCCTACGCCTATTTTACACAGTCGTTGTTGGATTGTAAAGCTTTTCCGTGCAAAATGCTCAAAATGGGGGCGTTAGATTTGTAAAAATCAGCAAGGAAAAAGCCGTTGCAATTTTGAGAAAAATCCGATATAATAGTATTGTAAATTGAAGACTGATAGCTGTAACGAAGTGCTTCGCGCACGGGCTTCCGACTATCACTCAGGTTTGCTTGAGTGGAGATGTTGAACCTTGGGTTCGCATCCCCATTTTTGTTTTTTCGAAATCATTCATAGGAGGTAAACACTATGTACATTCTCGCCAACGGTAAGCTCATCACCCGCTCGCAGACGCTTCCCTATCTGCCCGACGGCGGCGTTGTGATCGACGGCACAAAGATCAAAGAGGTCGGCACGACCGCAGAGCTGCGGGCAAAGTACCCCGAAGCCGAGTTCATCGACGCGAAGGGCGGCGTCATCATGCCCGCCTTCATCAATGCCCACACCCACATCTATTCCGCGCTCGCCCGCGGGCTTTCCATCAAGGGCAACAACCCCACCAATTTCTATGAGGTGCTCGACGGCACATGGTGGGCAATCGACCGCAAGCTGACCCTCAAGGGGACGAAGGCCTCCGCCGACGCGCTGTACATCGACTGCATCAAGCAGGGCGTGACGACGATTTTTGACCATCACGCTTCCTTCTGCGAAATCCCCGGCAGCCTGTTCCGAATCGCGGAGTCCGCAAAGCAGTTCGGCATCCGCTCCTGCCTGTGCTACGAGGTCTCCGACCGCGACGGCGAGGAGAAGTCTCTGCAGGCTGTCAAGGAAAACGCCGACTTCATCACCTACTGCGAGAAGGAAAAGGATCCGATGCTCGCCGCCATGTTCGGTGGTCACGCCCTGTTCACCATCTCGGACAAGACCTTTGACCGCATGGTGGAAGCCAACAACGGCAGAACAGGCTATCACATCCATGTCTCCGAGGGCATGAACGATGTCTATGACTCCCTGCAAAACTACGGCCGCCGCCCCGTGCAGCGTCTGATGGATCACGGCATTCTCGGCCCCAAGACCATCTTAGGTCACTGCATCCATGTCAACTCCGCCGAGATCGAGATCATCAAGAACACCGACACGATGGTTGTCAACAACCCCGAGTCCAACATGGGCAACGCCGTCGGCACCTGCCCCGTCCTGCCGCTGTATAAGGCGGGTATCCTCCTCGGCATGGGCACGGACGCTTACACGAACGATATGCTCGAATCCCTCAAGGTCGCCCTCTGCGCCCAGCGTCAGAACGCATGCCTGCCGAATGTCGGCTGGTGCGAGGTCACGGATATGCTCTTTAAGAACAACGCAAAGATCGGCGAGCGCTACTTTGACGCGAAGCTCGGTGTCCTCGAAGCGGGCGCGGCGGCGGATGTCATCGTCATGGACTACAAGCCCTATACCCCGTTCTCCGACGCGAACATCGACGGTCACATGATCTTCGGCATGACCGGCAGACAGTGCCAGACCACCATCGGCAACGGCAAGCTGCTGATGAAGGACCGCGAGCTGATCGGCATCGACGAGGAAGCGGTCAACGCCCACATTTTGGAGGAAGCCAAGAAGCTTTGGGGCGCACTCAATAACGAAACCTACTAAGGAGGAAGAACCATGTCTGAAAGAATGTATCCGATTCCCTTTAAGGATTTGATGCGCTGGGTCATCACCGAGCGCAAGAACAGCGGCACGATTTTCGGCATTCGCACCGAATATAAAGCCGACCCCGCAAAAACCCTGCCGATCTTCGGTGAGAAGATTGAGACCCCCTTCGGCCCCGCCGCAGGCCCCAACAGCCAGCTTGCGCAGAACATCATCGCCTCCTATGTCGCAGGTGCCCGCTTCTTCGAGGTCAAGACCGTGCAGAAGATGGACGGCGAGGAGCTTGCCGCCTGTGTCCCGCGCCCCTGCATTTTGGCAGACGACGAGGGCTACAATCAGGAGTGGTCCACCGAATTGGAGGTCGGGCAGGCGCTCAACGAGTACATCAAGGCGTGGTGCGCCCTCAAGGTCATGGCAAAGGTCTGGGGCTACGGCGATCCCGACGGCTTCGTGTTCAATATGTCCGTGGGCTACGACTTGGATGGCATCAAGGGCGAGAAGGTGGACAACTACATCGAGTCCATGAAGGACGCGACCCGCGCGCCCATCTTTGCCGAGTGCAAAGCCGTCCTGACTGAGCTGTTCCCCGAGGAAGCTGAGTTCATCGCGAATATCTCCCCGCGTGTTTCCCGCTCCATTACGCTTTCGACCCTCCACGGCTGCCCGCCCGACGAGATCGAGCGCATCGCCTCCTACCTCATCACCGAAAAGAAGGTCAACACCTTCGTCAAGTGCAACCCGACCATTCTCGGCTACCATGACGCCCGCAGTATCCTCGACTCCATGGGCTATGACTACATCGTCTTTGACGACCATCATTTCAACGAGGATCTGCAGTGGAAGGATGCCGTGCCGATGTTCGAGCGTCTGCAAGCCCTTGCGGATGAAAACGGTCTGGAATTCGGTCTGAAGCTCTCGAATACCTTCCCCGTCGATACCACACGCGGTGAGCTGCCGAACAATGAGATGTATATGTCCGGCCGCGCCCTGTTCCCGCTGACCATTGAGATGTGCCGCCGCATCTCCACCCAGTTCGGTGGAAAGATGAAGATCTCCTTCGCAGGCGGCGCAGAATACTTCAACTGCGACAAGCTCTTTGCTGCAGGCATTTGGCCCATCACCGTCGCCACAACCATTTTGAAGCCCGGCGGCTACAACCGTCTGACCCAGATGGCAAAGAAGGTCGAGGGTATGGAGTTCAAGGCGTTTGACGGCACCGACACCGACGCAATCGCCAAGCTGTCGCAGGACTGCCGCACCGACTACCACCATGTCAAGCCCGTCAAGCCGCTGCCCTCCCGCAAGAATGCCGACCGCGTGCCTTGGATGGATTGCTATATCGCCCCCTGCAAGGGCGGCTGCCCCATTGAGCAGGACATTCCCGAATACATCGAGCTGTGCCGCAAGGGGCTTTACAACGATGCATTGAAGCTCATCACCGAGAAGAACGCCCTGCCCTTCATCACGGGTACGATCTGCGCCCACCGCTGCATGGGCAAGTGCAGCCGCAACTTCTATGACGAATCCGTCCAGATTCGCGCGACCAAGCTGCTTGCCGCCGAAAAGGGCATTGACGCCCTGATGGCTTCGATCCAGAAGCCCGCCCGCGTCGAGGGCAAGAAAGCCGCGATCATCGGCGGCGGCCCGACGGGTATCGCCGCAGCCTACTTCCTCGGCAGAGCCGGCGTTCCCTGCACGCTGTTTGAGCGCACGAGCAAGCTCGGCGGCATCGTCCGTCACGTCATTCCCGAGTTCCGCATCAGCAGCGCCGCCATCGACCGCGACATCGACCTCATGCTCGCCTACGGCGCGGAGGTTCGCCTGAACGCGGAAGCGCCCTCGGTGGAGGTGCTGAAAAAGCACGGCTACACCCACATCCTCTACGCCGTCGGCGCATGGAAGCCCGGCAAGCTCGACATTGAGGGCAATGTGCGCGGCGTCATCGGCTGGATGCAGGAGATGAAGGCAGGCAAGGGCGGCGAGCTGGGCCATGTCGCCGTTGTCGGCGGCGGCAACACCGCCATGGACGCAGCGCGCGTCGCCAAGCGCGCGGGCGCAAAGTCCTCCACGCTGGTCTACCGCCGCACGAAGCAGTATATGCCCGCCGACGCGGAAGAACTGGAGCTGGCCATCGCGGACGGCGTGGAGTTCCTGGAGCTGGTCGCGCCGGTTGCGCAGAGAGACGGCAAGCTGATCTGCGACAAGATGAAGCTCGGCGAGCCGGACGCCTCCGGCAGAAGAAGCCCCGTTCCCACGGGCGAGACGCTGGAGATCCCCTGTGACCTCGTCATTTCCGCCGTGGGCGAACAGGTGGACGACGCGCTGTTCACCGCAAACGGCATCGAGCTGAACGCAAAGAAGCGCCCCGCCTTTAAGACCAATATTGAAAATGTCTACGTTGCCGGCGACGCAACGCGCGGTCCCGCCACCGTCGTCGAGGGCATCGCAGACGCCGCAAAATTTGCGGAGATCGTGATCGGCAAGAAGCATGAATATACAATCCCCCTCAGCGCCTATCCCACCGAGGCGGAGGCCGTCGCAAAGAAGGGCATCTTGGCAATGTCGAAGGACGCGAATTGCGAGGGTGACCGCTGTCTGAGCTGCAACACCGTCTGCCAGAACTGCGCCGATGTCTGCCCCAACCGCTCGAATGTCGTCATTCGTATGGCGGACGGCAGAACGCAGATTCTCCACGTGGACAAGATGTGCAACGAGTGCGGCAACTGCACCGCCTTCTGCCCGTACAACGCCGAGCCGTGCAAGGATAAGTTCACCCTCTTCCAGACCGAAAAGGACATGGACGACTCCAAGAACTTCGGCTTCTGCGTCCTGCCTGATGGCAAGGTGCGCGTGCGCCTCTTCACCGAAGGCGTGTACGACATTGACGGCGAGAACGCGCTTCCGGACGAGATTGCCCGCTTCATCCGCACCGTCAAGAACGATTACAGCTATCTGTATTAAGCGGTTCTCTGTGGACTGTCTATGACGCAACCGACAAAACGACTTTTGATTACCGGCTTTGAGTCCTTCGGCGGCGAGACGGTCAATCCCTCCTGGGAGGCTGTCCGTCTGCTGCCGGAGGCGGTCGGCGCGTACCGCCTGACCAAGCTGCAAATCCCGACGGTCTTCGGGCAGGCTGCGGAGACAGTGCTGACTGCCGCAAGGGAGCTGCGCCCGGATGTGATTCTCTGCATCGGGCAGGCAGGCGGACGCAGCGCCGTTACCCCGGAGGTCGTCGCCATCAATCTGCAAGAGGCGGGGATTCCGGACAACGCGGGATACCAGCCGATGAATGTTCCCGTGGTAAAAGACGCACCTGCCGCCTATTTCTCCACGGTTCCCGTAAGGACGATGGTCAAGGCAATACAAAACGCAGGGTTGCCCGCCGCACTCTCCTATTCCGCAGGCACCTTCGTCTGCAACGATGTGCTGTATACGCTCCTGCACCGCTTCGACGGAACCCAAACACAGGTCGGCTTTGTCCACGTCCCCTTCCTGCCGGAGCAGGCGAAGGACAATGCGCCCAGCCTGCCCCTCCCGCAGATCGTGCAAGCACTGACTGCCGCAATTGAAAGCTTATGAAAAACCCCTGCACCCGAAGTCGGGTGCAGGGGTTTCAATCTCTATGCATGTATTTGCGATTGCAGGACAAAGGAACAGTTCTCTTTGCGTGAATCAATCCGTTTCCGCGATGACCTCAACCTCGACCAGCGCGCCTTTCGGCAGCGATGCGACGGCGACGCAGCTTCTCGCAGGCTTCCCCGTGAAATAGCGGGCATATACCTCGTTGAATGCGGCAAAATCATCCATGCTTTTCAAAAAGCAGAGCGTCTTGACTGCCCGTTCGAAGGATGAGCCTGCGGCTTTCAACACCGCCTCGAGATTTTTCATCACCTGCTCGGTCTGCCCCTTGATGTCCTGCGCCTCAATCACACCCGTAGCGGGATCAATGGGAATCTGCCCCGAGGTATAGACCAGTCCGCCCGTTTTGACCGCCTGCGAGTACGGCCCAATGGCGGCAGGCGCTTGCTCCGTGAATACCTTTTCCATAAATCAAAACCTCCGTTTCGCGTTTGTTTCATCATAACGCAAAATGGAGGTTTTGTCAAATCCCTATGACGCTTCCTCAAGCCGCGAACGGATATATTCCGGCACCTCCCGCGGCTTGATATTCAAAACCAGCGCGAATTCATCGTTGAGCAGCTTTTCCGCGTCGCGGAGCATCTGCTCGTCGTTCGTGCGCAGCCGCTTCCCCGTACTGTGCAGCGCCTCGCGGTGCAGATACAGCGCGCGGATCATGCCCAGCAGTTCTTTTCGATCCCCCGCCGTCAGGATGCGGTGGAATTCCTCCTTGCGCAGGGTTGCGTCCTCAATCCACACCGGCTCGTCACTGCGGACGCGTTGGAGCAGCCCGTCAATCTCCGCCGCAGAGAGCAGCGGGCGCATTTTGGCAAGCAGCGTCTCATTCGCAAGCGGGACAAAGATCGTCGCGCCCTCACGGTGAACGGGCTGCAATACATAGTAGGACGCTTTTTCACGCCCGATTTTCATCTCGCGAACCTCTGCAATCGTGCAGACCCCCTCCGTGCCGTAAAGCACCGTTTCACCGATCTGATACATCTTTGCCGCACTCCCTTCCTTTGGGTAATCCTTTCCCTTATAAGTATATTATACCAGCTTTTTGAAAGAAATGACATAGGCAAAATCCACAAATTTTAAAAAAAGTTTGCCTCTGCACAACTTTTTCGCTGTGCAGAGGCATTTTTTATTCTACGATCTGATAGCCTGCGTCAATCACTGCCTGCCGAAGCAGGGCGGGGTCGGCATTGCCCGTCACGGTCGCGCTCTTGTCGTCCAAGCTTACTTCAACCGTCTCAACGCCCGCAACCGCCTTGAGCGCCTTTTCCACGCGCGCTTTGCAGTGTCCGCACATCATACCTTCGATTTTCAGTACCATATTGGTTGCTCCTTTCTGTTCTGCGCAGATGTATTCTGCCGCTATCTTACCACTTTCCCGCCGGATTTACAAGCACCCGTCTTGCATTTTCTTCCCGTTTCCGATATGATATTAAGAGAAGAACACAAAGGAGGGCTTTCATGAAACGGTTTTCCGAAATTTCCATTCCCTGCGGCGCGGACGGGCTGCTGCCGCGCACGGGGCTTGCCGTAGGCGGCTCGGCTCCGTATGTGCTGCTCCCTGGCGACCCGCACCGCAGTAAGATTATCTCCGGCTTTTTCCGCGACGCGGAATTTACGGCGCATCGCGGCACCTTTGCCACCTATACGGGGCATACGGCAAACGGTACGCCCGTCGGCGTAACAAGCAGCGGCATGGGCTGCTCCTGCGTCGCAGGTGCCTTGGAGGAGCTTGCGGAGGCGGGTGCAACAACGGTCATCCGCGTGGGCACCTGCGGCGGCGTGCAGTCCTGGATGCAACCGGGGCGGATTGTGATTGCAAGCGGCTGCGTGCGCGGCGAGGGCGCAAGCTATGAGCTTGTCCCGCCGGAATTTCCCGCCGTGGCGGATCCCTTCGTCGTCCGCGCATTGACGCAGGCGGCGCATGAGCTGGGCGACGACCCGCTTGTCGGACTGTACCGCAGTCACGATGCGTTTTACATGGAGTCCAAGGCGGCGCATCCCGACCTGCGCGAACGAATGCAGAAATGGATTGACACCGGCGTGCTCGTCGTCGAGAACGAATCCGGTACCCTGTTCACCTATGGGCATCTGCTGGGACTGCGCACCGCCAGCATCTGCGTCGCCCTCGGCTCCATGTTTGCCGACCCGAAGGAGCAGGTCTACGGCGCGTATGCCGATCCGGATTTTTTGGCGAAGCGGATTGCGCTTGCTTCGCGCATTGCCCTCCGCGCTGCGGAGCTTTTGAAGGAGGCGGGAATATGAGCTTTGGAAGCATGAAATTGACCCACGCGGACGGAACGATGCACCACCTCGGCATTGACGAGACGATGATTGCCAAGCGCGTCCTGCTGACCCCCGACCCGCTGCAGGTTCCCTTTTACGCTGCCCTGATGGACGAAGCGGAAAAGGTCGGAGAATACCGGGAATATGTGACCTACACGGGAACCCTCCACGGCAAGCCGCTCAGCGTGATGAGCTGCGGCTTCGGCTGTATGCCCGCTGCCATCGCGGTGGAGGAATTAAACCATCTCGGCGTAGAAGCCATGCTGAAAATCGACTGCTGCCCCGCGTTGCAGCCTGAAACGCCCGTCGGCGCGCTGCTTGCCGCCTCGGGTGCGGTGCGCGGCGAGGGTGCGACAAGGGAATATATCGACCTTTCCTACCCCGCCGTAGCAGACCCCATGCTGTTAGGCAAGCTGCTGGACGGCGGCGTTTCGGCAGGACTGTTCCGCAGCCATGACTGCCAAAGCCTCGAAACGCCGTGGACAGCAGCAGGACGGGAGCGCATCGCCTATTGGGCATCCCTCGGCGTTGCGGCAATCGACGGCGAGACGAGCGCGCTGTTTGTCATTGCCTCGATTCTAAAACGCCGCGCCGCCTCCTTGGCGCTGATTACGGAGAACTACACAACCGGCGAACGCCTTGCTGATCTTGACGAAGGAAAGCGCCGTCTGTTTGCCGTTGCGACGGAGGCATTGCTATGCTGCTGATCAAAAACGCCCTCCTGCCGGATTTTGACACGCTGACCACGACCCCTTCCGATCTTCTGATCGAAAACGGGCGTTTTTCCGCCATCGCGCCGCAGCTCACCGCTGATTGTGAGACGCTGGACGCCCGCGGTATGCTCCTGCTCCCCGGCATGGCGGATATTCACACCCATATGGTGCAGAGCCTGACCAAGGGTCCCCTCGACGACCTCAACATTACCCAATGGCTGCAAAAAATGCTCGCCGCCCAGTGGTCGCTCACCGAAGAGGAATGGTATTACGGTGTGCTGCTGGGCTGCCTGCAAAGCCTGCGCTACGGCGTTACGGCGATCAACGAAATGACCTATTTCCCCCACATCGACGCGGTGGTGCAGGCGTATCAGGACGCAGGCATCCGCGCAACCTTCGGCATCGGCGCGACGGACATCGCGGAGAACGAACAGACCAAGGTCACAAGCGTGGAGGAATGCTTGACGCAGGCGGAATATCTCTATGACCGCTGGCACGGCAAGGGCTTGCTGCGCACCGCCGCCGTGCCGCAGGGACGTCCCGCCTGCACGGCGGAGCTGATGGTCGCGCTCAAAGAGTTTGCCCGCGAACGCGGCTTGGTCTACCACACCCATCTTGCCGAGGGGAAAGCAGAGACAGACCGTGTCCGCGCATGGACGGGACGCGGCGAGGCGGAGGAGCTGGCATATCTCGGCGTCTTGGACGAGAACACAATCCTCGCGCACTCGATCTGGCTCTCCGACGCGGAAATCGACCTTTTGGCGCAGACAAAAGCCGTCGTCGCCCACTGTCCCTCCACCAATATGAAGCTCTCCGACGGCGCGCCCCGCATTGCCCAAATGCTGCAAGCAGGCGTGCGCGTCGGCTTCGGCTGCGACGGCGAGGCGTCCAGCGCCAACCGCGACCTCCTGCGCGAGGCGCGGCACGGCAGCTATCTGCAAAAGGTGCTGACCCTCGACCCGACCGTGCTCCCCGCAGGGCAGTGCTATCGAATGCTGACCGAGACGGGCATGACGGCGCTGGGCTATGACGATCTTGGAAAGCTTGCCGTCGGCTGTCAGGCGGATTTCTCCCTCGTCCGCACGGATGACCTCAGTACCACCAACCGCCGCCGGATTCTGACCAACCTGCTCTATGCGGGCAGCGGCAGTCAGATTGACTCCGTCTTTGTGCAGGGAGAGCCTGTTCTGCGGGGCGGCAGCTTCGTGCGGCAGGATATTGGAAAGGTGTTGGAGCAATGCGAACGGATCCTTGCAAGGCTGGAGGAGAGAATGTGACCGTTTTCTACGAGGACGAGCAGCTTCTCGTCTGCCATAAGCCCTCAGGCATTCTCTCGGCAAAGGACGCCTCGGGCAAGCCCGCCATGTCCGACCTCCTCGCCCCGCGCGGGATCTACCCCGTCCACCGCCTCGACCGCGAGGTCAGCGGGCTGATGGTCTTTGCCAAAACACCCGAAGCGGCGGCGTTTCTCAGCGCGCGGATGCAGGACAGCTTTTCCAAGGAATACCTCGCCGTATGCGAAAATGCGCCGCAGGAAAACGAGGAGGAGCTTGCCGATCTGCTCTTTCACGACCGCGTAAAAAACAAGACCTATGTTGTCAAGCGCAAGCGCACCGGCGTGAAGGAGGCAAAGCTCTTTTACCGTGTCGAAGCCCGCGCGGCGGACGGGCGCGCTCTGCTGTATATCCGACTGTATACCGGCAGGACGCACCAAATTCGCGTGCAGCTTGCCTCACGCGGCTGTCCCCTCTGCGGCGATAAAAAGTATGGAGCAAAAAGCGGCGGAGCGCTTGCGCTCTGCTCGTGGCGGCTGTCCTTCCCCCACCCGAACGGGCAGCAGCTCTGTTTCACCCTGCCCGAATTGCTCCTTCCGCCCGGGATTGCCGCCCTTCGGTGAGATTCTTCTTGTAAAATGCAGTCTGATGCAGTATACTATATGGGCGATTTTTTGATTGGAGGTCAAAAAACTATGGCAATCCGTAAACGGCTGGACGCTTATCTTGTCCCCGGAAAACATATACATCTGATCGGCATCGGCGGTGTCTCCATGCGTCCGCTGGGGCTTGTTCTGCGCGGCATGGGCATGACGGTCACGGGTTCGGACATGAACTCCTCCGTCTCCACCGACGAGCTGATCGAAAAGGGCATCGAGGTCCATATCGGGCATAACGCAAGAAATATTGAGGGGGCGGACTGCATCATCCGCACCGCAGCGGCGCATAACGATAACCCCGAAATTGCCGCTGCCCGCGCCATGGGCATTCCCGTTTTTGAGCGGGCGCAGGCGTGGGGACTCATCATGCGCGAGTACAAGAACGCCATTTGCATCTCCGGCACCCACGGCAAGACGACCACCACCGGCATGATCACCCATATTTTCATGCAGGCGCAGCGCGACCCGACCGTCATGCTCGGCGGCTATCTCCCGCTGCTCAAGGCTGGGCACCGCGTCGGAAACGGTGACACCATCATCATGGAGAGCTGCGAATACTGCGACTCCTTCCTGAATTTCTACCCCACCGTTGCCATCATCAACAATATTGAGGCGGACCACTTGGATTATTTCAAGGATCTTGCCGCCGTACAGCGCTCGTTCCGCAAATTTGCCGGACTCGTCCCCCGCACAGGCTATGTCATTGCCAACGGCGACGACGAGAACACCGTCGCTGCCCTCACCGATCTGAACTACAGCACCTTCGGCATCGACCCGAAAAACGACATTCACCCCAAGAATCTCTCCGAGGACTTCCGCTCCTTTGATATCCTCTGCCGCGGCAAACGCTACTGCCATGTGGAGCTGTCGGTCTACGGGCGGCATAATGTCTATAACGCCCTTGCCGCCGCAGCCGCCGCCTATGTCATGGGCATCGAGGGCGAAGCGGTCAGCGCCGGACTTGCCTCATTCACCGGCGCGGGACGACGCATGGAATTCAAGGGCAATTACAACGGTGCGGCAGTCTATGACGACTACGCCCACCACCCCGGCGAGCTGCACGCATTGATCGATTCGGTCAAGACAATGGGCTATCAGCGCATCATCGTCGCCTTCCAGCCCCATACCTATACGCGCACAAAGGCGCTGTTTGATGACTTTGTCCGGGAGCTGCGGCGCGTGGATGTTGCGGTTTTGGCAGAGATCTACGCCGCCCGTGAGAGCAATAAATTAGGTATCTCTTCCCTTGATCTTGCCAAGCAGGTCGAAGGCGCAATTTTCTTTGAAACCCTGCCCGAAGTCGCCGCCTATCTGCGCACCATCGTCCAAGCAGGCGACATCATCCTCACCGTTGGCGCCGGCGACATCTACAAAGCCGGCGAAATGCTGCTGAAATAACGTGTCAGGGGACACGCATTCCGCATAACTCCCTGTAGGGCGGGGACATGTCCCCGCCGGTGCAAGAACTACCGAGTGCGCACAAATTGGTTTGTCGTACCGGCGGGCGGCTGATGGCCGCCTGGTGCGGCACGCCTTCAACACTGTAGCGCGCGGCATCCTTGACGCGCCTATGCAGGTACTCCTTTTGAACGTTAGAGATTTTCAAAATCAGAAGTCCGTCAGGTAATCCCAGGAGCCGTTCGCATCTCATAATCTGTATTGACTGATAAAATATTTTCTGATATACTAAAATCAGGTAAATGAATGTAGTACCGCTTCAAAAGGAATATCAGAAAGGAGAATGCCCCATGACCCGGCATGCAAGCCCTGCAAAGCTTATCTGCCTTTTCCTGTGTCTGCTGTTTCTTCTCTCCCTCGTCGGCTGTCAAAAGGAAGACTTCCGCGCGCCGACAAATGCGTGGCTGAACTCCTTACAGACGCTGATAACGCAATGCGCCGCAGGAAATCCGGAAGCATATTCCGGCGCGGTTGATAACCTCAAGCAAAGCTCTGCCGACACAAAGGCGCATATTCTCGCGCTTGAAACACTCGGCCGTTACCCCAATGCAAAAGTCTTTCTGCTTGTCGTGGTGCAATTTGCCGATGTGTTCGCGCAGGAGCCGGATAAGCTGCTGCTCGACTATCCGAATTACTGGATTGCCGCCGTGTGGCAGGCAGATTCTATCCTGACCGCCGCCGCAGATGCCGAAACAGAGGAAGCGTACCTGTCCGCCATCGACGCTGAAGCACGCACATGGCTGGATATGTTCTTTCGCCCGGAAAACGGAGCATACCGTGTGATTGTCCCCGAAGAAATCGTGTGGGACGCCGAATAATCCATAAAGAATCAATGATTCCCTGCAAAAGCGGAAAACATCTCGCTTTTGCAGGGAATCACTGTTGCTTATGATTGGCGCTCCGCCGTTACGGCAGAGGCGCGCTTCTTGCGAAAATAACAATAAAGCAGGCAGCCCGCGTTCACTGCGATCAAAAGCAGCGAAATCCACTGGGAAGTGGAAAGCCCGAACCATATACCGCGGTAGGCATCGCCGCGCAGGAACTCATCGAAAAAGCGGAAGGTCGGGTAGGCAAACAGATAGACGGAAAGCAGCCGTCCCTCCAATTTTTTCTTCCGGAACAGGGAATAAAGTACCAAGCACAGACAGGCATTGAACGCCACCTCCAAAAGCTGCACCGGAAAACGCCGCACACCGTTGGCAAAAGGAATCGGAGAATACTGATAGACAAAGCCGACGCTGCTCTCGATTCCGAAGCAGCAGCCGCTGAGAAAACAGCCGAGTCTGCCGAACACATGAAACAGCGGAATCCCGATTGCCGCAACGTCCAAATAGCGCGCACTCAGGTGCTTTTTCCGGGTATAGACCAGCGCCACAATCAGAATCCCAATCAGGCCGCCGTAAAAGACCGAGCCGCCGAAGATGATCTTCAGCGCTGACAAAAGCTCCCGAAAGGAGGATATTTTGTCGAAATTCCGAAACAGTGCCACAATCAGGCGGTAATTGGTCAAGCCATAGAGTAAGCCTCCGCCCGCTCCCGCTGCGCCAAAGCCGATCAGGGTCATAAACAGCATTTGGATCTCGTCAAGCCCGTGATGCTCCGCGATGCGGTAGACAACAAAAAGCGTTGTCAGTATCCCGAGAATCGCCAAAATAAGATATGCGGAGATTGTTTTATCAAATATCTGAACATTCGGAATCATTGTTTCTCCTAAAGAAAGCAGACATAAGTCTGCGCTTATGTCTGCTTTTCCGTTTTTTGTCTTATGGAAATATCAATACCAATATCCGCTGTAGTTCACGATGTCATTTGCCGCACTGAGTACGCAGATGTAGCAGATAACAGCGATCAGGGACAGCGCCGTGCCGACAATACCGCAGACAAGACCCGCAATCGCAAGACCCTTGCCGGAGTTCGTCGTCTTTGCAACCTGCATACCCTTCGCGCCGAGGATAATACCAACGACGGAGAGCACGAGAGCTACAAAAGAGAACCAACCAAACCAGCAGAAAATCACGCCGATGATGCCGCAAACCAAAGCGCCGATTGCCATCGGATTGCTCTGCTTCGGGGCCTGCGGATAGCCGGGCTGCTGATACGGCTGCTGATAGGGCGGCTGCTGGTACGGCTGCTGCTGATACGGCTGCTGATATTGCGGCTGCTGCGGCTGCTGATACGGCTGCTGCGGCTGCTGCTGATAGTCATTGTTGTTGTAGTCCATTTAAAACGCTCCTCTCTTTTTTGTATGCAAAAGGAAGTTTTCCTTTCCGCATTCTATTATTAGAATACAACAGCCTGCACACAGTTGTCAAGTGTTTATTTCCGCATTTTTATTTTATGAAACTTTCTTTTTATACAAAACGCACCCGCTATGCGGGTGCGTTTTGTATGCGTCAATCTATTTTGGGAAGCTTGGCGAGGCTCTTTGCAATGTCCTCGTCGGTGGGGATATAATCGCCCATCTCGCCGTCATTGTACTTCTGATAGGCAACGAGATCAAAGTAACCTGTGCCGGTCAGACCGAAGACGATGTTCTTCTCCTCACCGGTCTCCTTGCACTTCAGCGCCTCATCAATGGCGACGCGGATGGCGTGGCTGCTCTCCGGTGCCGGCAGAATGCCCTCAACGCGTGCAAACATCTCCGCCGCCTCAAACACGCTCGTCTGCTCGACACTCGTCGCTTCAATATAACCGTCGTCATAAAGCTGGGAGACAATGCTGCTCATGCCGTGGTAGCGCAGACCGCCCGCGTGGTTGGCAGAGGGGATAAACGAGCTGCCGAGGGTATACATCTTCGCAAGCGGGCAGACCATGCCGGTATCGCAGAAGTCGTAAGCGTACTTACCGCGGGTCAGGCTCGGGCAGGACGCCGGTTCCACGGCGATAATGCGCATATTCGCTTCGCCGCGCAGCTTCTGTCCGACGAACGGCGCGATCAGACCGCCGAGGTTCGAGCCGCCGCCCGCGCAGCCAATGATGATATCGGGCTTGATACCGTATTTATCCATCGCTGCCTTCGTCTCCAAACCGATGACGGATTGATGCAGCAGCACCTGACCCAGCACGCTGCCGAGGACATAACGATACCCCTCATGTGTCACCGCTTCCTCAACCGCCTCGGAAATCGCGCAGCCGAGAGAGCCGGTCGTGCCGGGGAACTCCTCTAAAATCTTTCTGCCCACATTCGTGGTATTCGACGGCGACGGCGTGACGGAAGCGCCGTAGGTGCGCATAACCTCGCGGCGGAAGGGCTTCTGCTCATAGGATACCTTGACCATGAAGACCTTGCAGTCCAAATCAAAATACGAGCAAGCCATCGACAGCGCCGTGCCCCACTGGCCTGCACCGGTCTCGGTCGTCACGCCCTTGAGTCCCTGCTTCTTTGCGTAGTACGCCTGCGCAATGGCGGAATTGAGCTTATGACTGCCGGAGGTGTTATTGCCCTCAAACTTGTAGTAGATATGCGCGGGCGTGCCGAGCTTTTTCTCCAGGAAATAAGCGCGCACCAGCGGCGACGGACGGTACATTTTGTAAAAATCGCGGATCTCCTGCGGAATAGGGATGAACGGTGTCTCGTTGTCCAGCTCCTGCTGCGCAAGCTCGCGGCAGAACACGCCGGACAGCTCTTCGAGTGTCATGGGCTTGCCAGTTCCGGGATTGAGCAGCGGCGCGGGCTTATTCTTCATATCCGCACGGACATTGTACCATGCCTGCGGCATCTCCGATTCTTCCAAATAAATCTTATACGGGATTTCCTTCTGATTTGCCATGATGTGTTTCTCCTTTCAAATTCTGTTTGGGAGAGGAATAAAAAAACTCCTGTCCCAGAAATCTGCTGGGACAGGAGTGAAATATCATCCTGCGGTGCCACCCGGCTTGACGCGTTGCGCCCACTTTGTGCGTACAATCATACGCTGACCCTTGATAACGAAGTGCCTGCTCCGTCTCGCCTACTCTGCTTCGGCTCGCCCTCCGATGCCCATTCGGCACAACCTTCCATACCGCACTCCCACCGACGGCGGCTCTCTGTGATTTCCGTGCTGTGCTTACTTACTCATCTTCAACGGTTTACCGCATTATACCACCGTCTTTTCTCTTTGTCAATCCCCCAAAAGGAAAATTTTTCTCTTGCAAATGCGGCGCATTTGGGATATGCTAAGGGTACAAGTATTTTACATTGGAGGAATGATCTATGAAATACGCAGGCACAAAAACCGAACTGAATCTCCGTGAAGCGTTCGCGGGCGAAAGTCAGGCGCGCAACCAGTACACCTATTTTGCAAGCGTCGCCAAGAAGCAGGGCTTCGAGCAAATCGCCGCGATCTTCCTGAAGACGGCTGAGAACGAAAAGGAGCACGCAAAGCTCTGGCTTAAGGCGCTCGAGGGCATCGGCGACACCAAAGCAAACCTCGCCGCTGCCGCCAAGGGTGAAAACTATGAGTGGACGGATATGTACGACCGTTTTGCCAAAGAAGCGGACGAAGAGGGCTTCCACGAGCTGGCAGAACAGTTCCGTGGCGTTGCGATGATCGAGAAATCCCACGAGGAGCGTTTCCGTGCGCTATTGAACAATGTTGAGATGCAGACCGTCTTCGAAAAAGCAGGCGAAACCATGTGGGAATGCCGCAACTGCGGTCACCTCGTCATGGGCAAAAAAGCCCCCGAGGTCTGCCCCGTCTGCGCCCACCCCCAGTCCTATTTTGAGGTCCGCGCAGAGAACTATTGATTCCGTAGCCTCGCATTTTTCGGCACCCTGCAGAGTCACCGGTCATCGCGCACAGACATCAAAATAGATGGCGGCTTGCCGTGAGTGTACCGAAACAGCCCAAGAAAAGGAGCTTCCTTATGAAGCAGGAGAATTATACAGAGCGGGATTGGCAGCTTTTTCGGAGCAGAATCCCGCAATGGCAGGAAGCCTATATAGGCAAGCTGAATGAGGAATATGTATCGCTTTTACCGCCGACGGGAATGCATCTGAAAAATTTTGGGCATTGTAAAAACGGCTCAAAAAAGACAGGCAGAGTGTCGGCGTGTGTGTGGAAATGAAGCGCTCCGAACTGATCTGGAATTTGAGACTGCTTTTGTATGACGGCGTGATCTCCCGGGCGGATCTAAACGGTTTCAGCGAAAGGCTTCTGGAAACGCTGGATTACCTTCTCCACTTGGAAAGCCCCGGTAATGATTCGTATCGCCAAAAGTGATGGGGCTGTTAAAAAAACGCCACCAAAATGCAACAGGATCTTTCCCCAAAAAGGAGAGATCCTGTTTTTTGTGAATCAGCACTCGTTAACTTGTCTTGGTATTTCAATCCACGCACCCCGTGCGGGGTGCGACTCGGACGAATGCGAAGTGCGTCAACCACATCGCCATTTCGATCCACGCACCCCGTGCGGGGTGCGACTGAAGAAATCGATGCGGAGCTTGAAGCGGAGGAATTTCGATCCACGCACCCCGTGCGGGGTGCGACCAGTATAACTGCGTGAGCGACAATCGTACATACAAATTTCGATCCACGCACCCCGTGCGGGGTGCGACCCAAACGCGAGGAGCGTAGCGACGATGCGTGCGTATTTCGATCCACGCACCCCGTGCAGGGTGCGACCTGCTTGACAAACGCCAACGCCCGTTCTCGGTCGAATTTCGATCCACCCACCCCGTGCGGGGTGCGACAAGGGATTTGCCGAGACCGCCGCAGTAAATCCCTATTTCGATCCACGCACCCCGTGCGGGGTGCGACTCCGCGAACGGGCGAAAGACGGGGGCTACCAGTAATTTCGATCCACGCACCCCGTGCGGGGTGCGACCAGCGGAAAAAGGGCGGGGGGCGCAGCCTTAAAAATTTCGATCCACGCACCCCGTGCGGGGTGCGACGGGACAGTAAAAATAGAAAACGGCGGTACAGGAGCATTTCGATCCACGCACCCCGTGCGGGGTGCGACGAAAAAGACATTTACGGATGAAGTAAACGGGTATATTTCGATCCACGCACCCCGTGCGGGGTGCGACAGTACATACAGGTCTGCTATTTGGATGCTATGGAGGATTTCGATCCACGCACCCCGTGCGGGGTGCGACTCGGATGCGGAGCTGGCGGCGTTGGTCGATGATGGTATTTCGATCCACGCACCCCGTGCGGGGTGCGACTATGATTGCAAGTTGCCTCGCCATCATAAGGATCATTTCGATCCACGCACCCCGTGCGGGGTGCGACATCACCTCCTATGGATAACTATATCACACGAAATAGCATTTCGATCCACGCACCCCGTGCGGGGTGCGACTTCTCAAGCAGACCAAGCGCCGCAATGATGACAGATTTCGATCCACGCACCCCGTGCGGGGTGCGACACCACACCGCCATATTGAAGGGCGCGGCAGGAATCATTTCGATCCACGCACCCCGTGCGGGGTGCGACATCCATTTAGGTGCTCTTTCCATTCGTTTTAATCATTTCGATCCACGCACCCCGTGCGGGGTGCGACCCCGCAAGTTCTGCATCCCGCTCCGGACTGTGCAATTTCGATCCACGCACCCCGTGCGGGGTGCGACTCGCATTTGGACTTATACGCCGCTGCGGTTTCGTTCCATTTCGATCCACGCACCCCGTGCGGGGTGCGACAGGATGCGGCGACTCGTGGGCGCAATGGTGCGATATTTCGATCCACGCACCCCGTGCGGGGTGCGACCACAAAACGGATTATGGAGGTATCAACATGAAGATTTCGATCCACGCACCCCGTGCGGGGTGCGACAGCTCCAAACAAGATCTTTCTGCCGCGAGCTAAGATTTCGATCCACGCACCCCGTGCGGGGTGCGACCAGAGAGTTCAGCCATTCGTCCCATAGCTTGTTCCATTTCGATCCACGCACCCCGTGCGGGGTGCGACGCGGTTACGCCTATATCCGAGATCACAGATTCCAATTTCGATCCACGCACCCCGTGCGGGGTGCGACGCGTTCAGCTCGTTTCTGCACTTGACATATTCAATTTCGATCCACGCACCCCGTGCGGGGTGCGACATATTTTTTGTTGATGCATCTACCGGTACTCTGCTATTTCGATCCACGCACCCCGTGCGGGGTGCGACCCGCGCTTGCGGTTGACGATAGGATTCGTCTTGGATTTCGATCCACGCACCCCGTGCGGGGTGCGACCATCAATCAGCCGCATTGTCGCTCCTCCTTTCTCCATTTCGATCCACGCACCCCGTGCGGGGTGCGACTTCAAATTACGAACATAATTGGCTCAAGATAAACATTTCGATCCACGCACCCCGTGCGGGGTGCGACAAATCAAAGCATTCGGAGAGCCGAGCATCGCAAAATTTCGATCCACGCACCCCGTGCGGGGTGCGACTTTGGGCAATACATTTGATTGCGCGTTGCAGGGGTATTTCGATCCACGCACCCCGTGCGGGGTGCGACCGAGATCGACGCCCTGACCGCCGAGCTGAACGGATTTCGATCCACGCACCCCGTGCGGGGTGCGACGGCAATGCAAGCAACTCCTTCATCCCACTCGCGAAATTTCGATCCACGCACCCCGTGCGGGGTGCGACGACCTTGCAATTGTAGATCCTCCATATGGGATTATTTCGATCCACGCACCCCGTGCGGGGTGCGACAAAACTCAAATCTCGTCCGTCGCGCAAGATGCGATATTTCGATCCACGCACCCCGTGCGGGGTGCGACACAAGTTCGAGGAGCTTTCCATTGCGCGTAATTTATTTCGATCCACGCACCCCGTGCGGGGTGCGACGTTTGCTGGAACTTTTCTGAGCAAGAACAACATCATTTCGATCCACGCACCCCGTGCGGGGTGCGACAAAATGCACCATGACATATAACGGCAATATATATATTTCGATCCACGCACCCCGTGCGGGGTGCGACCTGTTTGCCGCCAGCCCGGAGGCATCGTCGCAGGAATTTCGATCCACGCACCCCGTGCGGGGTGCGACCTTTGCTTCGATATAAGCGTTACCGCGCGCGTTCAAATTTCGATCCACGCACCCCGTGCGGGGTGCGACACCTTATTTACACCCGCTGCATCCATAAGCGAAATATTTCGATCCACGCACCCCGTGCGGGGTGCGACCGCAGAAAGCGGGCTATGTAATCAACGACGATATGCTATTTCGATCCACGCACCCCGTGCGGGGTGCGACTGCGTGCGCATCGTGCGGCAAGCTGTTCCAATCATTTCGATCCACGCACCCCGTGCGGGGTGCGACTTCAACACGATCATCGACGCCCTGACGCCGAGGCAATTTCGATCCACGCACCCCGTGCGGGGTGCGACACACCACCCCATCATACATAGCCGCGCAGTCAGGATTTCGATCCACGCACCCCGTGCGGGGTGCGACTTGCAAGCGGCACGTTTCGGCTCATGGATAGCAAATTTCGATCCACGCACCCCGTGCGGGGTGCGACACGCCGGTCTCGCGGACGGTCTCGGCGACGGCATGATTTCGATCCACGCACCCCGTGCGGGGTGCGACCGTGTATGTCAGCGCGCCGGCCGTCGAAAATGTTATTTCGATCCACGCACCCCGTGCGGGGTGCGACCGCGCTGCATCCGTGACTTTGTCGTTTGATTGTATTTCGATCCACGCACCCCGTGCGGGGTGCGACACTCTCGCGCATACGCTTTAT
>JBJFGB010000175.1:0-7701 GCA_051892295.1 Faecousia sp. | reverse complement strand
TGAACTCAATCGCCTTTGTCTACCCCTTTGGTCTCACATCAATTGTATACCTACACAAAGGGTGAAAAAATGTGCTGAGTGATATTGCAAAGCTCGACACAACTGTGTATAATATTATAATGTATCAGAATATAATCCCGCGAAAAAGAGAAATCACGAACGGAGCAATGCGTATGACTGAGCGGATTACCAGTAATCAGAATGCCTTGTTGCGGCATATTCGAAAACTACAGACCTCGCGGGCTTATCGGGAGGAGTGCGGTGAGTTTGTTGCAGACGGCTTTAAGCTGCTCGAGGAAGCAATCCGATGGTATCCGCACCTGAAAACAGTGGTGATTTCCGAAGGCGAGGCGTTGCCCGCGCTCCCGTCGGCTGTGCGTGTCGCGGAGATACCCGCAGCTTTGATGCAGAGCCTTTCAAGCATGAAGACGCCGCAGGGCGTGATTTTTACCTGCGCGCTTCCGAGACGTAAAGCGGCGGAGGTTACGGGCGGGATGCTCCTGCTCGACCGTATCCAGGACCCGGGGAATCTCGGCACGATTTTGCGCACGGCAGATGCCTTCGATGTGCCCGTACTGCTGACGAACGGGTGTGCAGATCCGTTTTCGGAAAAAACCGTCCGTGCCTCGATGGGGGCGGTGTTCCGCACCCTGCCGCAGAGCGCGGAGATGGAGGATATTCTGCTTGCCTGTAAAACGCGCGGAATCCGCGTTACGGCGACGGCGCTCTCGGACAGCGCGACAGAAATCCGTCAGGCGGATATACGAAACGACCTTGTTGTGATCGGCAGTGAAGGGCAGGGAATCTGCACGCGGCTGCTGCAAGCTTCCGACCGGCAGATTATCATACCGATGCAGCCTCGCTGTGAATCGCTCAACGCGGCGGTTGCGGCGGCAATTGCCATGTGGAATATGAAATATTGATCAGATCAAAGACAACATACGAAAAGAGAGATAGCTATGTTGGAGCATTGGATTTGGCTGTCCACACGAAAAGGAATCGGCACCCGGGGACGCGCTGCGCTTTTGCAGCTATACGGCACGGCGGAGCGCATTTATGAGCTGCGCGAATCTGACTATCTGCAAACGGAGGGCTTTGAGCGCCGCTGGCTGGAGGGATTGAACGACAAATCACTGGAACAGGCGCGGCGTATTTTGACCGAGTGTGACAACAAAGGCATTGAGCTTTTGACCTATGCGGACGAGGACTATCCCGACCGCCTCAAGAATATACCCGACCCGCCTGCGCTCCTATATTATAAAGGAAAGCTGCCGCTCTTTGACGAGGAGGCGGCGATTGCCGTGGTCGGCTCACGGCGGTGCAGCGCCTACGGGCTGCTGCATGCAAAGCAGTTCGGCAGACTGATCGCCATGAGCGGCGGTGTGGTAGTTTCCGGCGGTGCGCGCGGGATTGACACGATGGCGCTGAGCGGCGCGCTGGATTCGACCGTGCCGGTTGTCTGCGTGCTCGGCTGCGGCGTGGACGTGGTTTATCCCCGCGAGAACCATGCGCTGTTTCGGGAGATTATGCTGCACGGCTGCCTGATGAGCGAATACCCGCCGGGCACACCGCCGGACCGCGCAAACTTTCCGGTACGCAACCGTATCATCAGCGGGCTTTCCCTCGGCGTGCTGGTTGTGGAGGCACCTGAGAAAAGCGGTGCGCTGATTACGGCGCAGTGCGCTTTGGAGCAGGGGCGGGATGTGTTTGTGATCCCCGGGAATATCGGCTCAAAGTTCTGCGAAGGCAGCAATCGGCTGCTCCGCGAGGGCGCGTGTATGGTCGAAAACGGCTGGGAGGTGCTGCGCGAGTATCAGTTCCTCTATCCGGACAAAATCGCGGACGGTCGCGCAAAGGAGGAGATGCGGCGCATTTATCAGGTGCGTTTTCAGAGGGCGATGCCGGTTTACTCTCCCGTAATCTTTCCGGACGGCTGCGACAAAAAAGTCGTTGACATTCCCGCGACAAAGCATTATAGTGACGAAAAAGAGACGAAGATGGCACTGACGGAGGACGAGCGTCTCGTTCTGGAAAAGCTGACGGACGAACCGCAATATGCCGATGCGCTTGTGGCAGATGCTGAACTGCCGACCCAAAGGGTGATGGCGGCTTTAACGCTGCTGCAGATCAAGGGGCTTGCAACCAAATCGTCCGGAAACTGCTATCAGCGAAAATATTTCTGAAATCGGAGGTCCCTGCATGGCAAAGGGAAAAAATTTAGTGATTGTGGAATCGCCCTCCAAGGCGAAGACCATTGGAAAGTATTTGGGTCCCGAGTATCGCGTGGAGGCGTGCATGGGGCATTTGCGCGACCTGCCGAAGAGTACGATGGGCGTCGACATCGAGCATGATTTTACGCCGGAGTACCGCCCGATGGCGGGCAAGGAAGCGATTATCTCGGAATTGCAGTCTGCCTCAAAAAAGGCAAGCTGCGTTTATTTAGCAACCGACCCTGACCGCGAGGGGGAGGCAATCTCGTGGCATTTGAAGCAGCTGCTTGACATCTCTGATGAAAAGGCAAAGCGCGTGACCTTTAACGAGATTACGAAAAGCGTTGTGACGAAGAGCATCGAGCAGCCGAGAGACATTGATTATAACTTAGTTGACGCCCAGCAGGCGCGAAGAATCCTGGATCGGATTGTCGGCTATCAGCTCAGCCCGCTGCTTTGGAAAAAGGTGCGCAGAGGTCTTTCCGCCGGACGCGTGCAGTCGGTTGCGACCCGTCTTGTTGTGGAGCGGGAGCGCGAAATCGAGTCATTTGTGCCGAAGGAGTATTGGACGCTGGACGCCGCCCTGCGCTGCATGGACAAGCCCGGCAGCTTTACCGTGCGCTATTACGGCGAGGGAAAGAAGCGCGAGCTGCACAGCGAGGCGGAGGTCGATGAAATCATCCGCGACGTGACGGGAAAGGAGTTCACCATCTCCGGCATTAAGCGCACGGAAAAGCGCCGCAATCCGACGCCGCCCTTTATTACTTCAACGCTTCAGCAGGAGGCGTCGCGCAAGCTCAATATGACCCCGCGCCGCACGATGGCAGTAGCCCAGCAGCTCTATGAGGGCGTTGACATCACCGGCGAGGGCACAGTCGGTTTGATCACCTATATGCGTACCGACTCGCTCCGCCTGTCCGAAGAGGCGCTTGCCGCCGCAAGGGAGTTTATTGTCGGGCGCTACGGCGCGGCGTATTATCCGGGGGAGCCGCGCCGCTATCGGGCGAAGTCCGGCGCGCAGGATGCCCACGAGGCAATCCGTCCGAGCAATGTCGCGCTCGACCCCGAGACAATCAAAGGCGATTTGACACGGGAGCAGTATCGGCTGTATAAGCTCATTTGGAGCCGATTTGTCGCCTGCCAGATGGCTGACGCACGCTATGACGCGGTGCAGGTCGATACGGTCTGCGCGGGACATATTTTCCGCGCTACGGATCAGATTATGAAGTTTGCCGGCTTTACCGCGCTTTATGAGGAAGGACGTGACGACGAGGCGGAGGAGAAGGGAAGCGGGCTGCCCGACCTGAAGGGCGATGAGCGTCTGCTTGCCGAGAGCACCAAAAAGGAGCAGCACTTTACCATGCCGCCCGCGCGCTATACCGAGGCGACCCTTGTCAAGGCGATGGAGGAACGCGGTGTCGGCAGACCCTCGACCTATGCATCGATTGTCGCGACGATACAGGACAGAGAATATGTTCTGAAAAAAGAAAAACGTCTGGCGCCGACGCCCCTCGGCATTGTTGTGACAGACCTGATGCTTGCCCATTTCAACGATGTGATCGACGTGGAATTCACGGCGAATATGGAGCATCAGTTAGACGAGGTTGAAGCGGGCAAGGTCAATTGGAAGCGTGTTCTGCACGATTTCTATGCCGAGTTCCACAGGGAAATGACGGAGGCGGAGCAAGCGCTTGATGGCAAGCGCATCAAGGTGCCGGACGAGGAGACCGACGAGATTTGCGAACTGTGCGGCAGACGCATGGTCATCAAGAGCGGACGCTTCGGGCGCTTCCTTGCCTGCCCGGGCTTCCCGGAATGCAAGAACACCAAGCCCCTCGTTGAGCGTATGCCGGGTCGCTGCCCGAAATGCGGCAGCACAATCCTCAAGCGCAAGTCGAAAAAGGGCTATGTCTATTATGCCTGCGAGCGCGGCGCGGAGTGCGGCTTTATGACATGGGACGTCCCGACGGCAAACGATTGCCCGTCGTGCGGACAGACCCTCTTTAAGAAATCGGGCAGAGGGCAGATGAAGCCCTTCTGCATCAATGAGAATTGTAAGGAATTCCTGCCGGAGGAGAAACGCGGCTATAAGCGCCGTATGCCGAAGGCGACCACGGAGACGGTCGAGACCGCGGAGGAGCTGGCACCTGCGGAGCAGAAGCCGGAAGAGAAGAAAAAAACCAAAAAAACCTCCGCAAAGTCTACAAAAGCCAAAGGAACGAAGAAAACATGACAGAAGTGAAAGTGATCGGCGCGGGGCTTGCCGGCAGCGAGGCGGCGTGGCAGCTGGCGCAACGCGGCTTTCAGGTCAGTCTCTATGAGATGAAGCCTGCGAAAATGACGCCTGCGCATCATTGTGCGGACTTTGCCGAGCTGGTCTGCTCGAATTCCCTGCGCGGGGACCGGCTGGAGAACGCGGTGGGTCTTCTGAAGGAGGAGCTGCGCCGTTTGGACAGCCTGATTCTCTCCTGCGCGGACGCAACCCGCGTCGAGGCAGGCGGCTGCCTCGCGGTCGACCGCTACGGCTTTTCCGGCATGGTGACGGAGAAGCTGAAAAATCACCCGAATGTTACGGTGATCTCCGAGGAGGTCACGCGCGTCCCGGAGGGACCTGTCATCATTGCCACCGGCCCGCTGACCTCGGATGCCATGAGCGAGGCAATCGCCGCGTATTTCGGGCAGACGGATTATCTGCATTTCTTCGACGCCGCAGCCCCGCTTGTCACGCTGGACTCCGTGGATATGGAGCATGCGTGGTATGCCTCGCGCTATGACAGGGGCAGTGCGGACTATATCAACTGTGCCATGTCCCGCGAGGAGTATACCGCCTTTGTGCGTGAGCTTGCAAAGGCAGAAGAAGCGGAGGTGCACGGCTTTGAGGATAAAAATGTCTTTGAGGGCTGTATGCCCGTCGAGGTTATGGCGCGGCGCGGTGAGGATACCCTGCGTTACGGGCCGCTCAAGCCCGTCGGTCTGAAGGATCCCGCAACAGGGAAGGAGCCTTATGCCGTGGTGCAGCTCCGCAGAGACAACGCGGCGGGGAATATCTATAATCTGGTGGGCTTCCAGACCCATTTGAAATTCCCGGAGCAGAAGCGTGTCTTTTCCATGATTCCCGCGCTGCATGACGCGGAGTTCGTCCGCTATGGCGTGATGCACCGCAATACCTTCTTAAACTCCCCGCGCCTGCTCGACCGCACCTATGCCGACCGCCGCAATCCGATGGTCGCCTTTGCGGGACAAATGACGGGCGTGGAGGGCTATGTTGAATCCTGCGCCTCCGGCTATGTTGCGGCGGTGTCGATGGCGGCGCGGCTGCGCGGTGAGGAGATTCCCGACTTTACGCGCCTGACCGCCATCGGTGCGCTGGCGTATTATGTCAGCGACGAGTCCGTGACCGTGTTCCAGCCGATGAATGTCAATTTCGGCATTATCGCGCCGCTGGAGCAGCGGGTGCGGGGAAAGGCAAATAAAAATCTTGCCATCGCAAACCGCGCGCTGGCGCAGTTGGAAGCGATGAAAGAAAGGAAAGAAATAAGCCATGAAGATCATCATTGACGCAATGGGCGGCGATCACGCACCGGAACAGATTGTAGCGGGCGCGCTGCAAGCGGCAAAGGAGTTCGGAATCGAGATTATCTTGGTCGGACGGGGCGAGGAGCTGCTTTCCAGCATGAAGGCGCAGGGCTGGGATACGTTGCCCGCCGGTGTTGAGGTGGCAAACGCGGAGGATGTGGTCGATATGCACACGGAGCCTGCCGATGTGCTGCGTCTGCATCGCGGCTCCTCGATGGTCATGGGGCTGAAAATGCTCGCGGACGGCGGCGGCGACGCGTTCATCTCCGCCGGAAGCAGCGGCGCGCTGCTGACTGCTTCGACGCTTTTGGTCAAGCGCATCCGTGGCATCCGCCGCGCGGCATTTGCGCCCTTGCTGCCGATCGGCGGCGGCACGATTATCGTGGATGCGGGTGCGAACAACGAGTGCACGCCGGAATACCTGCTGCAATTCGGCTGCATGGGCTCCTTTTACGCAAAAAAAGCGCAGCATAAGGAGAATCCGCGTGTTGCGCTGCTGAACAACGGCACGGAGGAATCGAAGGGCGACGCGCTGCACCGCGAGGCTTATCAGTTGCTGAAAAAAGCGGACGAGGGCGGAACCATTCACTTTATCGGCAACATCGAGGCGCGGGACGTCCCGAGCGGCGGCGCTGACGTGATCGTGGCGGACGGCTTTTCCGGCAATGTCCTGCTCAAGAGCATTGAGGGAACGGCGAGCTATATGTCAAAGCTGATGAAGGAGATGTTCATGCGCAGTACGATTTCCAAGGTTGGTTACCTGTGCTGCAAAAAGGGCGTGAACCATATCAAGCAGATGATGGATTACCGCGAGGTCGGCGGCTCCATCGTCCTCGGCATCGGCAAGCCCGTCATTAAGGCGCACGGCTCGTCCGACGCCCGGGCGGTCAGAGGCGCGATCAAACAGGCAATGGCGGCGGTGGAGAGCGGCTTTTGCGAGGAAATTCGCGCAAATGTCGCAGCAATGACCCTTCCGCGGGAGGAATCGCATGAAGCTTGAAGAAGCCCTCGGCTATACTTATCGGGATAAAACGCTCCTGCAAATGGCGCTGTCGCACAGCTCCTATGCCAATGAGATGTTCAAGGACAATCTGCACAGCTATGAGCGGCTGGAGTTTCTCGGAGACTCCATCCTCGGCTTTGTCACGGCGGATTACCTTTACCGCACCTTCCCGACAAAGCACGAGGGCGAGCTGACGCGCATCCGCGCAGAGCTGGTGTGCGAAAAGAATCTCTCGGAGATTGCCGAGCGGCTGCACTTGGGCGACTATCTGCTGCTCGGTCACGGAGAGCAGCAGGGCGGCGGACGGCATCGCAGCGGCACACTCTGCGACGTGATGGAGTCTTTGATTGCAGCCGCCTACGTAGACGGCGGCTTCGAAGCGGCGCGCGGCATCATTGAGCGCCTGATTCTGCCGAAGCTGGCGCAGACGCCGAAGTCGCAGGACTATAAAACGGAGCTGCAGGAGCTGGTGCAGCGCAAGAAGGATCAGACGCTGCAATATGAGCTGATCTCGGAGCGCGGGCCGGATCACTGCAAGGAATTTGCCGTGCGCGTCCTGCTCAACGGAACGCCGGTCGGGCAGGGCATCGGTTCCAGCAAAAAACGCGCCGAGCAGGCAGCAGCGGCGGAGGCAATCCGGTTGCTGTTCCCAAATGAATGATTCTGACTGTGAAAAACAGTCAGAATTTTTTCTTTGTACGCAGAAAAATCGCTTTCCGCTTGCATTTTGCCGCAATATTTGGTACAATACCTTATTGCAAAATACAATAGGAGCATTCTGTCAATGTATCTGAAACAACTGGAAATACAGGGCTTCAAATCCTTCCCGGATCGAACGGTCATCAGCTTTGGGCATGATATTACCGTGATCGTCGGACCGAACGGCAGCGGAAAATCGAATATCTCCGACGC
>JBJFGB010000174.1:0-7716 GCA_051892295.1 Faecousia sp. | reverse complement strand
GCCGTCATAGAGGTAGTTGTCGCAGTTGCCGCCGTTCTGAATGGCAACAACGGGAACATCCTTTGCAAAACCTTCGAACTTGTTTTCCGCATACCACTTGAGGGCATCTGCGGTCAAATCACCGAGGTTCGTTTCGCCGTTCCAGTTCGCGCGGTCGGAGCCGTCCAGCGTGACCTCGCTCTTGCCGAAGACGGAGACCGTCGTGGCAAAAGATTCCTTCATGGCTTCGATGTCTGCGGCAAGGATGGGATCTACGATGTCGAGCTTGAGCTCCTCCTTCTTGATCTCCTTGGTCGCGTTGTCGATGACATAGGCGCCGACAATGGGTGTGCCTGCCGTGGCGTCGATGACGATATCCGCCTCGCACGCCGTGCCGCCGTTGACCAGCGCAACAACAATGTCACATCCGGCGGGCATCTCAGGCACTTCGTCCGTGAAGGTATAGCCCTCCAGGAAGCCGTCCTGCAGGAAGTCTGCGGTGGCGGGATCGGTGAAGGCAACAACGCCGACACTCAGATCGGTGACAGGAACAACGAAATACGGCTCGAAGCTATAGTAACCGCTGTTTTCCTTGCCGATGGTGATGTTGGACGAGACGGCGTAAAAGCTGGCGGGTGCATGCTCCGGGCGGGTCGCCATGACCGCTTCGGCAGCCCACGGAGCGTTTTGGCGGTATTCCTCCTCCTCCGCGCCGTTGACCAGCTCTGCCTGCGTGTAATACTTATAGTAGTTGCCATGATAGATGTAGCCCGTGGTGGCGTCGCCGTAGACAAAGTCGTATTTGCCCATCGCGGCAGCGTCGTAGCCGACACGGGTCATGATCTCGGTGATTGCCGCGCCGCAGGAGGCGTTGGCGTAGGCGGAGCCTTGCATATAGTTGCCCGCGTCCACAAGCACGACATTCGCATCCCGCGCCTCATACTCAGCCTTCACAGCGGCAATTTTTGCGTAAATGTCGACATCGCCGCGCAGATTGCCGGTATAGATTAGGACGGTCTTGCCTGCGTAATCGCCTGCTGCACTTGCGGCAGGCACGAGCATGGCCAGCAGCAAGGTCAAAGCAAGCAGCATGGATAGGATTTTTTTCATATGGAATCCTCACTTTCCTAAAGATAATTTCATTATACAAGGGAAAATGCCTGCCGCAAGCCCCCGTGGGGGTTGTTTTTTGTAAAAAAGAGCCGGCTATACGCCGACTCGCGCTGCTGCGCTGAAACCACCCTCGAAGCCTGTAGCGCGCGGCATCCCTGACGCGCTTGTGCAGGAAGTAACAAGTGCGTACAAATTTGGAACTATGCGATTGCCGCGTCGCTGCGCTCCTCGCAATGACAAATGGGGCAGCCTTACCGTGTCATTGCGAGCCGAGGAACGAGGCGCGGCAATCTTGTGCAGGAACTACAAAGTGCGTACAAACCTATTCGTCTGCTCCGTCTGCCGCTTACGCGGGAAGCGCGTCAGGGATGCCGCGCGCTACGACCATGGAACGCACCCTCGCCGTAGGGCGCGACGACCCCGGCGCGCCGGTGCAGGAAGTACCGACTGCATACAAATTTAGAACTATGAGATTGCCACGTCGCTGCGCTCCTCGCAATGACAAATAGGGCAGCCTTTCCGTGTCATTGCGAGGAGCGCAGCGACGCGGCAATCTTGTGCAGGAACTACAAAGTGCGTACAAACCTATTCGTCTGCTCCGTCTGCCGCTTATGCGTGAAGCGCGTCAGGGATGCCGCGGGCTACAGGTTCAACCGGAACTACCTGCACGCATTTCAAATCCGCGCGAAGCGCTCCACCGTTTTTCACTATTCGCTATTCACTATTCACTGACTCCCTGCACAGGCGCGTCAGGGGATGCCGCGCGCTGCAGCTGTGTGAAACGGCAATGCTTTTCATTCGCTATCCGTAAATACTGCCGCTGACGCCCAGCTCGGCGGCGACGGTATCCGTGTCCGCCTCCGTATACCATTCGGGATACAGAAGCTTTCCAAAACAAATCTGATAGTAAAGTATCTGCGATGCGCTGCCGTAGACCGCCGCACTCGGCACGACCAAAACACGATAGCCGGGGAACCGTGCGCACATGGCGTTATATACCGTACCGGCGCTGCCCATATCGCCCACGACCTTGACAATGACATCGGGATTCTTTTCCAAGACCCATTCGTCCGTTACGGTCATATCCTCCCGGTTCTGCGCAACATTATAGGAGCCTGTGGCAGAAATCAGCGGGCAGTAGCTCGTCGTGATATGGTCCGCGTCGAATTCCAGATAGACGGACTTCTGCTGGCAGGAATACACCTGCTGCGTGGTATTCTCCAGGAAGAACGACCAGTAGTCAAACGGGTTGTAGCTCCACTGTGCGTAGAGCGTCTGCGTTCCTGTGCCGGAAAAAACATCGGTGGGCTGCACCGCATCGCCGCCCTCCGCCGCCGTAAACCAGCCTGCGAAGTCATAGCCCCGTCTCGTGGGAAGCGGCAGTTCTCCGTAGATGTCGCCTGTGTAGACCAATCGTTCCGTCTCTTCGGAATGCAAGCGGCCGCCGTTCGGATCGAAAATCACGGCATAGGCGGAACGCGCCGACCAGTGGGCGTAGAGCGTATGGTCCTCCGCAGCGGTAACCACGGTGATGCTGTCGATGCGCGTGCCGCCGTTTTTGCTGTCATACCAGCCCGTAAAGGTGAAACCGCTGCGTTCGGCAACCGGCAGATTTCCGTAAGTGCTTCCCACCTTTACGACCGCGCTTTCCTGCGGGCAGCTTCCCTTGTTGGGATCAAAGCGCACCGTAACCTCGACCGCCTCCGTTGGCTCAATCGGTTCTGCGGAGGGCTCCGGCATCCCTCCCTCGGCGGAGGTCGTCTCAGGCTCCGTGGGCGCGGAGGGAGCGACGGTCTCCGGCGGCTCCGACGACGGTTCGGTTGACGGTTCCGTGTTTGGCTCCGTTGACGGCTCGGTCGTAGCCTCCGTCGGCTCCGTAACGGGTGTCTCCTGCAAATAGGTCTCATAGACAACCTGTTCCGCGTCGGGCATAATCCTTCGGCGGCAGGCCGTCAGCGAAAACAGCAAAAGCAGCAGAAAAAAAGGGAGTATTCGTTTCATTTACTCGCCCTCCTATAGACAAAGACGATACCGAATGTGCAGCCGTTCCCGTTTCGTGGCGCTCTCCCACACGCCTTGCTCCACCTGCATAAGGTACTGCGCCATCTGCGCCCGCTGCGCCTCGGTCAAAGCATGGTCGCTGTACGCCGCCTCGAGCCAAAGCGCAGTGATCTCCTGCGGCGTCTCTGCGGGCTTCAGGCGAAGCCACCTTCGGCTGTGGAGATACATGGCGCGGATTGCTGCGGCGCAGTCGGGATTGTCAAACCCCACGCGGTTTTGCGCCCGCTTTTTCGCCGCGCGGTCGCGCAGCAGGGCGGGTACGAACAGAAGCAGCAGCGTCAGGAGCGCCAGCGCATAAAACAGGACATTGACCTGACGCTCGGAAACCGCTTGGTTCGGCTGAAGCTCCTGCTGCTGCGGCGGCGTTTCTTCCACTTGCGGCACCTCTACCGCCTCGGGTGTGCGCTCATAGAAGCTGCTGTGCAGCGCAAGGCGGTCGCGCGCCTGCTCGTCCCAGCCGGAAATGCGGACGTTCGGCTCCGGCGCAAAGAGACTCACGCAGAGGGCAAGCAGCCCAATCAGAAGCGCAGCCGTCAGAGCGTGCAGCCAAAGCCGTTCCTGCGGAAGCGCATACAGCACCGCCGCAAGCAGGAGAAGAAGCAGCCACAGTGCCTTTGGGGTCACGCCGAAATACGCCTGCGCAAGCAAAAGTACAGCCGTCAGCACGCCGCCTCCGCGGGCATACACCAAAAGCGCCGTTGTCAGCGAGAGAAAGGCAAGCCCCTCCCGCAGCGCCAACCTGCGTTCCGTCACGGGAAAACGGTCATATTCATATGCTTGACAGCTTTCGCTGATGGTAAACATCCGATTTGCAAGCATTTGCAGACCGTCCGTCATCGCGGAAAAGCGCAGGGCGAAAAAGCCCAACGTCAGCGCAAGCAGTGCAAGCCCTCCCCAACGCCGCACCCTTTGCGGCAGGAAGGGCAGCACGAGCAGCGGAAGCAGTCCGACAAACGCAAAGGTGGAAAACAGTTCAAGCATCCCCGATGCCGCAAGCCAAAGCGCGGCAAAGAGCAGCGCAGGACGGAGCTTTCCGAGAACGGAGGGCTTTTGCGGATTCATGAAGTGCAGCTCCATCGTCACACCTCCAAACGGCACAGTGCCTGCGCGTAGCCGACGCTGTCAAAGGAGAGAAGATAGCTCCCGTCGGGCTGCAGCCCCTCAGCCGTGGCAGAGCCGCACAGCAGTACGCTCACGCGGTTGCCGCTGACAAGCTCCCGCATCCCTGTGGGAACCTGCGGCGCAACAACGAGCACATGGGCAAAGCCGCCATGGGGCGCAATCTCGCCGAACGCCCGCGCTACGGAGCCGCTTTCCCTTGGCGGCAGACGGAGCAGCGCCTCCAGCATGGCATCATATTCCTGTTCGTCGGAAACCGTCTGCAGGCAAAACGCCTCTTTCCCCTGCCAGCCCACCTGATGGGCGCACCCCTGCAAGAGCAGGGCGCGGGACAGGGAGGCAAATACCTCGGTCACCGCGTTCGTCGCTTCGGCATCCGTACTTCCTGCGGTTTCCAGCAGTAGCAGCACCTCGTTCACCACGGGCAGACCGAATTCCCGCACCATCAGGCGGTCGGTCTTCTCCGACAGCTTCCAGTGGATTTTCCGCAGCATGTCCCCGGGGACGTATTCACGGACGGCAAAGGTCTCGCCCGGGTCGTTGCCGGGGCGGTCGGGAGCGTAGACATCGCTGTCCGGCAGGGCTGCGGCGCTGTCCCTGAACAGGAGCTCCGGCGCAAACAGGGTGGGAAGCACGGTGCATTCGGTGTCGGCGCTGCAGCGTTTCCTCCGCCGCGCAAGCCCGAACAGGTCATAGACCGTGACCTCCGCCGCCTCCATGCGGAGCGTTCCGCAGTGGGGGCAGTTCAAGCAAAATGCCGCTTCGCGGGTTTCCTTCGGCAGCAGACTCAAGCTGACCTTTTGCGCGGTTTCCTCCCCTGTGCGCAGGTTGCGGCAGGTCAACCGCAGCGCCACACGCGGAAGGGGCAAGAAACCGATGTTTTCCACGCGGACGATGCCCGCCGTGCTTTGCCCCCTCTCCGCCGCCGCAGACACGGAAAGCGCTGCCGATACGGGACACAGCAGCGGCAAAAGGCCGAAGCAAGGCAGGAGCAGCGCAGACAGCAAAAGGGTCAGCGTTCCCGCGTTGTTTTCAAAAAAGTACAGCAGGGCGGTCAATAAAAGCGCCACCGCCCACACGGCTCTGCGTTTCCACATAATTATGCTTCGTAGGGCTCGGGCGTCTCGCGCAAAAGCCGCTCCAAAGTCTCCCGTGCGGTCATATGCGCGGCTCTCGCCTTTTGGCTCAGGAGAATGCGGTGCGCGCAGACGTCGGAAAAGACCTCGCGCACATCCGCCGGAATGACAAAATCCCGCCCGCGCACAAAGGCGCAGGCCCGCGCCATTTTGCCAATCGCAATCGCGCCACGGGGACTGATGCCAAGCTCGATCATGGAATCCTCGCGGGAGGCCATAGCCAGACGGGTAATATAGGCCAGAATCTCGTCCTTCATCGTCACGGCTGCCGCCTCGCGCTGCTTGCGGAGAACTTCCTCACAGGTTGTGATTTGCTTGACCGTATCCAGCGGATTTTTGGTCTGCCTGCCGCGCAGGATCTCCATTTGGCTCTCAAAATCGGGATAGCCAATGGTCAGCCGCACCAAAAAGCGGTCCAACTGGGCGTGGGGCAAAAGCTGCGTGCCCGCCGCGCCCACATGGTTCTCCGTCGCGATAACCAGAAACGGCGTCGGCAGCGGATAGACCTGTCCATCCACCGTGACCTGCCGCTCCTCCATCGCCTCCAAAAGCGCGGACTGGGTCTTGCTCGAGGTGCGGTTGATCTCGTCCGCAAGGAGCAGATTCGTGCTGTTGACAATGCCGGGCATATACCGGAAGTGACCCGTTTCCCTATTGTACATGGAAAAGCCCACAATGTCCGAGGGCAAGACGTCGGGCGTAAACTGGACGCGCTGATACGCAAGCCCGAGCACCTTCCCCAGCGCGACGGCGAGGGTGGTCTTTCCCACACCCGGCACGTCGTCCAGCAAAATGTGCCCGTCCGCAAGGATTGCCATGATTACCTTCTCCACGACCTCGCGCTTGCCGATGATGACCCGCTGCACCTGTTCCGAAATGTCCGCAATGATGTTCTGCATCTGTTTCACCCGTTTCTATCGTTGTGTAGTTTATCATACTGGATTTCAGGCATAGGGACAACCCCCGCAGGGGGTTTTTTTCGACATTTTCGGCAGAATATCCCCCAAGGGGGCTTGCGGAACCGCGTCGGCAACATTAAAATAAAAATGCTTTTTTCGGAGGTAGCTTATGAAAGAAATGTCATCCGTCAAGCGCGCCTGTATTTGCGCGGTCTGCATCGCCCTTTGCTATGTGCTTCCCCTTGCCTTCCACGCCTTCGGTGCGGGCACCGTGTTTCTGCCCATGCACATTCCTGTCTTACTGTGCGGTCTGATCTGCGGGTGGGGCTACGGCGCGTTTTGCGGCATCGCCGGACCCGTGCTCTCGTGTGTCTTGTCCGGAATGCCCTCGGCGACGGCGCTTGTCTCCATGGTGCCGGAGCTTTGCGTTTACGGACTCGCCAGCGGTCTCCTCCTGCGCTTTGTCCACACGAAACATACTTATGCCGATCTCTATCTCGCGCTGATTGCCGCGATGCTGCTCGGGCGGATTGTCGGCGGCGTGGCAAAGGCGCTGTTCTATCTCAGCGGGATGTCCGGCATGGCGGAATTCTCCTTCTCGCTGCTTGCCGGTACCTATTTTTTGGAAAGCCTGCCGGGGATTGCAATCCAGCTTGTGCTGCTTCCGACCTTGGTCTTTACCCTGATGAAGGCAAAGCTGATCCCCGAACGCTATCCCAAGGCTGCAAAGTGAGGTATGCACAATGGAACAACAAGAGGTGATCCGCTTTTTTGACCGCTGCGCGCCGCTTTGGGACGCGGATATCACGCGCAATGAGGTGGTGATCGCTGCGATTTTGGACAACGCGGGCATCCGCGCAGGCATCGACGTGCTCGATGTGGCATGCGGCACGGGCGTGCTTTTCCCGGATTATCTCGGGCGCGGCGTCGCCTCCCTGACCGCCATTGACATTTCGCCCGAAATGGCAAAGCTTGCGCGGCAGAAATTCCCGCAGGTCAAGGTGCTCTGCGGCGACGCGGAGCAGACAGGCTTTGAAAAGTGCTTCGACACCGTAATGATCTATAACGCTTTTCCCCACTTCCCCGAACCGGCGCGCGTGATTGAACGCCTTGCGAAATGGGTCAAGCCGGGCGGCAGACTCTCCGTTGCCCACGGTATGAGCCGGGATAAGCTTGTACGGCACCACTCCGGCAGCGCGAGCCGTGTCTCCGTCGACCTGCCGGAGGCACACAAGCTGGCGCAGCTCTTTGCCCCGTGGTTCGACGTGGACATAATCATTTCCAATGATGAGATGTATCAGGTTTGCGGAAAAAAGCAGAATTAATCTTTTGAAATAACCCCCGGTGGGGGTTATTTTTTATAAAAAATCAACTTTTTTAAAAATGTAACCCCAGAGGGGGCTTCCGCT
>JBJFGB010000173.1:0-7723 GCA_051892295.1 Faecousia sp. | reverse complement strand
TCCGCCGAACGCGCCCAGCATATTCGCGATCGTATGAGCGCGGATGGGATAAAGTAAGTCAGACATACCGATCTACAACATAATTGTAGGTCGGTAACGCCTGAATCCCCGATCAGAGTAGTGATTTCACTTTATTTAGCAAAACGGCTACATCATCCGGTCGGGTATATCCCGTATCAGGGTCTATAATCGAGCTGTAAACATGTGGCATAATGCGCGGCACCCCCGCCTCCAGACAAGTTTTCAGAATCACACTGAAGTTATCCAAATCAATCCCGCCAGTCGGCTCAATCAGCGTCATACCATTGCGCGCCGCCGTGGTCGCCAGCGCGTATAGCTCCGGAAGCGACCTCTCGCCGCCCATCGGAAAGAACTTCGCCGCGTGTGCGCCCATATCTAGCATCATTCGCACCGCCGTATCGCAGGAGACGCGGGCAGGCGTACCCTGGCTGCTGCTAACGCCGGTGGAAATCAGCACTTCGCCCGGCGTCCCCGTCGGGCTAACCAGCGCGTTGACATGGGTCTGCTCACCGCCCGTAGCCGCAAGCGCGCCTGCCGCGAAACCACAACCGGTAAAGGTCTGGTTAACGTGTGCTGGATGAATCTGCGCCGCAATCATCGCAGCTTTGTAATACTGCGCCGGGTCACCCGCCCCCAGACCTACTGAAATGGACGGTATTTCCGCCATCCAACGTTTAACTTCCTGGATCCCCTCATCCACCGAGGAGAACTGCGCGGAAAGCACGCCAATCACTGCGTGGCCTTCGGCGGCGTCAAAGATTTCACGGGCATTGGCGATATCTTTCGCCAGCACATTAATTGCCACGCGATTACGATAGAAATTAATCTTTTGCATGATCTGCAATCTCCTTCAGTCGCGCCACGATAAGTGCCATTTCCCCTTCCGCCACCGTACGCGGATCAAGGCTAAAAACGCCCTGGTGGAGGTTATACCGCCGTGCATAAATCGCGATATCGCCACCACGCAGTTGCGCTTCGACGACGCGAGCGTCAACTCCCAATTCCTGCGCATTTACTCGAATACGAATACGCCAGATTGCACGCCCGGCTTCATCCTGCTCAATATCAGCCGTTAACCCGTGAATCGCAGAAATCGCTTCAACCACTGGCTGGAGCTGTTCCGCGGTGATGACTGCCTGCCCCTGGTGATAATTCTCCAGCGCGTAAACCAGCCCAACCATGTTCTCCTTGCCGATTTTCATCGCCCTGGCAATGCCGTGATGCTGCGCTTTGCAGGCTGCAATCCAGATTTTTTTACCAGTGATAAACCCGGAGGTCGGCGCGTTAAAGGCTTTTGCGCCGCTGTAGACCACCATATCCGCTCCGCTCACCACCCAGGCACGTAAATCCTCTTCGGCGGCGGCATCGACAATCAGCGGCAGGTTGTACATCTGCGCGACATGTGCGAAGTCCTCGATGTTCAACATTCCCTTCTGCACGCAGTGATGCGACTTCACATACAGCAGCGCGGCGGTCGCGTCGGTAATGGCACTCTCCAGCTGCCAGAGAGCCGCCAGGTTACTTGAACCCACCTCCACAACGCGCCCGCCACCTAAGCGGATCGCGCTGAGGATCGATGCACCGTAATCGACGTTATGGCCGCGCAGCATCACCACTTCATTGGCCATGCCGGAGCTATCCGGCATGAGCGCCACCCGGGCCTTGTCGCCGCGTGTAATGGCGGCGGCGACAGCGATGGCGATCCCTGCTGAGGCACAGGAGGTAACGTAGCTATCCTCCGCCCCGGTAAAGCGAGAGACCAGCTCGCCGGTTTTGTCCACCAGCTGGTCAATCTCCACGAAAGAGGATGCCGCGCGCGCGGTGGCCTGCATCACCTCCGGCGCGACGCTGGAGACGCCGAGAATCGTCATCTTGCCGCAGGCGTTAATCACCTGTTTCAGTCCCAGTTGTTGATAGATATTCTGCGTCATGGCTTACAGCACTCCCAGCAGCGAGCAGACCACGCTCAACGCCACAATCGACAGCAGAATCGTGGTGTAACGCGGACCCTTTTTCACCAAATAGAAGTAGATGGCGAACACTGCCGCCAGCGGCAGCAGGCCGGGCGCGATGGAGTCCAGAATCTGCTGTACCACCACTTCAGAGCCTTTCAGTGCGCTAATTTTTAAAGGTGAGGTTATCTTGACAAAGCTCGCGGATAGCGCGCCCATCATGATAAGCCCCAGTACGTTAGCGCCGTAGATAAGCTCCTTGATGCGCCCTCCCTGCAGCAGACTGATAATCGAATCGCGCCCCAGCGTATAGCCCTTGTGCACCATGCCGTAGCTGATTGCCAGCGTAATCGCCGGGTAGAGAATCAGCGGCAAAATACCGCCCATCGCGCTGCCATTGGCGGCGAACGGGATAAAAATAGCAATCAACAGCGGCATCACCGCCGCCCAGATGATGGAGTCGCCCATCCCGGCCAGCGGCCCCATCAGGCCGGTTTTAATCCCGGTGATAGAGGCATCGTTAATCGCCTCGCCGCGGGTCTTTTGCTCTTCCATGGCGATGGAGATCCCCTGGATCACCGCGCCAAACGTCTGCTCTGAGTTGAAGAAGTTCAGATGGCGTTTTAACGCCTCCACCTGCTCCTCCTTTTGCGGATAGAGCTTTTTGATAATCGGCGTCATCGAGGCGCAGAAAATCAGGCTCTGTAAACGCTCATAGGAGCTGGAAACTTCCGCGCCCAGCCAGTAGATAAACCACGCTTTGGTGATATCCGCTTTGGTCAGCGCCCCGGACTCCCGCGCGCGCTCAACCAGTTCATGCTGCATTACGTCGTCGCTCATTATGCCGCTCCTTCATTTTTCGCCAGGCCTTTAATCAGGAAGGCCACGCAGGTGCCGAAAATCGCCATCGCCATGATGTCCACCTTGAGGTACAGCACCGCGAAGAATCCGCCGATAAACCACGGCAGCAGGCTCTTTTTACCAATCACCATAATGGTGATGGCGAAGCCCAGCGCCGGGAGAATCCCGCCCATGATTTCAAACGAGTGGGTCAGCCAGTGCGGCATCAGCTTGAGGAAACTTTCCACTACGTTCTGGCCGAAGTAGTTGGCGGCGAACACCACTGGGAAACGTAGTACCAGCCCCAGCAGCGCCGGGTAGAGAAAGGCGCAGCGCATAATGGCTGACATATTGGCCGTTTCCGCGTGTTTATCGGCCATATGCACCCAGGCCGCATTTAGCGTGCGACGCAACTGGTCGAGGAATACGCCGATAACGCCAAATGGAATCGCCAGTGCAATCGCCAGGTTCGGGTCCATATTGGCCTTAACGGCGATAGGAATGGCGATACAGGCCGCCAGCGCCGGGTCTGACGGCACATTGCCGCCTGGCGTTGAGGTCACACCCAGATAGACCAACTGCATCCCCGCGCCGATAATCATCGCCGCAGGCATATTGCCGAGCAGCAGGCCGACAAAGACCGCCACCACCACTGGCTGTAACAGCATGGCGGAGAAGGTATAGCCAAGGCGCAACCGGGCAAACCAGTAATACAGCCCCATCAGGCTTGCAAAAAGTAAGGTATCCATAATTTGTTATCCCATGTTCAGAGGGTCAGAATTTTTTCAGGATATCGTCCAGCGACTGCGGTTTATCTTCCGGGATGGTCTGGAAAACAGCCTTAATGCCGCGACTTTTCAAATCGTTAAGAATGCCAACGTCTTTTTCATCCAGCGTTATGTTCTGGAACACCGCTTTACGGTTTGGCCCGCCGCCTAAACCGCCAACCTGAATATCAGCCACGTCAAAGCCCTGCTGCACCGCTTCCTGAATCGCCGCCAGCGACGGGAACAGCACCAGCACGTTGCCGTCGCCCAGCTGGTTCTCTTTCCACGCGGCCGCGAAGCTCTGGTTGCTAAAGCAGTCCACTTTGATATTCGGCGGCGCGGCCATCAGGTAGATATTTTTCATAAACGGATCGGCGTCCAGCTCGTCGCTGACCACCGCAATACGGTTGGCCTGAGACTGCCCTACCCACTTCGTCACCACCTGTCCGTGGATAAGACGGCTGTCAATGCGACATAACACGATGTTTGCCATACGATTTTCCTTACTGTTGTAATTGACGAATATGGGAGACGACGTCCAGGCAACTGTTGCGCCCAGCTTCCACCAGATCGGCCACGCAGGCGGTCAGTGGGCCATGTTCGCGCTTGTCCAGCGCCTCCAGCAGCAGCGAGGCATTAAGCCCGGAGATCACCGCCACCGGATAATCGGCGCTCAGCCGCGCCGCCACGTTAGAGGTGGTGCCGCCGATAAAATCGGTCACGATAAGCGAACCTTCCGGCATGGTTTTCACCACGGCTTCGACGCGCTGGTAAAACTCGCCCAGCGTATCGACGGGCATCAGCGCGATTTCCGTCACGCCTTCGATTTCGCCCATCACCATGCGCAGACTGTTGCAGAGCTGCAGCCCCCAGCCGCCGTGAGTTAGCAGCAGAATTTCAGGTAACGGATGAATAGGTACAGTTGTGGTCAAAATAGCCTCCTTTGCTCCAGTGTTTACATTTCATCAGGAGCAAAGGACGTGCCAGAATTTGTGTCACGCACAGAGGAAATGAGATTGGATGGGGCGTTAAGCCCCGTAAACCAGGGGATCAGCTGTAGAGCAGTTCGTAGATATAAAAATATTCTGCGTCCGATAAACGGATAGCGTAAGCCTCTTCAATCGGCAAAAAGGAGGATTTGATGACGCTAAAGGCACGAGCGTCCAGATCAAGCCGGTTTTCTAGCGCCATCTGTAACGGTTTGCGGTTAATCACGATACGCTCGACCATGCAGCAGCAGTGGATCAGAAAACGTAGTGTCACCTGGCGGCTCGGTTTCAGGGAGAGCGTGTTGGTTAAGTAGTTCAGAACATCCTCGATCTCTTTCAGAATTCGCTGCGGGTTGAGCACCGAAATATGGTTGATGATGCTCTCCATGGTCAGCGCGCTGATAAAGCGCATGGCGCTGCGCTCCATCTCCAGTCGGCGCTCGCTGCTTGAGAGATCCGGCGTCAGCAGGCTGAGCACCAGCTCCGGCCCTTGCTCGGAAAACAGTTCCTCCAGCGAGATAAACGGTATATCCGGCAGTCCCGGCTGGAAGGTGCCGACGATCCCTGCCAGCCGTTCACTGGCATTAAGCGCCTGCTGAATACGCTCCAGGCTGCGCACCTCGTTATAGTCGAGAATCACCATACGCGTGTCCTGCGACATCAGCTCGCCAAAGCTCTCCTCCAGCACCTTTTTGATCTTTTCCGCCGTCCCCATTCCGGTTATACATGAGATAACCAGCACTTTGCCACCGCTCTCTTGCTGCGGCGTGCAGAGCCGACAAGGGATATTTTTACTCTGCATAAGCACAGCCAATTGCGATAGATCGCCAGTTTCGTAGCTTAAATCCAGCCCAACCTCCAGCAGGCTGGTCAGAGTGATATTTGGCAACAACAGAACGTCAATCTGGAACAGCTTGCTGATGGTGCTGCCAAAATGGACCAGCGATCCGATATCCACCATCAGTATCAGCCGCTGCCAGCACCGGTCCTGAATCATCCGGGTCAGGGTTTCCAGGGTGTCATGCACCGACTGCTCAAATGGCATATCAATTGCGTAGAACAGATCGCGCTCCAGCACCCGGTTCACATATTGCGCCTGGCTCGTTGCGGTGGTCGCACCGTGAGCGATTAGAATCACGCCGCAATCCGGGCTGGTGTCGATGCGCTGGCGGTAGTGGCGACACTCTTTCAGGAACAGGCACAGCCAGACCACCTCCGTCGCCGGGCACTGAATATGCAACAACTCATTGATTTTGCGGCACAGAAGCGTGGCATTGTCATACTCATCTTTACAGCGATCCAGAATCAGGCTGGATGAATAGAGTTGAGGTATAAGCCCTCGCCGCACATAGCCAATCAGCGCAAGAAAGTGTTTACGTAACGGGTTCGCCAGGTTTTCTGGCAATGTAAATCCTAATACCTGCTCCACGTAACCGATCAGCAGCGTCACACGCTCCTCAATTTGATCGCCATAGCGCGGTGGATGCGCCGCACTATGGCGGCTATAAAGACCATATTCAAAAATCGAACTGAGTTTGTTTTTCAGGATAGCCAGCGTTTCTGCGGGCGGCACGTTACTGTTGCGCAGATTGACATATTCACGAGTCAGGAAACTGTAAAACAGGTCGCTCTCTTCTATTTCCGCGCTGGTCGCCAACGAATTTTTTAACGCGGGCAACGTACGCGCATCCACGTTCAGACGATCTTTACCGCCAAACAACGCATCGACCAGCAGACGCTGCTCTGGCGTGGTATTAAACGACATCTCCGCCAGTCGTTTATCTAACTCTAGCGTATCATTACGCTCGGTCATTCCCGACGCCCACGCCTGCGCGCACAAGAACTGAATATCACTTTTAAGCTGGCCGATATTGCCTTCCAGGGGTTTACTTAACAACCAATGCAAGAGCGTTTTATCAAGGCTTATGGTACGTTCAATTTTACGACTTTCACGCTGAAAGAAGCTTACAATCAATTCGAGCTGCTCCTCGACCGAACGCTGGCGAATACCCGGTAAGTCAATACATACCTGGATACGCCGCTGGAAGGTACGCAATAGTGCCGAGTTGACCGACTCTGTAGTGGCGCAAATAAGGCGCACCGAAATTGAATATGTTGGCCCACTTGAACCAAGTGGGCGGTATTCACCTTTATCGAGAATAGAAAAGAGCTTCTCTTGTCCTTCGTACGGGAGGCGATGCACTTCATCCAGAAGTAAATAACCTCCGTCAGCTTGCTCCACCAATCCCGTTTTATTCTCACTTGCCCCGGTAAATGCCCCCTTATGGTGACCAAACAGATGTGAGGAAAGCAACTCCGGATTATGAGCATATTCGGCACAGTTAAAGTAAACCAACGGAGGTGGCGAACCTATGGTGTGCTTGCAAGCGAAGCAATGCATTAACTCAGCAAAGAATGTTTTGCCAACACCAGATGCACCGGTTAACAGCACATGTAGTCCGTGGGGATAAAGCACCGCTGCGCGGCCTTTTTCTACCGCATCACGGAGACTACGGTCGTATCCGATAAGTCCGGAAAACGGATCATCATCTGTATATTTTTCTTTCTTTGGCAATAAACTAGCCACTGAATGAACTATGCATTCGCAATCATCCAGTTTTCGATTAATGAGCAATTCTAGTGCGTGACGATGTAGAAAAAAAACAGGACGTCCCTGACTTTTTACCACCAGGCCTTCATTCCATAATTGATTAAGATCTTTACTAACCGAGTTGCGTGCCAGCCCAAGGTTAAAACCAATCGCCTCAGCAGTAAATGCTTTCTCCTTCGCTAAATCAGACAGTTCCAGCCCATACGTCAGCCGCTCCAGCTCCTTGTGAATAACATCAATCCGTCTCATTTCTTTACCGCTTAAAAAACAATAGTTGTTCAGAACATACACTATTTGTAAACGTAAGAATGAGAACTATCGGGAAGAATTAATGTTCCTTGTGGCAATCTGGTTTCTGAATATTCGTGTTTTAAATATTACTTATGGTCTGAAACAACCAGGCAGGTGAACAGAGCTAAGAAAAAGTAGCGTAGAAATATAAAAACATATATCGCACTGATGAATGTTTCCCGGCATGACTATGCACACCGGGAAATATTTAGTAAATTACTCGCCCTTTTTCGCCGCCTGAATATACAGCAT
>JBJFGB010000172.1:0-7746 GCA_051892295.1 Faecousia sp. | reverse complement strand
TTGGTTTTTGAAAAAGGAAGATTGCCAATATTTACTTGACACATACGCATTTGACAGGTTCGCATGCGTTTTCTTGAAAATCCGCAATTTCTGTGCTATAGTATGAGAAAGCTGAAATACGAAAAACCGATTAAAATATTCATTTCAATCGGTTTTCAACGCCGTACCGGCGTTGCATTTTCGCGAGGATAAGGGAAGCATCGCGAAAATGCGTCTTGTGCCAATCACGATATCGCAATTAGAATGCGCTTTGCACATTTTAATTGGTGACTGGAATAAATTGCCTGTTTTTAAGGAGGCACATATGCCCAATATTATTGAGATCACCGATTTTTCAGACCCTGCGCTTGATGTTTATGCACGCCTGACGGAGGCGCAGCTGCTCAACCGGGAGCAGCCCGCGCAGGGGCTTTTTATCGCGGAAAGTCCAAAGGTCATTGAGCGGGCTTTAGACGCAGGCTGTGTGCCCGTATCTCTTTTGATGCAGCGGGAGCACATTGAAGGGCAGGCCCGGGAGGTCATTCGCCGCTGCGGAGATGTCCCGGTCTACACCGCAGCGCTTGACGTGCTGACGGCGCTGACCGGCTTTCAGTTAACAAGAGGCGTGCTGTGCGCCATGCGGCGACCGAAGCTGCGGACGGTACAGGAGGTATGCAGCGGAGCAAGGCGCATCGCCGTTTTGGAGCATGTGGTCAATCCCACCAATGTGGGAGCAATTTTCCGCTCTGCGGCAGCGCTGCATATGGACGCGGTGCTGCTGACGCCGGAATGCAGCAATCCGCTGTACCGTCGCGCAGTTCGCGTCAGCATGGGCACCGTGTTTCAAATCCCGTGGGCATATTTGGAGGGCGAATCGTCCGGCATTCCTCTGCTGCAACAGCTCGGCTTTCAGACGGTCGCACTGGCGCTGCGTGAGGACGCGCTCGATCTCCGGGATCCGAAGCTTGCTTCGGCGGAACGGCTTGCTGTTTTTCTTGGCGCGGAGGGCGACGGACTTGCCCCGCGCACGATTGCCGAATGTGACTATACCGTGCGCATTCCGATGTCGCACGGTGTCGATTCCCTCAATGTCGCCGCCGCTGCCGCTGTCGCTTTTTGGCAGCTTGCCTGCCTCACCGATGCAGCGGGTGGAGCATGACACTTCCTGCCGCGCGCGTCTTCTTCATATCAATAATGCGTTGATTTTCCGACCCTCGAAAGCGCAGGGCGAGGTTTTTCTTTGCAAGGACAAACCGTCCGTCCACAAGCACATCAATACTGTCAAGGATCTCGTCCGTCACCTCGGTATGCTTTGCTCCGCCGAGGGCAAGCTCGTCTTCGTAGGTAAAGCCGGTGTACATCCAGATATCCTTTGCAGGAAGCTCCTTCCGCACCCGCCTGAGCAGCTTGACAAGCTCCCGCTGATTGGACGGCTCAAACGGCTCGCCGCCAAGAATCGTCAAGCCTCTGTAATAGGGCTTTGCCAGCTCATTCATGATTCGCTGCTCCATCGCTTCGTCATAGGGCTTGCCGTAATCGAAATCCCACGTCTCCGGCTGGAAGCAGCCCGGGCAGCGGTTTGTGCAGCCGGAGACAAAGACGCTCACGCGAATCCCGCTGCCGTTGGCGCAGTCGGCAAAGATAATCTCGCCCACATTCATCTCATCTCACCTCAAATATTCGCCTCATATCCCGATTTCCCGGGATATGAGGCGGTTTTTCATTATTCCATCGTTTTGCAGGAAAGGTGCAGCACTCTGTCGCGAATCTCCTGCGTTCTGCCCTGATTCCAGTACTGCGTGCCGATATAGCCGCAGGTACGGCGGGCAACATTCATCTTGCTCTGGTCGCGGTTGCCGCACTGCGGGCAGGTCCAGACCAGCTTGCCGTCTTCGTCCTCCTGGATTTCGATCTCACCGTCAAAGCCGCAGACCTGACAGTAGTCGGACTTGGTATTCAGCTCGGCGTACATGATGTTGTCATAGATGAACTGCATGAGCTGCAACACGGCTTCTACATTGTTCTGCATGTTGGGAACTTCCACATAGCTGATCGCGCCGCCGGGCGAGAGCTGCTGGAATTCCGCCTCGAAGGACAGCTTGGTAAAGGCGTCGATATGCTCGGCAACATGGACATGATAGGAGTTTGTGATATAGCTCTTGTCCGTGATGCCGGGGATGATTCCGAAACGCTTTTGCAGGCACTTGGCGAATTTATAAGTGGTCGATTCCAGCGGCGTGCCGTAGAGACTGAAATCAATGTTGTGCTTTGCCTTCCATGTCTTGCAGGCGTCGTTCATATGCTGCATGACGGACAGGGCAAAGGGCTTTGCCTCCTCGTCGGTGTGAGACTTTCCGGTCATGTATTTCACGCACTCGTAAAGACCGGCATAGCCCAAGGAGATCGTGGAATAGCCGCCGTAGAGCAGCTTGTCAATCGGTTCGCCCTTGGGAAGCCTCGCCAGCGCGCCGTACTGCCACAGGATGGGAGCGGCGTCGGACAGCGTACCCTTCAGCCGCTCGTGGCGGCACATGAGCGCCCGATAGCACAGCTCAAGACGCTCGTCAAAAATCTTCCAGAACTTGTCCATGTCCCGACCGGAGGAGAGCGCCACATCCACCAAATTAATGGTGACAACGCCCTGATTGAAGCGTCCGTAATACTTCGGCTGACCGTTTTCGTCCACATAGGGTGTCAGGAAGGAGCGGCAGCCCATGCAGGTATAGCAGTGTCCCTCACCGTTCTTGTCCACCTTCAGCTCGAGCATTTTCTTCTCGCTGATATAATCGGGCACCATCCGCTTTGCGGTACAGCGTGCAGCCAGCTCCGTCAGGTACCAATAGGGCGTACCTTCGCGGACATTGTCCTCCTCCAAAACGTAGATGAGCTTCGGGAACGCCGGCGTGATCCAAACGCCCTTTTCGTTCTTCACGCCCTCATAGCGCTGCAGAAGCGTCTCCTCGATAATCAGCGCAAGATCCTTCTTCTCGCGCTCGCTGCGGGCTTCATTCAGATACATAAACACGGTGATAAAGGGCGCCTGTCCGTTGGTGGTCATCAGCGTGACAACCTGATACTGAATGGTCTGCACACCGCGGCGAATCTCCTCGCGGAGCCGTTGCTCCACAACCTCGTCAATCTTTTCGTCCGTAGACGCAACGCCGAACGCTTCCAATTCCCGAAGCACGGCGGCGCGGATCTTCTCGCGGCTGACCTGCACAAAGGGTGCCAAGTGCGTCAGGCTGATGGACTGCCCGCCGTACTGGTTGGAGGCAACCTGCGCAATGATCTGGGTAGCGATGTTGCAGGCGGTCGAGAAGGAGTGCGGCTTTTCGATCATGGTGCCGGAGATCACGGTGCCGTTTTGCAGCATATCGTCCAAATTGACCAGATCGCAGTTGTGCATATGCTGCGCGTAGTAGTCCGAATCGTGGAAGTGGATGATACCGGCTTCATGGGCATCAACGATCTCCTTCGGCAGGAGAATTCTGCGGGTGATGTCCTTGGAGACCTCGCCTGCCATGTAGTCTCTCTGCACGGCGTTGACCGTCGGGTTCTTGTTCGCGTTTTCCTGCTTGACCTCCTCGTTGTTGCTCTCAATCAAGCTCAAAATGCGGTCATCCGTCGTGTTGGACTTGCGGATCAGGCTGCGCGTATAGCGATAGGTAATATACTGCTTGGCAACCTCAAAAGCGCCGTGCGCCATGATGGCTTTCTCCACCAGATCCTGTATTTCCTCTACTGAGGGGCTGCGTCCCATCTCCTCGCAGCTAATGCAAACACTTTCCGCAATACGCCGGATCTGCAGCGGGGTCATACGGGCGTTTTCCTCCACCGCGTCATTGGCCTTCGTGATTGCCATCATAATTTTTTCAATATCAAAAACAACTTCCGTACCGTTTCGCTTAATAATCTTCATGCGTTTTCTCCTTTCAGTACGCGTTATGTCAAGCAGCTTCGCCTGCGGTGCAGACCGTCTTTCTAATCCTCTCCGCAATGCAGCAAACGAATTATACTACATCTTGTGGAGTTTTGCAAGTCCTCTCCACTAAATATTGTTTTCTTTTTTATCTCCTCAAAGTCCAACCGATATTCCACGGCACAGCTCGTAACAACCGTCTATATTGCTGTCACTTTTGTCCGGCTTTCGGCTGCCCCAAATTTAAATAAAATGCGGCACAGGATCGGAAGCATGCTTTTTCCAATCCTGTGCCTTTTTTCTGTTATACGCTCTGCTGTTCTTCGGCTTGCGGGTAACAGGCTTGATTGCGCCCCATGTGCCGCGGCGCATGGTATCCAAAGCGCGTTTCTTTTTCTTCGAAAGCTTTTCGTACGGAATCATTTTTTCCATTGCCTTTCTCCTTTCCAACCGTTCCTCTGCGCGTTTCCGTTTTCATTGTGCATACAGGTTGCATGAAACTCGTTTTCGTGCTTCCCGCATGATACATCTTAAAAACATTTTTCTTCTGTGATTGGTATCACTATAGCAGAAGTCCGGTGGAAAGTCAAAGGGAATCCGTGGCAGCACTTCACATCAATACAAATCCTCCGAATAGAGCGGTATCTCTCTGCTCCGCCTTCTCATTCTATGCGGATGATATCGTCATATAAGACACGGAATCGGTTCATAATCTGCCGATCCACATGATAATGACCGCAGTACCACATTTGCATTTGCAGTCCGTTTTGCATCAGTTCGTCGAAGTATACGCTCAAACGATCCGCATCGGCGCCTAAGCAGAGGAGGGCCTGCGTATATGGCAGGCAGTGGGAGATTACATAATCGACACGGTTGCAGTATTCCTGCAAGTTCCTTCTGCCGCGTTCCATTTCCTCAAGGCTCGGCAGCTCCTCCGCCCACCACGATCGGTGATTCACACGGAACTGCTTCCCCGCGCGCTGCATATTGCGATAAGTCATTTGGAAGGCGCGTTCCGTTGGACAGTCCGCCCTGTCGAGGATTCCGTCACAAATATCGTGGCTGACCGCGCCGCCGAAGGCAAAAAAGGTCTTGCCGCACAGCGAAAATACATAGCCGCGCATCAGGTGATAAATATTGTCTCGAATTTTGTGCGCCCTGCCGCCGTGGAAGTCCACCTCTGCAAACTCATCGCTGAACAATCGGTCAAAGTTTTCATGGTTCCCGTCCACAAAAAGCAGGGTAAACGGCTTTTGTGACAGCCAGTTGAGCCAGTAGCGCTCCCTCTCGTCGTCCTTCCAAATGCCGCCGAAATCCCCGCAGACAATGAGATAGTCCTCGCGCGTCATCTCCCTTTGCGCTTTGAAGCGTTTGCTGCTGAATTTTCGGAAGTCTGCGTGGCAGTCCCCGGTAATATAGATCATTCCTCCGCCCCGCTCTGCTCCGGCGGTAAAAGAAGCCGCGCATTGATATAGTCCCTGCCCTCACCCTTGAAGATCGGGATATGTAAGTCAACCAACCAGCGCTTCCGTTGGACGCCTGCCTCCGAATAAGTCTCCTTGACGCAGCAGCTCCCCCGCTGCAAATGCAAAGGCAGCTGCTCCCAGTCAATCCCCTTCTCGGTCAGCAGCAGCTCGCGAATCTGTGTGCACGATTTCCCCTGCATCTGCTTATGACTGAAATGCGCCTGTCCGAATGTCAGAATGCTGTTCCGAATCGCGTCCAATTGCCTCCAGTAGAGCAGATTCGCCGCTTCCTCCTTTGGAATGTTGAAAACACGCGCATCAAACATCGCACCCTTCTCCATGGCAGCCTGCAGCGTCCTTTGATAGTCCGACGTGTCTTCGGCTGCGCTGATGCACCGTGTTGCTTCTTTTTGAAAGGCTTTCGCAAACGCCAAGGTCGCCATTGAAGCAGCAATGCTGCACATCTTCTGCACCTCGTAATCAAACCACGCGGAAGCGTCTAAGCTCTGATAATCCACAAGGAGCAGCGTGATCTCATCCGACTGGGTATAACCGAGTACGCAGCCCTGTATGTTCTGGCAAAGATACCGCATTGTCTCCTGCATAGCACAGGTCAGCACTTCGTCAAACGGCTTATGAAATCCCCGCGTAAAGGTATGAAACGCCTTCCCATCCACGCGGATGGCAACCGGTGTCCTGCGCATGAGCTTCGTCTTGGGGATCTCCTCATAGTAGCTCTTCATGCGCTTCCCCAAATCGTCCTGTAACGGCATTGTATCCTCCTATTCTGTTCTCGCAGCGCGGAATACGCTGACAGATTTTACTTCTCTCGCCGGCAATTCCCACATACCAAGAAGCTGCCCATTTTTCATTTTGGGACCGTTGCACAAACCGATCGTAGCAATCTCCGGCTGTAGGTTTGTGCGTACTTAATCGTTCCTGCACCGGCGCGCCGGGGTCGTCTGGCCCTACGGCGATGGCGTGTTCCACCTCGTAGGGCACGTCGACTCGGCGTGCCGTCCGCATAGGCGGCAGACAGACCCAGAAAACAATTTTGTACGCACTCGGTACTTCCTGCACAAGATTGCCACGTCGCTGCGCTCCTCGCAATGACACAGGAAGACTGCCCCACTTGTCATTGCGAGACCCCAACGGGGTCGTGGCAATCTCCGGCTGTAGGTTTGTACGCACTTGGTACTTCCTGCATGAGATTGTCACGTCGCTGCGCTCCTCGCAATGACACGGTAAAGCTCCCCACCTGTCATTGCGAGACCCCAACGGGGTCGTGGCAATCTCCGGCTGTAGGTTTGTACGCACTTGGTACTTCCTGCATGAGATTGTCACGTCGCTGCGCTCCTCGCAATGACACGGTAAAGCTCCCCACCTGTCATTGCGAGACCCCAACGGGGTCGTGGCAATCTCCGGCTGTAGGTTTGTACGCACTTGGTACTTCCTGCATGAGATTGTCACGTCGCTGCGCTCCTCGCAATGACACGGTAAAGCTCCCCACCTGTCATTGCGAGACCCCAACGGGGTCGTGGCAATCTCCGGCTGTAAGTTTGTTCACACTCGACAGTTCCTGTACCGACGGGGACACACCCGCGCCATACATTATTCTTGGTTTCCTTTGAGCCGTCCCCGTCCTTTCAGCGTCGTTTCCGAAACACAGCCCTACAGAACAGGGACAGCTCATTTTTGTGCAGAAGCCCATACCGCGCACGACCTCACTTTACCGCACTGCACACCGCATTGAACACAACACGCTGTCATTGTTCGCACGCATTACTTTACACCACAAAACCGTACAATGCCGTGCATCGCTCTGCACAAGAAAGCATATACCCTCAGGAAAATTCGCGCAACGCCGATGGTGAATTTTTTCTTCAGGGTAATTTTTTTCGGTTCGTAAGTCAAATTGCACCGTCATTTGTCCTCTCAATTTGTGCAAAGAACCGAAAACGCAGCCCCAGTTTTTTGCAGCGTGATCTTCGTTGCACGATCCTCGTAATACAGTCTTTGTGGCTCGGTACTCTTATTAATCTGACCTTCGCTGCGCAATTCTCTCCCCTTGTAGTCCGCAAGAATGTATACCAGTCCTCCTGACGTACTTTTTGTGACCTACATTCTCCCCGGAGGATCCAACATTCCCTTTTCTCAGAAAATAACCGCCCTCCAATGGTTGCCACACGTTGACAGCCAGTTCATTTCCATTTTCTGATTATCTTCTCTGAGCAGCAGATATATCATGCCTTTATTCTAAAACCACTTTCTTTTCTAACCGTTAGCAAACACACTTACATCATACCGGTCTTATCTTAATTACAAACAAAGCCTCAATGAAAAAGTTTGTGTGATACGGGGTTCCTGACATAACCGCGTCTG
>JBJFGB010000171.1:0-34046 GCA_051892295.1 Faecousia sp. | reverse complement strand
CGGAATACTCCACGCGGTCGATTTCGCAGTCCTTGCCGATACGCACGACCTTGCCGCGCACGACCGTTGCCTGCGTCGCCTCCAATTCCACGCGGTCTCCCTCAATCGTGCGGACGCGCAAGCAGCTCTGTCCGCTGCCGAAGCTGAAACCAAAGCCGTGCCAACCCCGATCCTTTATGGTCTGAATCATACCGCCGCCGATATCCGCGATCTCGCTGCCGCCGTTGACATGGATCTCAACCTGTTCGGCGTTGAGCAATCCGTGAATTTCCAGCCTGCCGCTGCTTTGGAAGCGCTCCGCCTCAACATCTTTCCCCACCGTCAGCTTCCCGGAGCAAGACAACGCCGTTGCGTGAACCGCTCCGTTTACACTGCATGCGCCGGAAAAGCTGCCTTCTCCGACCCGCAGTCCTCCGCCGACCTTCACGCTGCCGGAAACATTCATTTTTCCGGCGCACTGCAAGCTGTCCTCGCAGGCAAAGCTGCCCGAAATGCGCGCGGAGCCGATCTTTGACGCCCCTGCAAGCTTCACCGAACCGGAGGTCACGACCTCACCGCCGCAGTCCAGGCTGCCTTCGATCTTTGTCGCGCCGGAGCAGTGCAGCTCGTCGCAGCGGATATCTCCGGTGACCTTCAGACTCCCGCTGACATGAACGTCGGCGTAATCTCCTCCGTCAACGTGCATCGCGCCGGAGGTGTGTAAGTTTCTTTTTTCCATGCTGTCATTCTCCCTTCAATAAGTCCAAAAAATTCGTTGTATGCTCGCCGTCCTCAACCGTAACGGCGGTCAGCTCATCGAGCCAAAAGCTTTTTGCGGAAAACCGATCCTTTACAATCAGGCGCCGACGCGGCTTTTTCACTTCCTGCCCGTTCAGCTCCTCCGCAAGCGATTCCAGCGACACCTCGCCCCGCGCGCGGATCAGCTCTACCCTCGGACAGATCTGCCCCCGATGAAAAAAGGTCTCCTGCCCCGTAGGCGTTGCGCGGCGCAAAAACCAGTCCTCCGGGATCAGTCCCATCCGCTTCCAGCGGTAGAGCGCCCCATAGGAAATGCCGTATTTCTCCAGAAGCTCCCGCTTAGAGATCAAATCCTCTTCCGTAACCATCACCCTTTCGTAACATTGTTACGACATGATAATAGCATAACATTGTTACGCTGTCAATAGGCAACGCAAAAAATCCCGATTTTTCTCGTAGGGGCGGCTATCAGCCGCCCGCGTGTAGGAACCACCTATCAGGCTAAGGACTAAGAGTGAATGGTGAATGACTGTGGAGCGCTCCGCGCGGATCATAATTACGGGCGGCTAATAGCCGCCCCTACAGCCATGAACCGCACCCTCGCCGCATCCGTAACGCTCCTTTGTCGCGGATGGCTGCGCAGACGACCCTGTCTGCCCGTGCAGGAACGATTCAACTATATACAGCTTGACCCCCCGTCCCACCTGCTGCCGCATTGGGAAACCGCCCAAAAATTTCGGAAATTCGAGAAAATAATGATTGACAAATCCGATTTCCACAGGTAAAATAGATAAGCCTGCGGACAAGCAGGTGATCCTTGCCGCCGACGCGATCGGCGGCCAAAAGTCCAGAAGGAGGTGCAAACAACAATGGCTAAAATTTCCGGCAAGTATGAGATCGTCTATATCATCGACCCCGCTAAGGGTGAAGAGGGTATCGCCGCTCTCGTGGAAAAGTTTAAGGCGATGGTTGAGGCAGAAGGTACTCTCACGGGTATCGAGGAATGGGGCAAGCGTCGGCTCGCCTATCCGATCAACGACCTGCCCGAAGGCTACTATGTCCTGATGAACTGCGAGTGCAAGCCCGAGCTTCCCGCCGAGCTGGACCGTGTGTTCAAGATCACGGACGGCATTCTGCGTTCCATCATCGTCGCAGTCGAAGCGTAAGGAGGCCCTTTCATGCTGAACCATATCGTTCTCATGGGTCGTCTTACCCGTGACCCCGAGCTTCGTCGGACCGCTTCCGGCGTCGCCGTGGCCACCTTCTCCATCGCAGTTGACCGCGATTTCGCGAACAGCGCGACGGGAGAAAAGGAAACGGACTTCATCGACATCGTCGCATGGCGCAATACCGCTGAGTTTGTCAGCAAGTATTTCACCAAGGGTCGTATGGCGGTGGTTTCCGGTCGTCTCCAGATTCGTAACTGGAACGACAAAGAGGGCAACAAGCGCCGCAGCGCAGAGGTCATTGCCGACAATGTCTATTTCGGCGATTCCAAGCGCGACAGCAACGGCGGCGACAACGGTTATTCCGCGCCGAGCTACGGCAATCCGCCTCCCGCTCCCGCCAATAACTACGGTTATCCCGCTCCCGCACCTGCCAATAACTACGGTTATTCCGCACCTGCGGCACCGGCTCCGGCTCCCGCGTCCGACTTCGCAATGATTGAGGATGACGACAGCCAGCTGCCCTTCTAACAAACCGCTTTTCCACTTGAGTATTTGAAGAAGGAGGATTTCATCATGGCTATGAACGACAAGGCTCGTCCGCGCAAGCGCAAGAAGGTATGTAACTTCTGCGTCGATAAGGTCACGAGCATTGATTTCAAGGATTCCGCCAAGCTCCGCCGTTATACTTCCGAGCGCGGCAAGATCCTGCCCCGCCGTACCACCGGCACCTGCGCAGCGCATCAGCGCCAGCTGACGATCGCCATCAAGCGCGCCCGTCAGATCGCTCTGCTGCCCTACGTCGCAGACTGAGTTATCACACCAAATCCCTCCTCACAGACCTCTGTGGGGAGGGATTTTTGCAATTGCAAAGACCGCCAAATCGCACGCCCCTGTAGGGCGGGGACATGTCCCCGCCGTCCGCGCAGCGGCAGACAGTACAGGCAAGCAGATTTTTACACGGTAGGTAGTTCTGCACGGCTTTTAAGCCCCGTCATCCTGCACAGGGAGTATTGTAATCTCCTGTGTTTCATCGGATACAACCATCTCTTCTGCCTTACGCTGTGCCTCTATCAGAATGGAAATTGCTTTTTCCGTGGCACGAAACATCGAAAAATACAGTTCCTTATAATCCGGCACTGCAATCACCCCTGTTTATTATAGGACATATTGTCCAAAAAATCAATAGGACGCATTGTCCTGCGGTATGATACCTTTTGGGTGATACGATGGAGCTGCGAATCCGTGATCTGCGGGAGGACCGCGATCTGACACAGAAGCAAATCGCAGAATATCTGCTCTGCGACCAATCCTTATATTCCAAATACGAGCGCGGCGAACGCCCGCTGCCGTTGGAGTACGCCGTGAAGCTGGCGCAATTCTATCAGGTCAGCGTGGACTATCTCGTCTGCCTGACCGACCGCAAAGCGCCCTATCCCATAAAATAGCGAACCTCTCTTCGAACAACTCGAAGAGAGGTTTCTTTTATTTTTTCTGACTCTCCAGCCACTTGGCAAGCGCGTCCGCCATGCCGGTGTTGATGGGCTTTTCCTCTTTTTGACTCTGCATGAATTTTGCCACATCGCGTTTGCCCGCGCCGGCGCTCTCCTTGCGCTCCTTGAACGCCGAGAGCTTTTCGCGGTAGCCGCAGACGCAGGCGAACATCTGATTCTCCCCCTCGCCGCGCAGCTCCATCTTCTTGAAGCAGTTCGGACATCGGGCGTTCGTCACCTGCGTCACGCTCTTGCGGTAGCCGCACTCGCGGTCGGGGCAGACGAGCATTTCGCCGCGCTTGCCCTTGACGAGCAGGAGGAACTTGCCGCAGTCGGGACAGGTCTTGCGCGTCTGGTTGTCGTGGGTGTATTTCGCGTCGCTCGCTTTCACGGCGGCGACCAATTTTGTTGCGTAGGCGCGCATCTCCTCGACAAACTTCGTGTCGCGCTCTTGTCCCTTTGCGATTCGCGCCAGCCGATCCTCCCATTGGGCGGTCAAAGCGGCAGAGCGCAGGTCGGCAGGCGCCAGCTCCACAAGCTGCATGCCCTTCGAGGTCGGGACAAGCTCTTTTCCGCGCCGCTCGATGTAAAAGGCGGAAAACAGCTTTTCAATGATGTCCGCGCGGGTCGCGGGCGTGCCGAGTCCGCTGGTCTCCTCCAAAATTTTCCGCAGATTCTTGTCCTCCACCTGCGCCTGCGGGTGCTCCATCGCGGTGAGCAAGGTCGCCTCGGTGTAGCGCGGCGGAGGCGGTGTCTTGCCGCTCGTCACCTGCACGGAGCTGACGCGCAACCTCTGTCCCTGGGTGACAGGCGGGAGGCTCTGGGTGTCCTCCTCGTCCTCGTCCATGGAGAAGCTCTTGTCATAGACCGCGCGCCAGCCCATATTTTGAATGATTTTGCCCTTTGCCGTGAAGGTATTGCCCGCGACGGTAAGGGTCAGCTCGACCTCCTCATACTCCTGCGGCGGCAGCAGAACCGCCAAAAATCGGCGCACGACAAGGTCGTAGATATTGCGCTCCGGTCCCGAGAGCTGCCACAGATTGGGCGACTCCTCGGTGGGTATGATGGCATGGTGGTCGGTGACCTTCGCGTTGTTGACAAGATACTTCGTCTTGAGCGGACGATTGCGCATGATCTCCTGCGCAAAGGGCTTGTATTGATCGACCATGACCGCCTTGAGGCGTTCGGGAAGGGTCGGCACCACATCGTCGGAGATATAGCGCGAGTCCGTGCGGGGATAGGTCAAAAGCTTATGCTGCTCATAGAGGGACTGCATGAGATTCAGCGTCTCCTTCGCGGAGTAGGCGAATTTCTTATTTGCGTCGCGCTGCAATTCCGTCAAATCGTAAGCGGCGGGCGGCGGCGTCATACGGCGCATCTTGCGCACCTGCGTCAAGACCGCCTCGCCGTTTTGGCACGCGGCGGCAATCTTCTCCGCCAAAGCCTTGTCAAAGGTGCGGGCGTTGTTGTTTTTGTCCCGCCAAGTTGCGGTGAAGCCGCCCGCCTTGAGGCGCACGCCCCAAAAGTCCTTGGGGACGAAATTCCGAATCTCGCGCTCCCGCTGCACAATCAGTGCCAGCGTCGGCGTCTGCACGCGTCCTGCCGAGAGCTGCGCGTTGTGGCGGCAGGTCAGGGCGCGGGTGACATTCAAGCCCACCAGCCAGTCCGCCTCGCTTCTTGCCTGCGCGGAGCGGAAGAGATTGTCATACTCGCTCGCGGGACGGAGCTTGGCAAAGCCCTCCTTGATGGCGCGGTCGGTCTGCGACGAGATCCAAAGGCGCTTGGTCGGCTTCTTCCACCCCGCCTTTGCCATGATCCAACGCGCCACCAATTCCCCCTCGCGCCCCGCGTCGGTGGCGATAATCAGCTCCGAGATATCCCCCCGCTTCATGAGGCTCTGCACAACGCGGAACTGCTTGCCCGTCTGCGGAATGACGACAAGCTTCATATTCTGCGGGAGCATGGGAAGATCTTCCATGTCCCACTTCTCCCACTTTTTCTCATACACATCGGGGTCGGCAAGCGTGACCAAATGCCCCAATGCCCAAGTGACCACATAGCGGTCGCCCTCCAAATAGCCCTCGCCGCCGCGTTTGCAGCCGAGGACACGGGCAAGCTCCCGCCCGACGGAGGGCTTCTCCGCCAGTACCAGCGATTTTGCCATCAGTCAATCACCCGAATTTCCGTGATGACGGGCTGCTGATCGGCAGCGATCGAGCCGTTGCCGTCCGTCGGCTTCGCATCAGCACAAATCGCATCCACCACATCCATGCCGCTCGTGACATAGCCGAAGCAGGCATATTGCCCGTCAAGGAAGGTTGAGTCCTGATGCACAATGAAGAACTGGGAGCTTGCGCTGTCCATGCTGATGCCGTTTCGCGCCATCGAGATTGCACCGCGGGTGTGGGAAAGCGGATTGTTCACCCCGTTGGCGGAGAATTCGCCCTTGATCGTCTCGTCGGAGCCGCCGAAGCCCGTGCCCTCGGGGTCGCCGCCCTGCATCATAAAGCCCTTCATAATGCGGTGGAAGGTCAGACCGTTATAAAAGCCCTCCTGCGTCAGCTTCAGGAAGTTTGCAACCGTAATCGGCGCAGCGTCCGCGTCCAGCTCCACGGTGATCGTGCCGTAATTCTCGACCACGATCTCAACATGGTGCTTCCCACCATCCGCCGCTTCCTCCTCCTTGCAGCCCGCAAACAGGCAGAGCACCATCGTCAGTGAAAGTAAAAGTGCAATCAGTTTTTTCATGTTCGTTTCCTCCGTTATTGTTCTTCTTTCATGGTTCCAAGGATTGTCCCGCCGCCGACGAGATAGTCTCCGTCATAGAACGCGGCGGTCTGTCCCGGTGTTGCCGCCCGCTGGGGCGTGTCAAAGCGCAGCTCACAACCGTCATCGGTGGGCAGCAGCAAAGCGTCCGCGAATTTCGTCGTATAGCGGAGCTTTGCCTGCACGCGCATCGGTGCCTCCGGCTTTTCAAACGGGAGATAGTTGACTTCCCCCACCGCGACGCGCCGCGCAAACAGCCCCGCCTCGTCTCCGAGGACAACGTCCGTGCCGCGCTTGCCGAGGACATAGGTGCGCTGCCCGAGCGCAATGCCCAAGCCGCGCCGCTGCCCCGTGGTGTACGCCTCCATGCCGGCATGGGGCGCAAGAATTTTCCCGTCCGCCGTGATGAAATTCCCCGCCTGCGGGACAAGACCGTGCGCGGTCAGATACGCCATATAGTCGCCCTCCGGCACAAAGCAGATGTCCTGGGAATCATGCTTGCGCGAAAGCTCCAGCCCCGCCTGCTCCGCCAAGGCGCGAATCTCCGCCTTGCTTTCGACCGTGCCCAGCGGAAACAGCGTATGCGCAAGCTGCCTTTGGGACAAGCCGCAGAGCATATAGGTCTGATCCTTCGCGCTGTCGCAGGCGGTGCGCAGGAGATAGCGTCCGTCCTTCTCCTCCACGCGGGCATAGTGGCCGGTTGCAATGCCGTCATAGCCGAGGGCTAACGCCTTGTCCAAAAAAATGCCGAATTTCATCGTTTTGTTGCATACCACGCAGGGATTCGGCGTGCCGCCGGATTGATAAACGCGGGTAAATTCGTCGATGACATTTTTCTGAAACTCCCGCCGCAGATCAAAGAGATGAAAGTCAAGCCCCATCTGTTCGGCTGCGCGGCGGGCGTCCTCCGCTTCCGCTTCGCCGCCGTCCCGGAGCAGCATGGTTCCGCCGCCGACCTCGCAGCCCTGCTTTTTCAGCAGCAGGCACGCTGCCGCGCTGTCCACGCCGCCCGACATGGCGACCAGAATTCGTCTCATAAGCACACCTCCCCTCGCATGCCGATTTTCCTTAGCATACCGCATTTCGGAGAAAAAAGCAAGTATACGGTTGACCTTTCCGCATTTCGTGGTAAAATAAGCGATGAATCAAAAAATAAAGAGGTATTTATGCTGAACTTTCGAGAGATTCTTCCGTCTGACCGCGACCTGCTGCACGCGCATTATTATCAAGCCGAAGGTCACGGAAGCGAGTATTCCTTTGTCAATCTCTATTTATGGGGTGAGCAGCGCGTCGCCTTTGCGGACGACCTGCCGCTCATTTTGAGCCGTTTCGGCAGGTGGTATTCCTACCTGATGCCGCTGCATGCCGACCGGGAAAAAGCAATCGCGCTTTTGCGGGAGGATGCCCAAGCACGGGGCATTCCCTTCCGTCTGTTCGGTCTGCTGCCGGAGGAGGCGGCATGGCTGCAAGCGCGGTATCCGCAAGAATTCTCCTACCGACCCACGCGGGACAGCTTTGACTATGTCTATGACATCGACCGTCTCGCGGAGCTGCACGGCAAAAAGCTGCAAGCCAAGCGCAACCACTGCAACCGCTTTGAGGAGACCTACCCCGACTACCGCGTTCTGCCGCTGACACAGGAGCTTCTGCCCCGCTGCGAAGCGTTTGCCGCGCGTTGGTACGCCACACATGAGCAAGACAATCCCGATACCGATTACGCGGGCGAGAAAGCTGCATTAAGCAAGGCGTTCTCCCACTTTGACGAGCTGCACATGGTCGGGATTCTGATCGAAACCACGGACGGCGATGTCGCCTTTTCGATGGGCAACCGCATCCGTGAGGATACCTTTGATGTCAACTTTGAAAAAGCTCTCGCGGAGGTCAACGGCGCTTATCCCCTCGTCAACCGGGAATTTGCCCGCCGCATCCGCGCCGCCTGCCCGGAAATACGCTTCCTCAACCGGGAGGACGACATGGGCATTGAGGGTCTGCGCCGCGCGAAGGAGAGCTATTTCCCCGATCTCCTGCTGGAAAAGACCGTAGCGGAGGCGCTGTGATGGCACGCTTTGCATTGGCGCAGAAAGCCGACCGCCCCGCCCTGACGGCACTTTGGCAGACCTGCTTCGGAGACGAAAAAGCACAGATTGACGCTTTTTGGCGCGCGCTTTGGCAGCATATCCGCGTGTTCGCCGCCTTTGAAGGAAACGCGCCCGTTTCCATGCTCTGCGCCCTGCCGACCTCTCTCGTAGATGAGGCGGGCGAGAGCTGCCCCGCCGCGTACCTCTACGCCGTCTGCACCGCGCCGCAGCGCCGCAGGCAGGGCTTGTGCGCCGCGCTGCTGGCATACGCGGAGAAAGCACTGCAAAAAGAGGGCTGCCGCTTTGCCGCCTTAGTTCCGTCAAATAAGGAATTATTCGGTTTTTATCAAAAACTCGGCTATCAAACCGCGTTTTTTCACAGAGAATATACCGTTTCCGCAGGAAAAAGAACGGCGAAAATCACAAAGCTGGATGCCGACGGCTACCGAAACCTGCGGGAAATGCAGCTCTACGGCGCGTTTTTGTCCTACCCGCTGCCGCTTTTACAGTGGCAGGCAAGCGCAAGTCCGGGGCTATACCGCATCGAGACGGCGGAGGCGGTCTGCTGCTGCGCCGCGGAGCAGTCGGGTGAGCTCCTGATCTGCAAGGAGCTGCTGCCGGACTGCCCCGAGGCCGCCGCCTCCCTTGCCGCAAAGCTGGGCTGTAAGGACGCGCTTGTACGCACCTGCGGCGAGGAAGCGCCCTTCGGCATGGTCAAGCCCTTAAGTGATCTCCCCGCGCCAACGGAGGCATATCTCGGTTTGGCGTTTGATTGAGTCCGATTTCTTCGGAAATTTTCGGATTTTTTGAAATTCCTGTAGAAATAAGCAAGAAATTATGCTATAATGAGTTGTTGACAGCCGTTGTGGAGGTGATCGGATGGAATTTGGAGCGCTTCTCGGAAATGACGCATTGAAGCAGCGCCTCTCCGCCGCCCTTGCAAAGGGGCAGCTTTCCCATTGCTATCTGATCTCCGGACCCGAAGGCGCAGGAAAGCGCACGCTGGCAAAGCTGCTGGCAGCCGCGATGCAATGCACCGAACGGAAGAAGCCCTGCTGCCGCTGTCCCCAGTGCCGCAAGGCGCTCGACGGCATGCACCCCGACATCATCACGGTGGACGATCCCGAAAAAAAGGGCATTCCCGTCAAGCTGGTGCGTGAGACGTGCGCCGATCTGTATGTCCGCCCGAATGAGGGCGCAAAGAAAATTTATGTCTTTCCCCGCGCGCAGGATCTGAACCCACAGGGGCAGAACACTCTGCTGAAATGCATCGAGGAGCCGCCCGCTTACGGCGTGTTCTTCCTTTTGACCGACAATGCCTCGCGCCTGCTGCCGACCATTCGCAGCCGCTGCGTCGAGCTGCGCATGGCGCCGCTGTCCGAGGCGCAGCTGCTTTCCGAACTGCAAACGCGTCTGCCGGGTGCCGATTTACAGACGCTCCGTGCCGCTGCCCTCCGTTCCGGGGGGTATTTGGGGCAGGCGCTCACGCTGGCGCAGGAGAACGCGTCGCTGCTCCCGCAGACGGAAGCCTTTGCCGCTGCCTACGCAAAAGGCAGCAGCGGCGGATTGCTGCGGGTCTTGGCACCGATGGAAAAGCTCAAGCGTGAGCAGTTGCGTCCGATCCTGCTGCAATGGTACGCGCTGCTGACTTCTGCGCTGACCGCGCAAAACGGGCAGCCGCCCCTGCGCAAAGAAGCTTCGGAAATCGCAGCCTCCCGTTCCGCCGCCGACCTGCTCCGTGCCGTGGACGCGCTGGAGCAGGCGCAAAAGCTGCTCGATGCCAATGTGGGCACGGCGCACATCTGCGGCGCGCTGTTTGTCAAGTTGAACCAACCATCATAAGGAGCTACTATGGAAAATAATCCCACCACCCCCGCCGCGCAGGAACCCGTCACCGTCTGTGACATCCAGTTCCGTACCGGCACAAAGGTCTACTTTTTTGACCCCGGTGCGCTGACCGTGCGGTCCGGCGACGAGGTCATCATCGAAACCGCGCGCGGTCCCGAATTCGGGCAGTGCGTGCGCGGAAATCACGCGGTCTCCGCAAAGGAGGTCGTCGCCCCGCTGCGCCCGGTTCTGCGCCTTGCCACCCAGCAGGATAAGCGCGTCAACGAGGAAAACCGCCGCCGCGAGAAGCACGCCCATGCGGTCTGCCAGCAAAAGATCGCGGAGCTGAAGCTCGATATGCAGCTCGTCTCCACGGAATACGCCTTTGACGGCAGCAAGATTCTCTTTTTCTTCACCGCCGACGGGCGCGTGGACTTCCGCGAGCTGGTCAAGAACCTTGCCTCCGTTCTGCGCACGCGTATTGAGCTGCGTCAGATCGGCGTGCGGGATAAGGCGAAGATGGTCGGCGGACTCGGCATCTGCGGCAGACCCTTCTGCTGCCGCGAGTTTTTAGACGACTTCCAGCCCGTCTCGATCAAGATGGCAAAGACGCAGAATCTCAGCCTGAACCCGACCAAGATCTCCGGCACCTGCGGCAGGCTGATGTGCTGCCTCAACTATGAGCAGGAGGCGTATGAAGACCTGCTCCGCACCAGTCCGAAGACCGAGTCCTTCGTCGACACCCCCGACGGGCGCGGCACGGTCACGGAGGTCAGCCTGCTCAAGCAGACCGTCCGCGTGCGGTTAGAGAAGCAGCCGGACACGGTGGTTTGCCACCATAACTGCGACATCTGCGTCCTGCGCAACGGCAAAGCCAAGAAAAATGACGAGCCGATCCCCGAGGATCTCGCGCCGATCTCCGGCGGAAGACCGAAGAAGAAGCAGGAAGAACCGACCTTCTCGACCTATTTGGAGCCGGTCGTCCTGCGCAAGGATGCCTCGACCCTCGCCCCAATGACGACCTCGGAGGAGGACGAGCAAAAGGGCAAGCGCCGGCGCAGAAACCCGAAGGGCAAGAAACCCGACCAAGCGCAGGAGCGCCCTGCCGCAAAACAGGAAAAGCCCATGCCGAAAGCGGAGAAGGTAACACCAAAGGCGGAAAAGCCCACACAAAAGCAGGAAAAGTCCGCCCCCAAGACGGACAAACCCGCGCAAAAGCCCGCCGATGCCGCCTCCGAAACGGCAGCCGCGCCGAAATCAAAAAACAACAATCACCACCGCTATTACCGCAAACGCCGCAAGCCCAACGGCGGCAATAAGCCGGAAGCCTAAAAAATACACCCTCTGCGGAACCCCGCAGAGGGTATTATTATTCGCCTTGTAGGTTGTGAACATGTCCCTAACGCGTGTAGGAACTGCAAAAAACAAGGAACGAAAATAGATTGCCACGTCGCCTGCGCAGCCGTTCGCGAGGAACGAGCGTTACGGATGCGGCGTACCCCTTGCGGGTGTGCGCTCCTCGCAATGACACAGAAGAGCTACCCTGATCTGTCATTGCGAGGAGCGCAGCGACGTGGCAATCTCGTGCAGGAACCACCAACTGCATACAAGCTTACAGCCGGAGATTGCCATGGACGCAAGCGCCCTCGCAATGACAGGCGGGGTAGTCCGTTTATGTCATTGCGAGCCGAGGAACGAGGCGTGGCAATCTCCTGCGGGAGCTACCGACTGCGTACAACCCCATCCCCCTACCATCTGCCGCTTTGCCGGCAGCGCGCCGCGTCATCGTTTCTTGCAGCTACCTTCATAACAGAACTTACAAACCCTTCGCATCAATTGAAGCTCCCATCATAGGTCGGCATATTGGCAATATACTCCTCCGCAATTGCCGGGACATAGTAGACACCGTAGGTTTGCAGCCCCTGCGCGGCAGCCGACGAATTCATTGTATCGGGAAGCAACACATAAAAGCGATAGTAGGGCAGCAGCACTTCCTCCAAACGCCCAGTGCGATATACAAGTTCAACTTTTCCGATATCCTCCTCGCCGGAAAATGCAGCCGGGACGCTGGTTTGGTAGTTTCCGGCAATCAGCCGCTCCGTTGCCTCTTCTACCGAAATAATGGGATAATCTCCAAGCTTCTCAGCGGAAAGCAGCCCATCATTTATTCGAATCCCGCTTAGGTTTCCGTTTTCATCAGGGTAGAAGCTTACGCGGCAGAAATTATAGTTTAGGATATTTTCTATGTCATCTTCGGAAGCGTCATAAACCTGATAGCTGCGGGAAAATTCTCCGTAGATGTTGTAATCTCCCGGGGAGATTGCCTTGGGCGCTTCAAACCCAAGAAGCTCACGATAGGTCTCCGTCAGATAGGACAGAACGCGCTCCGCTTCCGCATCCGTTGTATTGCTATAGGTGAAGCTATACCCATCGGGAAGCGAAAATCCCTCGTCCGGCAGGAAGTAAATGATCCCGCCATCCGCTTGAACATCAATTGTCCCGCCGTTTGTTTCCGCATGAATCGCAGTTGGGTCGGCATTCGGAGCCGTCCCGGTATCTTTCTCCTCCTGTCCATCGGTAATGACTCCGGTAGAAAGTACTTCAAGACCAAGTGCAGCTGCCGTAAGGTTCAATCGCTCCGTCATCTCTTCCTCACTGAGTCCCGTAGGAATCCCTGCGCCGGAAGGGTCATAGGCTCCATTTTGATAAACGGGGAGGGAGGTGAGATGCATATCCGCAGACCACGGATTTCCGTTGTTTAATTCCGAGATGTCATAGTACATGTACCCCTCGAACCCCATTGCTCTGCCGCTGAACTCCGGGATTGTGATCGTCTTCAGGCTTGAAGGATCAGACTGCTGCGGTGCACTGTGCCGCGCAAGCAGGAATGCTGCGGCTATGACAAGGCACAGACCGGCGGCGAGGCTACCCCACTTGAGCCATCCGCTTCTCTTCCTTTTCGGCACTTCCTCCGCCGCTTCCACATAAGCGGGATCAATCAGCTCCATCTTATCTAACAAGGAATCTCCTCTCATAAAGTGTAACCCTCCTTTTCAAGATGCTCCCGGAGCCGGCTGCGGCAACGGAAGAGCGTGGTTTTTACTTTACTCTCAGACAGTGCAAAGCGTTTGGAGATGTCAGCAATGGAGTCCAAATACCAATACCGACGAACAAAAATATTCCTTTTTTCGTCTCCCAGTGTGCCGAGAAATCCGTTGATTGCTTCGCCCAATGCCATATCGTCTATGCGGCATTCAACATCATCCGGCGCGGGAATGCATTGCTCCAGTTCTGCGCCAAGCTCACATAGCATCGCGCTGCGTTTGCGTCGGCTGCGCGCACGGCAGCAATTCAAAGCAATGTGGCGGGTGATCCGCGCCAGAAAAGCATACAGATAGCTTCTTGGCTCGTGCGGCGGAATGGTGTTCCAGGCTTCCATATAGGTATCGTTTTCACATTCTTCGGCTGCTTGCCGGTCATCGACAATCCTATAAGCCAGCGCAAACAAACGGCTTCCGAATTTTTCGGCAGTCCGGTCAATTGCTGCTTCATCACGCAACAAATACAATGCCACAATTCCATTATCGTCCACGGTCTCATCCCCTTTCTGTTCGCTATGGACAGCCCTTCACCCAAATAAGCACCGTCTGCGGGAAGAAGGTTACACTTGCCAGAAAAATTCTTCATAAACAGGAAAAAAGGGTATTCGGCACAAAACTGAATACCCATAATTTTAGCCATTATAAAACACTTCCGTCGGTGGATCACAGGGCACGACACACCTACCCGCCCCTATGGAACCCCGTCCCCGGCGTCCCGCGTGTAGGAACTACCAAGTACGTACAGACTTGTTCCTGCCTACTGTCTGCCGCTTCGCGGAACGGCGGGGACATGTCCCCGCCCTACAGGGGGCTGTTTCGTTTATTTCGGCGTGTCATTGCGAGGAGCGCAGCGACGTGGCAATCCCGTGCAGGAACTGCCGGCTGCGTACAAACCTGTTCCCCTACGCCGTCTGCCGCTTACGCGGTCGGCGCGTCAAGGATGCCGCGACCTACGAATCGCGGAACGCACCCTTGTAGGGCGGGGACATGTCCCCGCCGCGTGCAGGAACTACCAAGTACGTACCGACTTGTTCCTGCCTACTGCCTGCCGCTTCGCGGAACGGCGGGGCATGTCCATGGTATACAAGGTTTTTTCCGTGACATCAAACATACCGCAACATGACATTGCCGAAGCTGTTGTCGATTTCGAGGAACAGCACGCCCTGCGTCTCGGCGGCGGGGGTGCCCTTGATTTCGATGTTTGCCGCAATGCCGCCGTCCTTGTTTACCTCCGCGCGGTACTTATCCGGCACGAGGAGGATCAGTTCGCCGAAGCTGTTGTCCACATCAATGCGGCAGTTCGGCGCAAGGGACTCGCAGGCGGAGAAATCCACGGTAAAGTCGCCGAAGCTGCTGTCAATACTGCCGCCCTTGAGCATCGGCGTAACCACGGCGGCGCGGTATTCCCCGAAGCTCATTTCGCAGTGCAGATAGCCGTCGTCGCAGCTATATTCGTGATGCAGCTTCTTATTATTGTGTACGGTGGTCTTGCTCTTGCCGCGATGCTTGCGGCGCTTGCCGAACAGAACGTCAACGAGCAGACTCGCGCCCCAGAGCAGAAGCACGATTGGGAACACGACGCCCCAGCCAAGCTCCACCTTGATCACGCTGTACGCCGAGAGCAGGAAGTACAGACCCGCCAGCGACATCACCAGCCCGAACAGGGAGAAATGCCCGCGCTGACTCGAGATGCCGAGAAAAACCAGCGCAGTCGTCCATACAACCGTCCACCAGGAAACATCAAAGGCGCAGAGGTGATTCATCAGCAGCAAGCCGCCGATCACGAGAATATAAAGGGCGAAAAAGACGCTGCCGAGCTTCACGCTCATGCCGCCGTTCTCCCATTCCCAAGAGACGGAGGGACCGCGTTTGCCCTTCTCCACATCTTCGACCACCTCCGCCTCGTGAACCTTTTCCCCCGCAGGCGGATTTTTGCCCAGCAGCTCATCGACCGAGATGCCGAAGACCGCCGCAAGCTCCGGCAATACGGAGATATCCGGACAGGAGAGATTGTTTTCCCATTTACTGACCGCCTGCGCGCTCACGCCCATGCGCTCTGCAAGCTGTTCCTGCGTCATGCCGAGGCGTTTGCGGTGAAATTTGATGCGGTCGCCGATTGTTTTGTTGTTCATAGTCGTTGCCTCCTTTTTGTGCCTTCATCATGCCACAACGCGGCGAAAAAAGCAATCATCTGAAGGTTAAAGCGCAAAAAAATTCAATTCAACCGCCGGTTGAGAAAAATCAACCGGGAAAAACCGCCGTTTTTTGCGCACTCCGCAGTCCTGCCGTTTCTACGCCCGCCTCTGTAGGGCGGGGACATGTCCCCGCCGTCCGCGAAGCGGCAGACAGTACAGACGAACAAGCATGTACGCAGTCGGTAGTTCCTGCACCGGCGGGGACATGTCCCCGCCCTACAAAGTGTCAAGGGGACGGGTTCCTTGACACTTTTTTTGCAGCTTAGGGCATCCGCATATTTATCAATACGCCAGCTCGCTGCCGCCGATGAACTCCCGCAGAAGGGAATCCCTCGGCACCAGTGCGCTGTCCACATCCGGCAGTTCTCTCAAAATCTCCACCAAATCGAACAGATCGGGATACTGCGGCACAAGCGCTTCCAAGTCCTGCAGCAGATAGGGACGATACACCGCCAGCTCGGAGGAATAGAAGGAATCCACGCTGCAATGGGCGCGCGGCTTAAACGGCATGATATACTTCTGCTCCCCCTCATCCACGCGCGCACGCATTCCGATTGTCTCCGTCAGCGCGCGACCTCTGCCCGTGCGGTCCCGCAAAAGCCGTCTTGCAAGGCGAATCTTCGAAGGATGCAGCACCGACCCGTCGTGCAGCGTGATGCGGGTGCGGACGGAGACATACAGGCGCGTCGTCTGCTCGGCATAGCCCGTGACCTCCGGATTGAGCGCATGGATGCCCTCCATGATGACCAGCTCCCCCTTGTGACGGCGCAGGGTTTTGCCCTCAAAAACGCGCTTGCTCGCCTTGAAATCGTAGCGCGGCAGCTCCACCTCCTCGCCCGCGAGAATCTGCCCAAGCTGCTGCTGGAAGAAGGGAATATCCACCCGCGTCGGCTTTTCCAAGTCGAGCTTATTCTCCTTCAAAAGCGCAAGCTCCTCCCGGGTCAAGGGTGAAAAATAGTCGTCCATTTGCAGGGTATGGGTCTCCATGCCGATACGATCCAGCTCCCGCTCGATCAAAAGCGCGGTCGTCGTCTTACCGGAGCCGGAGGGGCCCGCCAATAAAATCACGGGTCGCTTGTCCGCATTCGCCGCGACAAGCTCCGCTGCCTGATGAATCTGTTCAAAATAATGCCTGCGGTCATGCTCAATCACCGCGGCAGGGTCTGCCGTCAAAAGCGCGGATAATTGGTCTGTCGTCATTTCATACTTCTCCTTTGGCATATGTGCGTTTATATATTATAGCAAATTGTCAGTGACTTTGGTATCCTTTTTTCAAAATTTTGTGCAAAACAGCAAAATGATACAAAAAAGCAGCCTAATTCAACAAATATTTTTCCCCAAATTGTCTACTTTGCCTATTTTTTTCCATTTGTGTTTTTCCACCTTGCAAGCCGCCGGGGAAAGGGCTACAATAAAGGTAGCAGCGACCCTATTTTATTTTTAAGGAGGATATCATGAAACACTTTCTGAAACGCAGCCTCGCATTCGTCTGTATGCTCGCCCTGTTGGTCGGCATCGCGCCCCTCGCACTCACCGCTTCTGCGGCGGAGGTCGGGGAGTTCACGGTCCTGTCCACCACGGATATGCACGGACGCTGCTGGGACAAAAATGTTCTGAACGATTCCAACATGACGAACAGCATGCTCAATGTTGCCACTGCGGTCAAGGGCATCCGCGCCGAGAAGGAGAATGTCATCCTGCTTGACAACGGCGATACCTATCAGGGCACGCCCGTCTCCAGCTATCAGCTCTCGCTGCAAAAGCAGGGCAAGACCGACCTGCCCAACCCGATGGCGCTCAGCCTGAAGGAGATCGGCTATGACGCAGCCACCGTCGGCAACCACGAATTCAATTATGCGTGGGATCTCATGAACGATGTCCGTGCCTATCTGGCAGACGGCACGCAGGGCAATGTGGTAACGAGCCTGTGCGCCAACCTCTACTATGACGGCACCGACGGTGTCCACGCCAAGGGCGAAAATGTCTTTACGCCGTATATGTTCAAGACCTTCACCGTCGGCGGTAAGGACTACAAGATCGCCATCATCGGCTTCGAAAACACCGACTGCCCGCGTTGGGATGTGCCCGACAACTACCCCGGCATCGTCTTCACCCATCCCGACAACACCACCGGCTCGATGGCATGGGAAGCGGAAAAGTACATCGCCGAAGTCAAGGCGGAGGGCGCCGACTTCATCATTGTCGCCTACCATTCCGGTCTCGGTGACGGCGCGAAACCCGAGGACATCGAATTCGGCAAGAACTCCGAAAATCAGGTTCTCTCGATGATCAAGAATACCGAAGGCATCGGCATGGTCATTGCGGGACACGACCACTCCACCGGCTACTCCGGCACCAAGTATGAAGACAAAGCCGGCAACGAGGTCATTGTCGTCAACGGCGGCGGCAACAACCTGACCTGCACCACCTTTGCCATCAACGAAGACGGCACGATCACCCTCAAGGAGCACAAGGATCTTGCGCTGAAGAATTCCGCCGCAGACGCCGCGCTGAAGGAAAAGATTCAGCCCTATGTCACCCTTGCCTCCGAGTATGTCGATCAGGTCTTCGGCACGATCAAGGAGGGCGACTGGTCCACCAGCACCAAGTTCTATTTGGAGCAGACCGATACCATCGACCTCATCAACCGCGCGCAGATTTCCCGTGGCTCCGTGTACATGGCGGCAAAGTACGACACCGATGAGAAGGTCGCGGCGCTTTACGAAGAGACCGGTCTTGACCACCTGACGGTCGACTGCTCCTCCACCTCCGTGGTTGTCAACGGCAACTATACCGTGCAGCCCGGCGAGATGTCCATGAAGGATATCTATCGTCTCTACAAATATGACAATACCCTTTATCTGATTCCGATGACCGGCGCGCAGATCAAGGAAGCCCTCGAGTTCAACGCAGCCACGCACCTCTCCGTCAATACCTCGAGCGGCACGCCCGTCTTCTCCACCACCGGCGACAACTTCACCAACCCCATCTTCTACGGCTTGGACTTTGAATATGATATGTCCAAGGAAGCCTACAGCCGTATTACCAATCTGAAATTTGCCGACGGCAGAGAGGTTGATCCTGCCAAGACCTACATCATGGCGGTCAACAACTATCACCTTGGCAACACCAGCGGTCCGTTCGCGGATTACACCACCACGGATGCCGTTTGGTCGCAGACCGACGATCTCGGCGGCGGCGTCGTGCAGGATCTGATTGCGGAATTCGTCGCGGACGAGACTGCGAAGAATGGCGGCGTCTCCCCCGCACCGTCTCACTGGAAGCTTGTCTACACCGGTGAGATCACGGAAGGTGAAGCGACCGGCAAGTACATCGGCAATCTTGTCGCCGACCCGACCAAGCTGGCAGACGGCGACACCGTCATGATCCACTATCCCGCAGGTAACACGCTCGTTTCCAATGTCGCCTCCGGCACGAAGCTTGCTCCCGCTGCCGACCTCACAACCGGCAAGGATCAGATCGGCACGGACAATGAGACGGTTCTCTTCACCGTAAAGAAGGACGGCGAATATTTCCTGTTTGTCGATGCAGACGGCAAATACATGACCTCCGGTGCAACGGGCAACGCTCTGTCCATGACGGACGAAAAGAGCGAATACAGCCTTTGGAGCTTCGAAGCCACGGAGGGCGGCTTCCACATCCGCAATGTCAACGCCGCATATAACGGCAACAAGAATCAGGCGCTGGAATTCTATGGCGGCTTCACCACCTACGGTCTTTCCTCCGGCGGCAGCGCGTACATCTTCAATCTCTATCAGCTCCCCACCTCCTCCTGCGAGCATAAGAACACCGAGGTGCGCGGCAAGGTTGACGCCACCTGCACCAAGGAAGGCTACACGGGCGACACCTACTGCACCGACTGCGGCGAGAAGCTTGCGGAAGGTAAGACCATCCCCGCCCTCGGTCATGACTGGAGCGCATGGGTCACCGTCTATCAGCCCACCTGCGCCACCGAGGGTCTGAAGACCCGCACCTGCGCCCGCTGCGGTGAGGTCGAGGAAGCGGCAATTGCCAAGACGGAATCCTGTGCGGCGGCTGCTTACAAGGATCTCGACCTGACGGGTTGGTACCATGAGGAAGTCGAATTTGCCCTTGCCAACGGTCTGATGAACGGCGTAGGCAACGATAACTTCGACCCGAACGGGAATTTGACCCGCGCGATGCTCGTCACCGTTCTGTACCGCTATGAAGGCTCCCCGAGTGTCGAAGGTCTGGAGAATCCGTTCAAGGATGTTCCCGCAAACGAGTGGTACACCGACGCCGTCATTTGGGCGGCAGCCAACAATATTGTCAACGGCACCGGCGACGGCGAGTTCTCCCCCGAGGACGACATCACCCGTGAGCAGGTCGCGACCATCTTCCACCGTTATAACAAAGCGCCCGAGGGCAAGGGCGACCTGACCGCCTTCCCCGACGCGGATATGGTCAGTGCCTACGCAGTCGAGGCGATGAAGTGGGCAGTGGGAGAAGGCATCATCAACGGCTCCGACGGCAAGCTTGACCCGCTCGGCAACGCCACCCGCGCCCAGATTGCCGCGATCTTCTACCGCTACATCACAAAATAAACCAACAACCCAAAGGGCTGCAGGCAAAACCCGCCTGCAGCCCTGATTTTATCCCCCTCTGTGGGGCGGGGACATGTCCTAAGCCGCGTGTAGGACTTCCGGCTGCGTATCGGCAAAGGAACGAGATTGCCACGACCGCTGCGCAGCCGTTCGCGGCGAGGAATCGTTACGGATGCGGTGTACCCCTTGCGGATCGTGTGCGCACCGGTCTCGCAATGACAGATGGGACAGCCTGCTATGTCATTGCGAGGAGCGCAGCGACGCGGCAATCTCGTGCAGGAACTATCGAGTGCGTACCAACTTGTTCGTCCGTACCGTCTGCCGCTTCGCAGTCGGCGAGGAAATTTCCCCGACCTGCAAGGAGTTTCATGGCAAAACGATGGTTCTTTGACAATCTGCCCCTGCGGGTACAATCTCGTATACTGCACCCATTTTGTCATTCCAATCCCCATCCGGTCATTTTTGTATCATCCGCCAAATATTTCTCCTTCATACCGCTGCTTTTCCCGATTCTCCCTCTTGCTTTTCCGATATACTGCCCCTATAATTGTTCTGTTGAAAAAAGACAGGAGAATCAAAAACAAATGGACTCATTCAAAGAAAACAAAATGGGCGTGCGTCCGGTGGGGCGGCTGCTGTTTACGATGGCGCTGCCGATGGCGCTGTCCATGCTCGTGCAGGCGCTTTATAATGTCGTAGACAGCGCCTTCGTCGCCAAAATTTCCGACGTCAACCAAGACGCGCTGAACGCCGTCTCCCTCGCCTTCCCCGTGCAGAATATCATGATCGGCGTGGCAACCGGCATCGCCGTCGGTGTCAACGCCCTTCTCTCCCGCGGCTTGGGAGAAAAGAATCAGGAGGAGGTCAACCGCTCCGCGCTCAACGGGCTCTTCCTCGCCCTCTGCGGCACGGTGCTTGCCGCCCTGTTCGGCATCTTCGGCGCGGAGGCATTCATGCGCTCGCAGACGCACAATCAGGCGGTCATCGACTACGGTACCACCTATATCCGCATTATCACGATTGTCTCCTTCGGCATCTTCGGAGAGATCATTTTCGAGCGTCTGCTCCAATCCACCGGACGCACCGTCTACACCCTCATCACCCAGGGCACCGGCGCGGTCATCAATATCATCCTCGACCCCATCCTAATCTTCGGGCTTTGCGGCATGCCGCGCATGGAGGTCGCAGGTGCCGCCGTCGCCACGGTGGCAGGGCAGATTGTCGCCTTTGTCCTCGCTTTGCTCCTCAACCACCGCAAGAACCCCGATGTGCATCTCAAGCTGCGCGGCTTCCGTCCCGACGGAAAAATGATTCGCCGCATTCTCGGCATCGGCGTGCCGTCCATGATCATGGTCGCCATCGGTTCTCTGATGTATTACGGCTTCAACCGCATTCTGATGCGCTTTGAAGCAGTGCAGATTGGTCTGGGCGAGCTGGGTACGGCGGTCTTCGGCGCATACTTCAAGCTCCAGAGCTTCATCTTCATGCCCGTGTTCGGCATCAACAACGCCGCGCTTGCCATTGCCGCCTACAATTACGGCGCGCGCAAGCCGAAACGCATCCTGCAGGTCACCCGCTGCGGCGCATTCGGCGCCATGTGCCTGATGCTGCTGGGCGTTGTGGTGTTCCAGCTCTTCCCCGAAAAGCTGCTGGCGCTGTTTAACGCAAACGAGCAGATGCTTGCAGTCGGCATTCCCGCACTGCGGCGGCTGTCTCTTCCGTTTGTCTTCGCCGGCCCGTGCATCATCTTCGGCGGCGTGTTCCAAGCCCTTGGCAAGAGCGTTTACAGCATGATCACCTCCCTTGCGCGTCAGATCATCGTACTTTTGCCCGCTGCCTACCTTCTCTCCCTGACGGAAGAGATCTCCGCCGTCTGGTTCGCCTTCCCCATCGCGGAAATCGCCTCACTCGCGGTCTCCGTCGTGATGATGCTTGTCCTCTACCGCAAAAAAATTAAGCCGCTCTACGAAATCGCCGAAAAAACCACTTGAAAACTGCGAAATCGCGTGCTATAATTACCGAAAAAGAGGAAAGGAGAATCTTCATGTTCTATTTCGCGTTTGCTTTTACGTATTCCTATTACTTCGGTAATAGCGATTCGTGCTGCAAACAGAAATAAACGATAGATTCTCTTACACGACATATCGTTCATTCAAACGCTGCACGAAAAAGCCTTTCGTGCAGCTTTTTTCGTTTGAACCCCCACTGCCCGTAGGGCGCGACGACTCGGCGCGCCGCTGCAGGAACCACCAACTGCGCACAAGCTTTCAGGCAGAGATTGCCACGGCGCAAGCGCCTCGCAATGACAAAAAAGCTACCCCATTTGTCATTGCGAAACCAGTGCGCACACTGGTTGTGACAATCTCGTGTAGGAACCACTAACTGCCCACAAGCTTTCAGCCGGAGATTGCCACGGCGCAGGCGCCTCGCAATGACAAAAAAGCTACCCCATTTGTCATTGCGAAACCAGTGCGCACACTGGTTGTGGCAATCTCGTGCAGGAACTACCGACTGCCCACAAGCTTTCAGCCGGAGATTGCCACGGCGCAAGCGCCTCGCAATGACAAAAAAGCTACCCCATTTGTCATTGCGAAACCAGTGCGCACACTGGTTGTGACAATCTCGTGTAGGAACCACTAACTGCGCACAAACTTTCAGCCGGAAATTGCCACGGCGCAAGCGCCTCGCAATGACAAAAAAGCTACCCCATTTGTCATTGCGAAACCAGTGCGCACACTGGTTGTGGCAATCTCGTGCAGGAACTACCGACTGCCCACAAGCTTTCAGCCGGAGATTGCCACGGCGCAGGCGCCTCGCAATGACAAAAAAGCTACCCCATTTGTCATTGCGAAACCAGTGCGCACACTGGTTGTGGCAATCTCGTGTAGGAACCACCGACCACACAAAACGCATTCGTCTGTACCGTCTACCGAACAAATATTACAAACCCACAAACACTATTTCCAAAAAGGAGTTTTCACCATGATCACCGTATTAAAACAAGGCACCACTCAAGCGCAGATGGAGCATTTGATTGCATGGCTGCGCGCGCAGAACCTCGATGTGCATATCTCCCACGGGCATGACTATACCATTCTCGGTCTGATCGGCGACACCGGCAAGATTGACATGGATCTTTTGGCAAGTCTCGATATTGTCGAGTCCGTCAAGCGCGTGACGGAGCCGTTCAAGCAGTGCAACCGTCAGTTCCACCCGGAGGATACCGTCATCACCGTGGGCAACGCCAAGATTGGCGGCGGCAATTTCTGCATGATTGCGGGGCCCTGTTCCGTTGAGACGGAGGAGCAGATCATCGAGGTCGCGGAGAAGGTCAAGGCGGCAGGCGCGGATATCCTGCGCGGCGGCGCGTTCAAGCCCCGCACCTCTCCCTATGATTTCCAAGGCTTAAAGGGCGAGGGCATCCGCCTGCTCCTGGAGGCAAAGAAGGCGACCGGACTTCCCATCGTCACCGAGATTATGAACGCCAACTACCTCGACCTGTTTGCGGACGTCGATATCATTCAGGTCGGCGCGCGGAATATGCAGAACTTCGACCTGCTCAAGGAGTTAGGAAAAACCGATAAACCGATCCTGCTCAAGCGCGGACTTGCCAACACCCTCAAGGAGTTCCTGATGAGCGCGGAATATATCATGTCCGAGGGCAATCAGAACATCATCCTCTGCGAACGCGGCATCCGCACCTTTGACACCTATTCCCGCAATACCCTCGACCTGACCGCCGTGCCCGCCCTGCATGAGCTGTCGCATTTGCCCGTCGTCATTGACCCCAGCCACGCCACCGGTAAGGTGCGCTATGTCCCGCCGATGGCGCTTGCCGCCGTAGCCGCAGGGGCGGACGGTGTGATGGTCGAGGTGCATAACGACCCGATGCACGCTTGGTGTGACGGCGCGCAGTCGCTGAATCCGGAACAGTTTGCAGACCTTGCGCAGAAGCTGCGGGTGGTCAGAGAGGCGGTCACCCAATGACGGTCGGCATCGTCGGACTCGGACTGATCGGCGGCTCGCTGGCAAGGGCGTACCATGACGCAGGCTGGCGCGTGCTGGCGCATAACCGCAGCGCCTCCGTCACGGAGTTTGCCGAGATGGCAGGGGCGGTAGACGCGGCGCTTACACAGGATAATCTCTCGGAATGCGACCTGCTGCTTTTGGCGGTCTATCCCCAGGCATCGATTGAGTATTTGGAGGCGAACGCGGAAAAAATCAATCAAAACGCCGTCGTCATCGACTGCTGCGGCACAAAGCGGGAGATCTGCGCCGTGGGCTTCCGTCTGGCGCAGAAGCACGGCTTCCTCTTTGTCGGCGGACATCCCATGGCAGGCACGCACTTCTCCGGCTTCAAGTACAGCCGCGCCACGCTGTTTAAGGGCGCGCCGATGGTGCTTGTGCCGCCGGTGTTTGACGATATGCAGCTCATCGACCGCGTGTGCAAGCTCCTCGCGCCCCCCGCCTTCGGGCAGTTCTCCGTCACCACGGCGGAAAAGCACGACGAGATGATTGCCTTTACCTCCCAGCTTGCCCACGTTGTCTCCAACGCCTATGTCAAAAGCCCCACCGCCACGGCACACAAGGGCTTTTCTGCGGGCAGCTATAAGGACTTGACCCGCGTCGCGTGGCTCAACCCGCAGATGTGGACGGAGCTGTTCCTGGAAAATAAGGACAATCTGATTCGCGAGATTGACATTCTGATCTCGGAATTGCAGCAATACCGGGACGCGATGGCGGCGGACGACCGCGAGACCCTCTGCCGCCTGCTGGACGAAGGAAAGAAACGCAAGGAGGAAGTCGGATGAATACCGTTCGCGTCACCGCCTCACGCACCTATGAGGTCAAAATCGGCAGCGGCTTGCTTGCCGAACTCGGGCAGGAGACCCGCGCCGTCACCCAAGGCAGCGTCCTCGTTGTCACGGACGAGACCGTCGCGCCACTCTACCTTGCCAGGGTCTATCAGAGCCTCAAGGCTGCGGGGTTAAGCATCCATACCGCCTCCGTCCCCGCAGGCGAGCGCACCAAATGCGTTGAATATTATGTTAACCTATTAAACATCCTCGCCGCCAAGCAGCTCACCCGCACGGATGCCGCCATCGCCCTCGGCGGCGGCGTGGTGGGCGACCTCACGGGCTTTGCCGCCGCGACCTATCTGCGGGGCATTCCGCTGATCCAAGTGCCGACCACGCTGTTGGCGATGGTGGACTCCTCCGTCGGCGGCAAGACGGCAATCGACCTCCCCGCAGGCAAGAATCTGGTGGGCGCGTTTCATCAGCCCTCCCTTGTGCTGTGCGACCCCGACGCACTGAATACCCTGCCCGCAGCCACCTTCCGCGACGGCTGCGCCGAGGTCATCAAGACCGCGATCCTGTTTGATTCGCAGCTCTTTGCCCACCTGCGCGAACGTGGCACGGACTTTGACCGGGACTATGTCATCACCCGCTGCGTCGAATGCAAGCGGGACGTGGTCTGCGCGGACGAGTTTGACAAGGGCGAGCGGCAAAAGCTCAACTTAGGGCATACCATCGGGCACGCGATCGAGCAATGCAGTCATTTCACCGTCTCCCACGGGCAGGCGGTCGCCATCGGCACGGCAATGATGGCGCGGGCGTTCTACCCGAACCCCGAGGAGATTGAAAGCGTCCTGCACAGCTTTGGTCTGCCGACGGAGACGAGCTTCTCTGCCGAAGACCTTGCCAACGCGGCGCTTTCCGATAAAAAGCGGGCAGGCGGCACCCTGACGATCGTCGTCCCCCGCGCCATCGGCGGCTGCACCTTAGAAAGAATTCCCGTGACGGAATTGCAGCCCATCATCGAGGCGGGAATGCGCCATGGATAAGGTCATAATCCCTCACCCCCTTGGAGGGCAAATTGCCGCCATCGCCTCCAAATCCCAGGCACACCGGCTCTTGATTTGCGCGGCTTTGGCGGATACCCCGACCGACCTCTCCTGCGCGGAGCTGTCCAAGGACATCGAGGCGACCGCCGCCTGCCTGACCGCCCTCTGCGCGAATGCAGCGTATCAAAACGGAAGCTATCAAATCACACCCCGCCCCCGCGCCGCTGCCTGCCGCTGCGACTGCGGCGAAAGCGGCTCCACTCTGCGCTTTCTCCTGCCCGTCGCCGCCGCCCTCGGCGTAAAAACAACCTTTCAGCTCCACGGCAGACTGCCCGAACGCCCCCTCTCGCCCCTGTGGGAGGAATTGGAGGCGCACGGCTGCAAGCTCTCCCGCCCGACGGCGGACTCCGTGCTTTGCGAGGGCAAATTAACCGGCGGCACCTACCGCATGGCAGGCAACATCTCCTCCCAGTTCATCAGCGGACTGCTCTTTGCCCTCCCGCTGACGGGCGGGGATTCCGATATTATGTTAACTTCCCCCTTGGAATCCGCCGATTATGTCCGCATGACCCTTGCCGCCCTGCGTACCTTCGGCATCGAGATTGAAGAGCGAAAAACCGGCTGGCACATCCCCGCAGGGCAGCAATACCGCTCCTGCGGTAGCGCAGAGGTCGAGGGAGACTGGTCCAACGCCGCTTTTTGGCTAACCGCAGGCGCGATTTCGGAGGTCGTCACCGTCACGGGGCTTGCACCGAATTCCCCGCAGGGCGACCGAAAGATTGCGGAGCTTCTGAACCGCTTCGGCGCGGAGGTCACATGGACGGTAAACGCCGTAACCGTCCGCCCGCGAACGCTGCACGGCATCGACATCGACGCAAGGGACATCCCCGACCTCGTGCCGCCCCTCGCCCTCGCCGCCGCCTGCGCGGAGGGAACCACAAGAATCTACGGCGCGGAGCGGTTAAAGATCAAGGAAAGCGACCGTCTGCAATCCGTCGCGGGCGCGTTAAGTAACCTCGGCGCAGAGGTTGCAATTCTGCCTGACGGCTTAATGATTCACGGCGGGACGCTCACCGGCGGCAGGGTGGATTCTCACAATGACCACCGCATCGCCATGCTTGCCGCGATTGCCTCCTCCGTCTGTGAGAAACCGGTAACGCTTCTCGGCGCGGAGGCGGTGCAAAAATCCTATCCCCGCTTTTGGGCGGACTTTGAAACCATGCAGAAAGGGGAGAACCCCCAATGAGCAGCCAATTCGGCACTGCGTTAAAAATTCAGATCTTCGGGCAGTCCCACGCCCCCGCCATCGGCGTATGCATCGACGGCTTTCCCGTCGGCTTCACGCCGGACTTGGACGCGCTGGACGCCTTTCTCGCCCGTCGCGCCCCGGGACAAGGGGCTTACGCCACGGCGCGAAAGGAGGCGGACAAGCCCGAATTCTTAAGCGGCTTGGTGGAGGGACACACCTGCGGCGCGCCCCTCACTGCCATCATCCGCAATACCGACACGCGTTCGAAGGACTACGGCAACATTTCCGAAATGCCCCGCCCCTCCCATGCCGATTACCCCGCATGGGTCAAATACGGCGATCAGGCGGACTATCGCGGCGGCGGACATTTTTCCGGCAGACTGACCGCGCCCCTGTGCATCGCGGGCGGGCTGTGCCTGCAATATTTAGCGCAGAAGGGCATCCGGATTGGCGCCCATATCCTCAGCATCGGCGCTGTCCGGGATACCGGCTTTGACCCCGTCTCCCCCGCCCTGCCCGTCGGCGGTCTGACGCTCGACCCCGCCGCGTGGGAGAGCATGCAAACAGAGATTGCCAACGCCAAGGCGACGTTGGATTCCGTCGGCGGCGTGATCGAATGCGCCGTCACCGGTGTACCGGCGGGCTGCGGCGAGCCGATGTTCGGCGGAATGGAAAACCGCCTTGCGCAGATCCTCTTCGGCATTCCCGCCGTTAAGGGCGTGGAGTTCGGCGAGGGCTTCGGCTGCGCGGAATTACGGGGCAGTCAGAATAACGACCCCTATTATTACGACGAAAACGGCTTTGTCCGTACCCGTACCAATCACGCAGGCGGCATCGCGGGCGGCATCAGCACGGGGATGCCCATCATTTTCCGCGCCGCGTTCAAGCCAACCCCGTCCATTGCCCAACCGCAGGAGACGATCCGCTTTACCGGCACCACCGCCCCTGCCCTGTTGGAAATCAAGGGACGGCACGACCCCTGTATCGTCCCGCGCGCGGTGCCCGTGGTGGAGGCTGCCGCCGCAATCGCAATATTAGACGCTATATTGGAGGGAAATCAATGGAATTGAAGGACTACCGCGCGCAGATCGACGCCGTAGATGACGAGATCGTGCGCCTGTTTCAAAAACGCATGGACATTGCTGCAAATATCGCCGCGTTTAAGAAGGAGAACGGCTTACCGATCCTGCAAACGGCGCGGGAGCGGGAAAAGTTAGCGGATGTCACGGGCAAGGCGCGGGAGGATATGCAGTCCTATCTGCGCGTGCTGTACTCCCTGCTGTTCGAGCTGAGCCGCACCTATCAGGAGAAGGGCACCCGCACCCCGCTTTATGACAAAATCGAACACGCGATTGAAAACACGCCGCGCCTCTTCCCCCGCAGCGCCACCGTCGCCTGTCAGGGTGTCGAGGGTGCCTATTCCCAGCTTGCCTGTGAAAAGCTGTTTGTTACCCCGAATATTCAGTATTTCCGCAATTTTGAGGGCGTGTTCTCCGCAATCGAGGCGGGCTTCTGCCGCTACGGCATTTTGCCGATTGAGAACAGCACCGCAGGCTCCGTCAACCGCGTATATGACCTGATGATTGAGCATAATTTCAGCATCGTCCGCTCGACGCGGCTGAAGATTGACCACTGCCTGCTTGCCAAGCCCGACCACACGCAGATTAAGGAGGTCTTCTCCCACGAGCAGGCGATCAACCAGTGCGCAGGCTTCCTCAAGTCCCTGGGCAATGTGAAGATCACCTGCTGCGAGAATACCGCCGTTGCCGCCCAGACCGTCGCCCTGTCCGACCGCAAGGACATTGCCGCCCTCTCCTCCCGGATGTGCGCGGAGCTGTACGGCTTAAAGGTCGTGCAGAGCAGCGTGCAGGACGAGGGGAATAACCACACCCGCTTCCTGTGCATCTCGAAGGATACCGAAATCTACCCCGGCGCGGATAAGACCTCGGTCATGATGATCCTGCCCCATAAGCCCGGCGCACTGTATAAGGTCTTGGCGCGCCTCTACGCCCTCGGCATCAACCTGCTCAAGCTCGAAAGCCGTCCCCTGCCCGACCGCGATTTTGAATTTATGTTCTACCTGGATTTGGAGACCTCGGTCTACTCCGAGGAATTCGTCCAGCTCATGTGCGAGATTGGCTCGATTTGTGAGGAGTTCAAGTATTTGGGCAGCTATACGGAGGTCGTCTGATGCGCTGCGGCTTATTGGGCGAACACCTCGGGCACAGCTATTCCCCGCAAATTCACGGGGCACTGGCGGACTATTCCTATGAACTCTTCGAGGTCGCCCCGGAAGAGCTGGACGCCTTTCTCCGCTCCGACCGTTTCGACGCCCTCAATGTGACGATCCCCTATAAACGCGCCGTCCTGCCCTATTGCGCAGAGCTGTCCGAAACGGCACAAAAGCTCGGCAATGTCAATACCCTCGTCCGCCGCAAGGACGGCACGCTCTACGGCGATAACACGGATTTTGACGGCTTTTCGTGGCTGCTGCAACGAAACGGCGGCATAAAGCCGGGCGAAAAAGCCCTCGTCTTAGGCACCGGCGGCGCGTCGCAGACCGTGCAGTGCGTCCTGCGGGAGCAAGGCGCAAGGGTCGTCGCCCTCTCCAGACATGGCGAGAATACCTACGATACCCTTGCAAGCCATCCGGATGCGGTGCTGGTCGTCAACGCCACACCGGTCGGCATGTACCCAAAGAACGGCGCGCGGCTGATTGACCTTGATCTGCTCCCCAATTGCCGCTGCGTTCTCGACCTCATCTATAACCCCGCGCGGACAAGGCTGCTGCTGGACGCGGAGGAACGCGGCATCCGCTGCGAGGGCGGTCTGCCGATGCTCGTCGCGCAGGCAAAACGCGCTGCGGAGCGCTTCACGGGAGAATCCATTCCCGATTCCCGCTGCGAAGAAATATTATGTCAACTTAATCGAGAGATGCAGAACATCATCCTGATTGGCATGCCCGGCTGCGGCAAGACCACGGTCGGAAAGCTGGTCGCAAAGCGGCTGCAACGTCCGTTTTTCGACGCGGACGCGGAGATTGTTAACCGCCTGGGCTGCGATATCCCGACCTTTTTCGCCCAAGAAGGGGAAGCAGCGTTCCGCAAGGTGGAAAGTGAAGTGTTGGCAGACCTGGGCAAGCGCTCCGGCTGCGTCATCGCGACAGGCGGCGGCTGCGTCACAAGGGAGGAAAACTACGCATACCTGCATCAAAACGGCGTGATCTTCTGGCGCAAGCGCGAGCTTTCGTCCCTCCCCACGGACGGCCGCCCAATCAGCCAATCGACCGCCCTAACCGATCTCTACGAAACCCGCCGCCCCCTGTACGAACGCTTCGCCGACCATATCATAGAAACCACCCCCACCCCCGCCCCCGCAGCCGAACAAATCATCGCGCTGCTGTAACCCCCCTACAGTCCCCGCCGTAGGGGCGGACGACCCTGTCCGCCCGTGCAGGAACCACCTATCAGGCTAAGGACTAAGAGCTAAGGGTGAATGACTGTGGAGCGCTCCGCGCGGATTAAAAAACAAACACCCCCTCGCCGTAGGGGCGGCTATCAGCCGCCCGCGTGCAGGCACCCAGCTCTGCACCAACCTCCCACCCTGTCATTGCGAGGCGCTTGCGCCGTGGTAGCGCAGCCGTTCGCGAGAAACGAGCGTTACGGATGCGGCATACCCCTTGCGGGTGCAATCTCACGCACGCACCCCCAAAAACCACCGCACCCCTGTAGGGCGGAGGCATGCCTCCGCCGGTGCAGGAACCACCGACCCCGTACAAATCTCCCCTTCATGTCATTGCGAGGGCGCTCGCGCCCGTGGCAATCTCATGCAGGAACTACCGACCCCGTACAAATCTCCCCTTCATGTCATTGCGAGGGCGCTCGCGCCCGTGGCAATCCCGTGCAGGAACTACCTACTGCGTACAAACCCGTTCATCTGTACCGTCCGCCGCTGACGCGGACGGCACGCCCAGTGGTCGTGCCCTACGACCGTTGACTGCACCCTCTCCGTAGGGCGCGACGACTCGGCGCGCCGGTGCAGGAACCCCAACGCCGCACCAACCTCCCCCCTGTCATTGCGAGGAGCGCAGCGACGTGGCAATCTCGTGCAGGAACCCTCGACTGCATTCAACGAAAACGATTATCCGAGCAGACCTATTCCCTAATTCACGACCGCCTACTATCTCATCTTCACCATAAGGAGAAACCCATGAAAATTCTCGTACTCAACGGGCCGAATCTCAACCTCCTCGGTCTCCGCGAACCTACCATTTACGGCACGCAAACCTACGCCGCGCTGGAAGCCTTCCTCCGCCAATCCGCAGAGGAACTAAACTGCGAGGTAGACATCCGCCAGAGCAACCACGAAGGCGTCTTAGTCGATTGGATTCAGGAAGCCTACGGCAAATTCGACGGCATTGTGATCAACCCCGCCGCCTATACCCACACCTCCGTAGCGATCTTAGACGCCCTCAAAGCCGTCGCCCTTCCCGCCGTGGAGGTGCACCTGTCCGATGTAGATGCCCGCGAACCCTTCCGTCACCTCTCCTACGCCGGCATGGCATGCCAAAAAACCTTCAAAGGCCTCGGCTTCGAAGGCTACCGCGAAGCCCTGCGCTACTTAACATCAGCAAATTAACCCAAAGAGAATGAACGCTTTTGCAAATATATTTACTATGATAGAATTCTCGGAAGAATAGGCAAGGAGGGTGGTTCGCATGGAGGCATATGTGAAGATCATCCGCGATCTGCGCGAGGATGCCGATCTGACGCAGACGCAGGTTGCGGAGATTCTCGGCACCTCGCAGACCATGTATGCCCGCTACGAGCGCGGTGCCAGCGAGCTGCCCATCCGCCACCTGATCTCCCTCTGCCGTCTTTACCACGTCAGCGCGGATTATATCCTCGGTTTGCGTCCGCATTGAACGCCGGATGTGTCTTTCCAAAAAATATTTTCAAAAACAGCCGCTCTCTCCTTGCAGGAGAGAGTGTTTTGTTGTATAATGGGATTAAAGTCTAAAAATATTGGCTTTTTTCCAATCTCCTTTGTGGTATCTGCACAAAGGGAAAAGAGGTTTTTCGATATGGCTACATTTTTTCTCAACGGAAAGGAAGTCACCGTAACCAAGAAGCAGAAGCTTTTGCGGTTCCTGCGTGACGAAATGCACATCACCTCCGCGAAGGACGGATGCAGCGAGGGCGCTTGCGGCGCCTGCACGGTGCTGATTGACGGCGAGCCGTGCCGCGCCTGCATTCCCGATACCGAGCGCTTAGACGGCAAGCATATCCTGACCGTGGAAGGTCTTTCCGATTTTGAAAAGGCGGCATACACCTTCGCTTTCGGCGAGGCGGGCGCTGTGCAGTGCGGCTTCTGTATTCCCGGCATGGTAATCTGCGCCAAGGGGCTGCTGGATAAATGCCCCGACCCCACCGAGGAGCAGATTCGCTTCGCCATCCGCAACAATTACTGCCGCTGCACGGGCTATGTCAAGATCATCGCCGCCATCAAATTGGCAGGGCAGATTCTCCGCGACGGCAAGATTCCCCTGCCCTCCGCGACGGACTGGAAGCTCGGCTCCCGCGTCCACCGTCTGGACGTGGAGGAGAAGGTGCTCGGTTACGGCAAGTATCCCGACGATTATTATCCCGAAAAGATGTGCTACGGCTCCGCAGTCCGCAGCAAATATCCCCGCGCCCGCGTGCTTTCAATTGACACGAGCAAGGCGGAGGCGCTGCCCGGTGTCATTTGCGTTCTGACGGCAGCGGATATCCCGGGCAGTAATTTGATTGGTCATCTTGTGCACGACTGGCCCGTAATGATCCCCGTGGGCGGCATCACGCATTTCCTCGGAGACGCCATTGCCCTTGTCGCCGCCGAGACGCAGGAGATTCTGGAGAAGGCAAAGAAGCTTGTCAAGGTGGAATACGAGGTTCTGCCCGCCGTGAATAACCCGACCGAGGCAGCCGCGCCCTATGCGCCGATTGTACATAAAAACGGCAATCTGCTTGCGCATAAGCATGTCTCCCGGGGCAACGCCGAGGAAGCGATCAAAAATTCCAAACATGTTTTACACGGGCACTTCCAAACTCCGTGGACGGAGCACGCCTTTTTGGAGCCGGAGTGCGCCGTTGCCATCCCGGACGGCGACGGTATCATGATGTACTCCACCGACCAGAGCGCCCATACGACCCTGCACGAGGTCGCGCTGATGCTGGGTCTGCCCTATGAAAAGGTCAAGATTCAAAACGCCCTTGTGGGTGGCGGCTTTGGCGGCAAGGAGGATATGACCGTCCAGCCGCTTGCGGCGCTGATTGCGTACAAGACGGGCAGAGCCGTCAAATGCAAGCTCACCCGCGAGGAATCGCTGCTCATCCACCCGAAGCGCCACCCGTTCGATATGGACTTTACCATGGGCGTGGACGAGAACGGCATCATTCAGGGCGTCAAGGCAACCGTTGTCTCCGATACCGGCGCATACGCCTCCTTGGGCGGTCCCGTCTTGGAGCGCGCCTGCACCCACGCGGCAGGGCCCTATGCCTATGAGAATTTCGAGATCGACGGCTACGCCTACTATACCAATAACCCGCCCGCAGGCGCGTTCCGCGGCTTCGGTGTGACACAGACCTGCTTTGCGATTGAAACCCTCCTAAACGAGGCAGCCGATAAGGTCGGCATTACCCCGTGGGAGATCCGCTACCGCAATGCCATCCGTCCCGGCGGTGTCCTGCCGAACGGGCAGATTGTCGACGAATCGACGGGTCTGGTCGAGACGCTGCTCGCCGTCAAGGAGGACTTTGACAACGCGAAGGTCAAGGGTATCGCCTGCGCGATGAAAAACGCGGGCGTCGGCGTGGGCATCCCCGACTGGGGACGCTGCAAGCTGATTGTTGAGGGCGATGCCAAGGTGCATATCTACAGCGGCGCCTCCTGCATCGGGCAGGGTCTGGGCACCGTCTTGGTGCAGATGGTCGTCTCCAACACGAATCTGCACCGGGACGACAT